>NZ_JBSGBQ010000012.1:0-301319 GCF_053601335.1 Amycolatopsis sp. NPDC004747 | reverse complement strand
CAGGATCTCCTTCTCCTTCTGCAGCTCAGCGACCTGTTTGCGCAACCGCGTCACCTCGTCGGTCACCGCCGGATCCTCCACCGGCGGCCCGGCCTTGGCGGCCTGCTTGGCGGTGTTCACCCACGACCGCAAGGTCTCATGATTGACCCCCAGCTCACGGGCGATCTGCCGCAACGGACGATCACTCGAGTTGACCAGCTCGACCGCATCACGACGGAACTGCTCCGGATACTTCGACCTGCGCGACACCAAGACATCCTCCCTCCAGACCACCGTCTGGAATCAAGGTGTCCGCCCCCAAGGGGCAACTCCACGTGTCTGGAGGGGCATCACTCGTGATCAGCGGGGCATCAGCCCGATGCCCCTCCAGACACACGAGATGCCCGCCCAGTCACGCGTGATGCCCCTCCATGCACGGGTGAAGCCCGGCTGAGCACGGGTGATGGGGGTTACCTGTGGGGAAAACCACCCGGCTCGCGGCTATGGTTCGTGGTTGCTTAGGCGATACAAGTAGTAGGGACGGCAGCGCAGGCGTCCGGACGAACGAACGCCGAAACCCTGGAGGAACCCGTGCCCGCCACCGGCCGTGCCACTGCCCGGTCCTGGCTGATCTGGCTCGCCGCCGTCACCGTGTACCTCCTCGCCGTCTTCCACCGGACGTCCTTCGGCGTCGCCGGGCTGCAGGCCGCCGAGCGCTTCGGGGTCGGCGCGGCCGCGCTCGGCACCTTCACCGTCCTGCAGGTCGGCGTCTACGCCGCGATGCAGATCCCGACCGGCGTCCTGGTCGACCGCTACGGTCCCCGCCGCGTCCTCACCGTCGCCGTGCTGGTGCTCGGCGCCGGCCAGCTCCTGCTCGGCCTCGCCCACTCCTACGGCCTCGGCCTGCTCGCCCGCGGTGTCCTCGGCCTCGGCGACGCGCTCACCTTCGTCAGCGTCCTGCGCCTGGTCGCGGCCCACTTCCCGGGCCGCCAGTACGCCCTCCTGACGTCGTTCACCGCGGCCGTGGGCTACATCGGCAACCTCGCCGCCACCGTCCCGCTCGCCCTGGTCCTCGACGGCGCGGGCTGGACACCCACCTTCCTCGCGGTCGGCGCCATCACGGTCCTCTACACCGTCGTCGTCGCCCTGCGGGTCCGCGACGTCCCGGCCGGCACGCCCGAGCCGGTCCGCGAAGAAGTCCGCCCCCGCGAGCTCGCCGGCCAGGTCGCCGAGGCCTGGCGGACGCCGGGGACGCGCCTGGGCTTCTGGGTCCACTTCAGCACGATGTTCGCCCCGAACGCCTTGACGCTGCTGTGGGGCGTTCCCTGGCTGGTGCAGGGCCAAGGCCAGTCGAAAGCGACGGCGAGCGCGCTGCTCACCGTGTTCGTCTTCGGCTCGATGGCGGGCGGCCCGGCGCTCGGCGGCCTGATCGGCCGCCGCCCGTCGCTGCGGATGCCGCTGGTCGGCGGGTACATCGGCGGCGCCGTGCTGGTCTGGGCGGTGCTGCTGGGCTGGCCGGGCCAGGTGCCGCTGCCGGTCCTGGTGCCGGCGTTCGCCTTCCTCGCCCTCGGCGGCCCGGCGTCGATGATCGGCTTCGCGCTGGCGCGCGACTACAACCCGCTCAGCCGCGTCGGCACGGCGACCGGCGTGGTCAACGTCGGCGGCTTCGTGGCGACGACGATCGCCGCGCTCGGCGTCGGCGTGCTGCTCCAAGCCACCGGCGGGAACTTCCGCGTCTCGCTGCTGGCGATCGTCGCCATCCTCGCGCTCGGGACGTTCCGCCTGCTCGTGTGGTGGCGCCGGACCCGCACCCACCTCTTCCTCGCCGAAGCCCGCGGCGAGGAGCTGCCGGTGCGGATCACCCGCCGCCGCTGGGACGCGGCCCTGCCGGAGACGCCGATCGTCGCCGCCTGATCACCCGCGCCGGGGGACCAGCCAGCACAGGCAGAAGGGGTGCCCGGCCGGGTCGGCGTACACCTGGAAGTCGTCCCCGGACGTGGCCCCGGTCGCGGCTTTCAGCACCGTGGCACCGAGCGCCATGACCTCTTCGTGCGCTTCGGCGAAGTCCTCGACCCACAGGTCGAGGTGCATCTGCTGCGGAACCGGGCCGTCCGGCCACTGCGGCGGCGTGTGGCCGGGCGCGAGCTGGACGCCGACCCGCGGCGCCCCGTCCACCAGCACCATGTGCCAGTCGCCGTCTTCGCTCACCTCCCCGCCGAGGACCCCGGCCCAGAAGCGGCTTTCGGCGGCGAGGTCGGCCGCGTCGAAGGTGACGACCTGGTGGTTGATCCGCATGGCCCCAGTCTGCCGCGATCACCGCCGGACCGGCGCCTGCAGCAGCTCCGGCGCCACCGCGAACCCGCGCCGCTCGTAGGCCGGCACGGCCCGCGGCGACGAGTGCACGGTGACCCGCTCCAGCCCCAGCTCCGCGGCGAGCCGCAGCACGCCGTCGATCAGCTGCCCGCCGAGGCCGCCGTCCCGCGCTTCCGGCACGACGTACACGCTCTGCAGGTCCCCGGCGGCCCGCGACGGCGCCGCCGGCGTCGGCACCCGCGGGGTGATCGCCAGGAACGCCATCCCGAGCACCCGGCCGCCGCGCACCAGGACCAGGCACCGGTGGGTGGCCGCGTTTTCCCGCGCCCAGGCGGCGAACTCCCGCACGAACGCGCCCCGGCCCGCGTCGGGCAGGCCGTCCCGTTCGGCCACCCAGCGCCACCGCAGCGCGGCGACCGTTTCCAGCTCGGCGGGCGTCGCGGCCCGGACTTCGATCTCCGTCACGCCGCCATCGTGGCCGTCCGGCCGTCATCCGATCCACGACGAGCGGCCGCTAGGGTTTGCCGCGTGTCGAGCCCCAAACCGCCCCGCCGCCCCGCCCCGCCCCCCGGCCTGCTCATCGTCGACAAGCCCGCCGGCATGACGTCGCACGACGTCGTCGCGCGCGCCCGCCGGATCATGGGCACCCGCAAGGTCGGGCACGCCGGCACGCTCGACCCGATGGCGACCGGCGTGCTGGTGCTCGGCATCGAGCGCGCCACCAAGCTGCTCGGCCACCTCGCCCTGGACCGCAAGACCTACCTGGCCACCCTCAGCCTCGGCAGCAGCACCACGACCGACGACGCCGAGGGCGAAGTCCTCACCCGAGCCGAAACCACCGGCGTGACAGACGAAGACATCGCCACCGGCGTCGAGAAGCTGACCGGCGACATCCAGCAGGTGCCCAGCGCGGTCAGCGCGGTCAAGATCGACGGCAAGCGCGCCTACGCCCGCGTCCGCGCCGGCGAGGACGTCGTCATCCCGGCCCGCCCGGTCACCGTGTACCGCTTCGACGTCCTCGCCGTCCGCCACGAAGAGGACCACGTCGAGGTCGACGCCGTCGTCGAGTGCTCCTCCGGCACCTACGTCCGCGCGCTGGCCCGCGACCTCGGCGCCGACCTCGGGGTCGGCGGCCACCTGAAGGCCCTCCGGCGCACCACCGTCGGCCCCTTCACCCTCGCCAGGGCGAGGACCCTGGACCAGCTCGAAGAACAGCCCGAACTGAGCCTCGACCTCGACGCCGCCGTCGCCGCCGCGTTCCCGCGCCGCGACCTCGACGCCGCCACGGCGAAAGCGGTCCGCCACGGCCAGCGCATCCCGGCGGCCGGCATCGAGGGCACCTACGGGCTCTTCGGGCCCGACGGCCGGGTGCTCGCGCTGGCCGCCGACGAACAAGGCGTGTCCCGCGCGGTGGTCGTGTTGCTGCCCGCCTAGGGTGGGCTCGAGAGACGGGAGTCTGACGTGCTGCGGTGGCGTGGGCTGGGGGACCTTCCCGGCAGCTGGGGCCGGTGCGTGGTCACCATCGGCGTGTTCGACGGTGTCCACCGCGGGCACCAGGAGCTGATCAACCGGACGGTCTCGGCGGCCGCCGAGCGCGGCCTCCCGAGCGTGATGCTGACGTTCGACCCGCACCCGTCGGAGGTGCTGCGCCCGGGCAGCCACCCGGCGCAGCTGACGACGTTGCGGCGCAAGGCCGAGATCGTCGAAGGCCTCGGCGTCGACGTCTTCTGCGTGCTGCCGTTCACCCTCGAGCTGTCCCGGCTGCTGCCGGAGGAGTTCGTGCACGAGGTGCTGGTCGACCGGCTGCACGCGGCCGCGGTGATCGTCGGCGACAACTTCACCTTCGGCGCCAAGGCGGCCGGCAACGTCGAGCTGCTCCGCACCCTCGGCCGCCGGTTCGGCTTCGCCGCGTTCGGCGCCGAGCTGCAGGGCAAGGAACTGTCCGAAGAGGACCAGTCGGCGATCACCTTCTCGAGCACGTACGTCCGGTCGTGCATCGACGCCGGTGACGTGGTCGCCGCCGCCGAAGCGCTCGGCCGCCCGCACCGCCTCGAGGGCATCGTCGTCCGCGGCGACGGCCGGGGCCACGAGCTCGGCTACCCGACGGCGAACCTGTCGACCCCGCGCTTCGCCGCCGTCCCGGCCGACGGCGTCTACAGCGCGTGGTTCACCCGTTCGGCCGACCCCCGGCGCCGGCTGCGCGCCGCCGTCTCGGTGGGCACCAACCCGACCTTCTCCGGCCGCGAGCGGACGGTCGAGGCGTTCGTCCTCGACGTCGACGAGGACTTCTACGGCCAGCACGTGGCCATCGACTTCGTGGCGCGCCTGCGCGACCAGGTGCGGTTCGCCGACTCGGCCGGGCTCGTCGCGCAGATCGACGAGGACGTGGCCGAGACCAGGAAGGCACTCGAACTGCCCCCGGACGCCCTGACCGGGGACGAATAGGGGATTCCGCGTCCACGGACCGGGCAGCGATGGCAAGATGCTCACGGACGGTGTGCGCTGAACAAAGGGGAGCAGGGGACTGGTGGAGGACCACAAGATCGTCCAGCGGAACATCGCGTTGCAGCGCGAGTGGTACGGGGAGCCGCTCGGTGACCGCGTGCGCCGGCTCGTCGTCGCGTTCGACGTTTCGCAGGCGTTCCTGGCCGAGGTCCTCGGGATCAGCGCGCCCATGCTCAGCCAGGTGATGAGCGGGCGGCGGGCGAAGATCGGCAACCCGGTCGTGCTGGCCAGGATGATCATGCTCGAGCGCAAGATCCTGGTGCCCGAGGTCGCGGCGGGCAACCGCGACGCGATGCTGGCCGCGATGGAGGACGTCCGTGACTCCCGGCCCACCGTCGGCCGCGACAACATCCCGGTGGTCAACGAAGACCAGAAGGTCCTCGCCTACCTGCGCGACCTGGCCGAGGACGAGGACCTCGGCGAGGCCGCCAAGCGCCTCGACGACGACTTCCCGGCCATCGCCGACCTGCTCCGCCGGGCGGGCAACGGCGCCTGATGCCGGTCCTGTTCAGCGCGCTGCTCCCCCCGGACGACGTGGTCGCGGCGATCGCGGCAGCCCTCGGCGAGACCGGCGAGGACCTGCGCTGGGAGCCGCCGGAGCGCTGGCACATCACCCTCGCCTACTACGGCCGCGACGACGTGGGGTCCCGCGCCGCCTGGCTGGGCGAGCGGCTGGCCGGCCGCCCGGCGGTCGACGTCGGACTGGAAAAGGCCGCGACGTTCCCCGGGGTGCTGTGGTTGACTGTCGCCGGATCGGAGCTGACGCCGCTCGCGAACGCCGCGGGTGCCGACGCCGAACCGAGGCCCTACCGGCCCCACCTGACACTCGCGCGCTTCCCGCGGGAAGAACCCGGGCTCGCCGCGCGTTGGACCGATCGCCTCGCGAACTTCACGAGCCGGCGCTGGCGAGCCGCGGAAGTGGCGCTGATGACCAGCGAGCGCGAGCCGGGCGGTCCCCGGTACCGGGTGGCCCGCTCGTTCGGGCTGGGCCCCGCCTGAAAGGCCCTGCTCAGAGCCGCACGTGACCAGAATGGTAACGTCAGGGGCGGGTCCGGCTGCAGTCCGTGGCGGCCGTGACCGTCTTCCCGGCGTGCATCCACGTCCGGGGTCGCACGGCACTGATTATTTCGAGGAGCAACACAAGTGGCGCTGTCCACCGAAGAGAAGAAGTCGATCCTGGCCGAGTACGGCGTGCACGACTCGGACACCGGATCCCCCGAGGCCCAGGTGGCGCTGCTCACCAAGCGCATCGTCGGCCTCACCGAGCACCTCAAGGCTCACAAGCACGACCACCACTCGCGTCGCGGGCTCCTGCTGCTGGTCGGCCGTCGCCGCCGGCTGCTGAACTACGTGATGAAGGTGGACATCGAGCGTTACCGTGCGCTGATCCAGCGCCTCGGCCTGCGCCGATAGCTTTACCCGAGGGGGAGTGACCACAGGTCGCTCCCCCTCGCCACAAGATGGCGCGAGCGCGCACGAGGGTCCGTCCGCCGGTCCTCGGTAGTGGTTCCCGGGAAGCGTCCCGGGAGCTTCGATCGAAGACCGGCCTCATTCCTCGAGCGTCCTCAGGCGAAACGGGTCCCAGGGTGGGAGACTCGCGCCAGTAGAAGGAACCAAAGAGGAGAAACATCTATGACCGACTCCACCGGAGTCACCGTGCACGAGACCGAAGCCGTCATCGACAACGGCCGGTTCGGCACCCGCACCGTCCGCTTCGAGACGGGCCGGCTGGCGCGCCAGGCCGCCGGCGCCGTCGTCGCGTACCTCGACGAAGAGACCATGCTGCTCTCGGCGACGACCGCGTCGAAGCACCCGAAGGAGCACTTCGACTTCTTCCCCCTCACCGTCGACGTCGAAGAGCGCATGTACGCCGCGGGCCGCATCCCCGGCGCGTTCTTCCGCCGCGAGGGCCGCCCGTCGACCGACGCGATCCTCACCGCCCGCCTGATCGACCGCCCGCTGCGCCCGTCGTTCGCCGACGGCCTCCGCAACGAGATCCAGGTCGTCATCACCGTCCAGAGCCTCAACCCGGACGACCCGTACGACGTGCTGGCCATCAACGCCGCTTCGGCGTCGACCCAGATCGCCGGCCTGCCGTTCTCCGGCCCGGTCGGTGGCGTGCGCGTCGCGCTGATCGAGGACCAGTGGGTCGCGTTCCCGACCTGGTCGCAGCTGGAGAAGGCGACCTTCAACATGGTCGTCGCCGGCCGCATCGTCGGTGACGACGTCGCGATCATGATGGTCGAGGCCGAGGGCACCGAGCACACGCTCGACCTGATCGCCGCGGGCGGCAAGGCGCCGGACGAGACCTCGGTCGCCGAGGGCCTCGAGGCCGCCAAGCCGTTCATCAAGTCGCTGTGCGAGGCGCAGCAGCGCCTGGCCGCCGAGGCCGCCAAGCCGACCGGCGAGTTCCCGGTCTACCCGGCCTACCAGCCGGACGTCTACGAGGCCGTCGCGGCGATCGCCACCGACGACCTGGCCCGCGCGCTGCAGATCCCGGGCAAGCAGGACCGCGACGCCGCGACCGACGAGGTCAAGGCCGCCGTCATCGAGAAGGTCGGGCTGGGCGAGGGCGAAGCCTTCGAGGGCCGCGACAAGGAGATCGGCGGGGCGTTCAAGGCCCTGACGAAGAAGATCATGCGCCAGCGCGTCCTCACGGAGAAGATCCGGATGGACGGCCGTGGCCTCACCGACATCCGGTCGCTTTCGGCCGAGGTCGCCGTGATCCCGCGGGCGCACGGCTCGGCGCTGTTCGAGCGCGGCGAAACCCAGATCCTGGGCGTCACCACGCTGAACATGCTGCGCATGGAGCAGCAGATCGACTCGCTCTCCCCGGAGACGACGAAGCGCTACCTGCACCACTACAACTTCCCGCCCTTCTCCACCGGTGAGACCGGCCGCGTCGGTTCGCCGAAGCGCCGCGAAATCGGCCACGGCATGCTCGCCGAGCGCGCCCTGGTGCCGGTGCTGCCGAAGCGGGACGAGTTCCCGTACGCGATCCGCCAGGTCTCCGAGGCGCTGGGCTCCAACGGCTCGACGTCGATGGGCTCGGTCTGCGCGTCCACCATGGCGCTGTACAACGCCGGCGTGCCGCTGAAGGCGCCGGTCGCGGGCATCGCGATGGGCCTGGTGTCCGACGAGGTCGACGGCGAGACGCGCTACGTCGCGCTGACCGACATCCTCGGCGCCGAGGACGCCCTCGGTGACATGGACTTCAAGGTCGCCGGCACCAAGGACATCATCACCGCGCTGCAGCTCGACACGAAGCTCGACGGCATCCCGTCGGAGGTCCTCGCGGCCGCGCTGAAGCAGGCGAAGGACGCCCGCAACACCATCCTCGAGGTCATCGCCGAGGCGATCGACGGCCCGGACGAGATGAGCCCGTTCGCGCCGCGCGTCACCTCCGTGAAGATCCCGGTCGACAAGATCGGCGAGGTCATCGGCCCGAAGGGCAAGATGATCAACTCGATCACCGAGGAGACCGGCGCCGACATCTCCATCGAGGACGACGGCACGATCTACGTGGGCGCGGCCGACGGCCCGTCGGCGGAGGCGGCGATCGACAAGATCAACGCCATCGCCAACCCGCAGCTGCCCAAGGTCGGCGAGCGCTTCCTCGGCACCGTGGTGAAGACGGCCGCGTTCGGCGCGTTCGTCTCGCTGCTGCCGGGCAAGGACGGCCTGGTGCACATCTCGAAGCTGGGCAACGGCAAGCGGATCGCCAAGGTCGAGGACGTGGTCAACGTGGGCGACAAGCTCCGCGTCGAGATCGCCGACATCGACAACCGCGGCAAGATCAGCCTGATCGTGGTCAAGGACGAGGACGCGGCGAAGCCCGCCGAGGGCGGCGACAAGCCGGCCGACGCCGAGAAGGCCGACGCCAAGTAAGCACCGCTTGTTCGATCCGTGAAGGCCATCTCGGGGGTACCCCTGAGGTGGCCTTCACGGCAAGGTGAGTAAGGAACAAATGGCACGGCAGGTTTCCGGGCACGAGCAGCCCGTCGGCACCACCCGCACGCTGGAGTCCACTCCGGACGGTGCGGTCGTCAAGCGCAGTGTCCTGCCCGGCGGCCTGCGGGTGATCACCGAGCACGTCCCCGCCTCGCGCTCGGCCACGGTCGGGCTGTGGGTCGCCATCGGCTCCCGCGACGAGCCGGCCGCGGTCGCCGGTGCCGCGCACTACCTCGAGCACCTGCTGTTCAAGGGCACGAAGCACCGTGACGCCACGCAGATCGCCGAGGAGATCGACGCGGTCGGCGGCGAGTTCAACGCCTTCACGGCGAAGGAGCACACCTGCTACTACGCGCAGGTGCTCGACGCCGACCTCCCGCTCGCCGTGGACCTGGTCACCGACGTCGTGTTCGACGCGCTGTGCACCGACCGCGACATGGACATGGAGCGCAGCGTCGTCCTCGAAGAGATTTCGATGCGCGACGACGACCCCGAGGACCTGCTGCACGAGACGTTCGTGACGGCCATCCTCGGCGACCACCCGCTCGGCCGCCCGGTGCTCGGCACCGAGAAGTCGATCATCGAGATGTCGCCGGCCGCGCTGCGCAACTTCTACAAGCGCCGCTATACGCTGCCGCGGATGGTCCTGTCCGTGGCCGGGAACATCGACCACAACCAGGTGCTGCGGCTGGTCCGCAAGGCCCTCGGCGAGCGCCTGACCGGCACCGCGACACCGGTCGCGCCCCGCGAGGGCCGCGCCCGGATCAAGACCGTGCCGAAGCTGGCCCTGCACACCGACGACACCGAGCAGGCGCACGTCATGCTGGGCCTGCGGTCGCTGTCCCGCCACGACGACCGCCGCTTCGCGCTGTCGGTGCTCAACGCGGCCCTCGGCGGCGGCATGTCGTCGCGGTTGTTCCAGGAGATCCGCGAGCAGCGCGGGCTGGCCTACCAGGTGTACTCGTCGGTCGCGAGCTACGCCGACACCGGGCACCTGGCCGTGTACGCGGGTTGCCAGCCGGAGAAGCTCGGCGACGTCGCCGGCGTCATCCGCGAGGTGCTCGACAAGGTCGGCGTCGACGGCCTGACCGACGCCGAGGTGGCCCGGGCCAAGGGGCAGCTGCGCGGCGGGCTGGTGCTGGGCCTGGAGGACACGTCGTCGCGGATGTCGCGGATCGGCAAGAACGAGCTCAACTACGGCCGCTACCTGGGCGTCGACGACACGATCGCCCGCATCGACGCGGTCACCACCGAGGACGTGTGTGCGCTCGCTCGCACTTTGTTCGCCCGGCCCGGTGGCGTCTCGGCGGCGGCGGTCGTCGGGCCGTACGCTCACGCCGACGACCTTCCGGACGACCTGCACGAGGTGATCGCTTCATGACCATCAACGTCGGTGTGCTCGGCGCCCGCGGCCGCATGGGCGCGACGGTGGTGAAGGCCGTCGAAAACGCGGGCGACATGAAGGTCGTTGCGGCCCTGGACGCGGGCGACGACTTCGCGGCGCTGGCCGAGGCGCAGGTGGTCGTGGACTTCACCCACCCCGACGCGGTCATGGGCAACCTGGAGTACCTGGTCGGGCACGACATCCACGCGGTCGTCGGCACCACCGGCTTCAGCGAGTCCCGGCTGGCTTCGCTGCGGGACCTGCTGGCGCCGAAGCCGTCGGTGGGCGTGCTGATCGCGCCGAACTTCGCTCTCGGCGCGATTCTCGCGATGCGGTTCGCGGCCCAGGCGGCGAAGTTCTACGCCTCGGCCGAGATCATCGAGCTGCACCACAACCGCAAGGCCGACGCGCCGTCCGGCACCGCCGCGCACACCGCCCGGATGATCGCCGCGGCACGCGCGGAGGCGGGCGTGACGCCGGGCCCGGACGCGACGACGGACGAGCTGGACGGCGCTCGCGGCGCGACGGTCGAGGAGGTCCGCGTGCACTCGGTCCGCCTGCCGGGCCTGGTCGCGCACGAGGAGATCCTGTTCGGCGGCGAGGGGGAGACCCTGACCATCCGCCACGACTCCCTCGACCGGACGTCCTTCATGCCGGGCGTGCTGCTCGGCGTGCGTGAGGTGCTGAAGCGCCCCGGCCTGACGGTCGGCCTGGAAAACGTCCTCGACCTGTGAGGGCCCGCAACGTCGCGCTGCTGCTGACGGCGGCGCTGGTCGTCTACCTGTTCCTGCTGGCGGACAGGGCGTTCGCGCTGTTCAAGACGGGGACGGGCGTCGGTATCGCGCTCGGTGCGGGCGTGCTGCTGCTGCCGGTGCTGGGCAGCTGGGTCGTCGTGATGACGTGGCGCAACGGTCTGCAGGTCCAGCGCCTGTCCCGGCGCCTGGACGCCGAGGGCGAGCTCCCGGACGTCTCGGACCTCCCGCGCCGGCCTTCGGGCCGGGTGGATCGCGAGGCGGCCGACGCGTGGTTCGAGCTGCGCCGCGCGGAGGTCGAGGCCGACCAGGACAACTGGCGGGCCTGGTACAAGCTCGCGTACGCCTACGACATCGCCGGTGACCGGCGGCGGGCGCGGGAGACGATGAAGAAGGCGGTCGAGCTGGAAGCCGCCTCACGTACCGAGTAGCTCCGGCGCGAAGATCTCATCGACCTGCCACCGCCGCGAGGACAGGCCCTGCTCGTGGTGGTACCGCAGGTAGGTGTCCAGGGCGAGGCGGTTGGCCGAAATCCCGTAGGGCCACCAGTTCTCGCCGAACTCGGCGATGGTCTCCTCGACCAGCGCGTTCGCCCACGGCAGCATGGTCTGCACCTGGTAGAGCCGCTGTCCCCGGCGGTAGCGCGCGGCGGCGGCGTCCTTCGCGGCTTCGAACATCGTGTAGACGCGCCCGGCCAGGCCGTCCGTAGGTGCCGAACTCGCCGATGGTCCGGCCGGTGAGATCACCCGGTCCGGTGATCCCCGCGTGGATGTTGACGAAGACGCACGAGTGCCGGAAGACGCGGTTGGGGAAGATCGGCAGCGCCACGAACGGTGTGCCTTCGTCGAGCAGCCGCAGGTAGAACGTCAGGCCGAGCTCGGCGACGTCGAACTCGCCGCGGATCGCCCGTTCGAAGATCTCCGGCAGCGTGGCGGCGGTTTCCACGGTGGCGGCCAGGTCGCGGGTCGTGTCGTAGGTGAAGGTGCCGATGCGCATGGTTCCGATCCTCGGCGCGCGGGCCGGTGGACGTCCAAGACCGGTTCGGCCAGCTCGATACCGTGGGGGTATGGACTTGCGGGTGCTCCGGTACTTCGTCGCGGTGGCCGAGGAGCGGCACGTCGGTCGCGCGGCGGAGCGGCTGCACATGGCGCAGCCGCCGCTGAGCCGCGCGGTGCGCGGGCTGGAGGACGAGCTGGGCGCGACGCTGTTCGAGCGCACCCCCAAGGGCGTCACGCTCACCGACGCGGGCGCGGTGTTGTACGACGAGGCTGTCGCGCTGCTGGCGCAGGCGGGCCGCATCCGCGACCGCGTGACCGCGGCGGCGACCCTCACCGTCGGCACGCTCGCGGACGCCGCCGAGCAGGTCGGCGCCCACCTGGTGGCGCAGTTCCGCGCGCAGCACCCGCACGTGGACGTGCGCGTGCACGAGACCGACCTCGCCGACCCGACGGCCGGCCTCCGCGCCGGCCTGGTCGACGTGGCCCTCACCCGAACGCCGTTCGAGACGGCGGAGATCGGTGTCCACGTGCTGCGCCGGGTCGGCGTGGGCGTGGTGCTGCGCGACGACGACCCCCTGGCCGGCCGCACCTCGGTGGCGACGGGCGACCTGGCCGGCCGCCGCTGGGTCCGCCTCCCGGACGGCACCGATCCCCGCTGGAGCGCCTACTGGACGGGCGGCCCGCCCGGCGACGACGCCCCGGTCATGCGGACGATCCAGGAGTGCCTCCAGGCGGTGCTCTGGAACGGCACGGCCGCCCTCGCCCCGGCCGACCAGCCGGTGCCGCCGGGGCTGTGCGTGGTGCCGGTGTCGGACCGGCCGGTGAGTGAGCTGGTGGTGGCCTGGCCGAAGGCGGCGAGCAGCCCGTTGGTGCGCGGTTTCGTGCGGGTCGCCGTTCGGGTTTTTGCTTCGCCGTAGCTGCGGTGTGGCATTTCGCTGACAGTTGTCGTTCATTCGTGAAATGCGCGGTGTTCGTACTATCGGCCGCATGAAACCGACTTCGTCTTCTCCGGGTTCCCGGGCGTTGTCCGCGTCGCTGCGCGAGGTGCGTGAGGCGCGGAAGTTCGGGTTGCGTGAGCTGGCTCGGGCGCTGGAAGTGGATCCGCGGTTGCTGTCGCAGTGGGAGCTGGGGATCCGGGTGCCGCCGGTGGAGGAGGTGGCGAGGATTCTCGGGTACTTGAGGGTGGATCGGGCGACGACGAGCCGGATCCTTTTCCTCGCGCAGCACGTGAAAGAGCCCAACTGGCTGGACTCGAACCCGTCCGACCTGCCGTCGGCGCTCACCGGGATCATCGAGTACGAGCGCACCGCCACGAAGATCACCAACTGGGCGCCCGCGATCGTCCCCGGGCTGCTCCAGACCGCCGACTACGCCCGCGCGATCCTGACCGCCGCGCGCATCGGTGAAGAGGAAGCGGATCGGCGATTGGTCAAGCGCTTGAATCGCCAGAAGATCCTGACCGCGCGGGAACCGGTTTACCTGCGTGCCCTTGTCGGCGAGGCCGCCCTCCGGACTCAGGTCGGCAACGAGGACATCATGTCCGACCAGTTCGATCATCTCCTGCAAGCCGTGCGGCGCCCCAATATTTCGCTGCGCATCGTGCCGCTGGATGTCGGATACCACCCCGGGCTGCTCGGGCCTTTCATCGTCTACGAGTTCGGCGACCGGCCCGCGATCGTGCATCTGGAGCACTACCACGCCAGCGGATTTCTGCCCGAAGGCGGTGGCGGCCCGTACTATGAGCTGGCTAGGGTGATCACCGGCAAAGCTCTTACCGAGGAGGCATCCCTCGCTCTTTTGCGAGAAGCCACCCGATAGCTAGGAGGCACCGTGTTCACCTGGCGCAAGTCGAGCTACAGCGGCAACGAAACCGATTGTGTGGAGGTTGGCTTCCACTGGCGCAAGTCGAGCTACAGCCAGCACACCGATTGTGTCGAGGTGGCAGTGTCCACCACCGTCGGGGTGCGGGACACCAAATCTCGTCACCTGGGCCAGCTCACCGTCTCACGCGCTGCCTGGACCGCCCTGATCTCAGTGGTGCAGCCAGCCCGCGAACACCGCGGGTGAAGCCGCGATCAAGCTGAAGCGGATCCACCTCCCGGCCAGCCCCGTGGTCAAGAAGGTCGCGAGCCGCATCCGCACCAGCCCCGCCAGCACGCTGGTCGCCATGAACGGCGGCAGCCCCACCAGGGAACTCACGCCATACGTCCCCGCCATCCAGTGCGGGTGCCGGTGGCAGCGCTCGCGCAGCCGGTCGAGCCACGCTCGCACCCGCTTCGTCCGCAGCTGCCAGCGCACCCGCCGGGGCGTCAGCGGGCGCTCTCGGTGCAACCTGTCGTGCAGGGGCTTCGGCAGCTTGATCGTCCCGCGCGCGGCCAGGTAGTACAGCGTCTTCCCGGCGATCTGCCCGACCGCCACCGCCGCCCCGAGCCACAGCCAGTGCAGCCCCGGCTGGCTCGCGCACAGCCCGAGCAGGAAGACCTCGGCGTTGATCAGCGGCACGATGGCCGAACCGAACGCGACGCCCAGCGTCAGCAGGATCCAGCTCACCGTGTCACCTCCTGAAAATCACTCGGGTTCTTCCAAGTTATCAGTTCGAAATCTCCGCGCACTGGGGTTGGCCCCACCTTTCGGCCGGTGGTCCGCACCAGAAGATCACCTGCCGGACGGCTTCCCGTCACCTCCCATCGGAAGACTGGCGGGGTGGCCGCCGAGCAGCTCCGTACGCCCGCTGACCGATTCGGCGCCCTGTGCCGGGCCGTCGTGCGCATCCTCCCCTTCGGGTTGTCGCGGATCGTGGCGCCGACGTTTCTCGGGTTCTGCCTGATCAACGGGTTCACCTTCGGCGTCGACCTCGGGCTGCTGACCGTCTTCCACGGGGTGCTCGGCCGGCCGGTGTGGCTGGCGATCACGCTCGCCTACTGCTGCGCGTTCGGGCTGAGCTTCGTGCTGAACCGGACGTTCAACTTCCATTCCCACGCCGCCGTCGGAATCCAGCTCGGGCTTTACATAGTTGCGATCGGTGTCAATTACGCGGCGTTTCTGCTGGGTGTGGGGGCGGGGCTGACGGCGCTGGGCGTCGAATACCACCTCTCGCGGCTGCTCGCGGGCGCGTGCGAGGGCGTGTTCATGTACGCCGTGATGCGGTGGGTGATCTTCCGGGACTCAGCTCAGGGTGAGGTCGAGGGTGCCGGTGAGCCGGACCTCGCGGACCATTTTGTCGCCGGTGTCGAGGGTGCGGACGGTGCCGTCGGGGTTCCAGCCGGCCCGGCGGTAGAAGCCGAGGGTGGCGTGGTCGCCCTGGGCGACCCAGGCGATGCCGCGGGAGGCGCCGTCGGCCCGCAGGCCCGCGGCGGCCGTCGCGAGTAGCCGCCCGGCGTGCCCACGGCGCCCCCACCGCGGCTCGACGAGCACGGTGGCGATCAGCCCGGTGGTGTCCGCGTCCTCGGGCAGGCTCCCGTCGGCCTGGGCGACCTCGTCTTCGGGGGCGCGCCCGGCGACGCAGAAGCCGACCGTGAACTCGCCCTCGGTGGCCACGTAGACGAGGCTGCCGGGGTGGTCGATGGTCTCGGTCCAGGTGCCGGCCAGGTCGGTGGCGTCCAGCTGGGCCAGGGCGTTCTTGCCCAGGAGGTCTTCGTAGGCGGCGTGCCAGGTGTCGCGTTGGATGCGGGCGATCTCCGCGGCGTCGGACAGGTCGGCGGGACGGACGGCGGCGTCGCTCATGGGGCGAAGATACTGGGGCGCCGGTTTTTGTCGGTGGTGGGTGGCACCATGAGCTCACCATGCAAACGATCAGTGTCTCGACGGCCCGGAAGGCGTTCCTGGCCGCACAGGGCTTCAGCGACCCGCGTCCCTCCGGCGTGCCTTCGCGGCAGCACCTGAAACGGGTGCTGTCGCGGGTCCAGCTGCTGCAGCTGGACTCGGTGAACGTCGCGGTCCGGGCCCACTACATGCCGGTGTTCTCGCGGCTGGGCTCGTACGACCCGGCGATGCTCGACGAGGCGGCGTGGGCGAACTCGGCGCGTCGTCCGCGGCTGCTGGTGGAGACGTGGGCCCATGAGGCGAGCCTGCTCCCGATCGAGGACTGGCCGCTGATCCGCTCGGGCGCCAAGCGCGACGGCTGGTGGCGGCACTACGGGCCGTTGATCGAGAAGTCGCCGGGCCTGGTCGACGAGATCCTGTCGGTGGTCAAGGAGCTGGGCCCGATCGGCGCCGGCGGCATCGAACGCGCGGTGGAGGCGGACGCCCAGCGCCGCGGGCCGGGGTCGTGGTGGGAGCGGTCGGAGGTCAAGCGCGTCTGCGAGTACCTGTTCGGCATCGGCCAGCTGACCACCGGCACCCGGCGCTCCTTCGAGCGGCTCTACGACCTCACCGAGCGGGTGGTCCCGCCGGAGATCCTGTCGCGGTCGGTCTCGGCGGAAGAGGGCGCGCGGGGCTTGATCTCGCGCTCGGCGCGGGCGCTGGGCGTGGCCACGGAGACGGACCTGCGCGACTACTACCGCCTCGGCCCGGCGCCGGCCCGCCAGGCGGTGGCGGAGCTGGTGGAGTCGGGCGAACTGGAGCCGGTCGCGGTCCGGGGCTGGAAGCAGCCGGCGTACCGGCACGCGTCGGCTCGCACCCCGCGCGTGGTGACGGGCCGGGCACTGCTGTGCCCGTTCGACCCGCTGATCTGGGAGCGCGCCCGCACGGAGCGGCTGTTCGGCTTCCACTACCGCATCGAGATCTACGTCCCGGAGCCGAAGCGGGTGTACGGGTACTACGTGTTCCCGTTCTTGCTGGACGGCGCACTGGTGGCCCGGGTGGACCTGAAGTCCGACCGCGCGGCGGGGGTCCTGCGGGTCCAGGGAGCGTTCGCGGAGGAGGGAATCGACGTGGCGCGGGTCCTGCCCGAGCTGGCGGCCGAACTGCGGCACATGGCGGAGTGGCTGGGCCTCTCGGGCGTGGCGGTGGGCACCCGCGGCGACCTGGCCGGACCCCTGGCGAAGCTGGTGCGCTGAGAACGGGCTCGATCCGGCACGCGCGCCGCAGCCGGTCAGTGCTCCTCACCGATGGAATCCGAACGGGAGAGGGCCTGGGCGGCGAAGTCACCCGTGGTCCGGGGTTGCCGAATGGATCTTCTTGATCTGGTCGCGGAGTTCGGCGGTGCCGCGGTGGCCGAGACGGTCGTAGGTGGCCAGAGCGGCGTAGAAGTGTTCGAGGGCCGGGCCGGTCTCGGCGAGGGCCAGGTGGATCGAGCCCAGCTGTTCCCGTGCCTCCGCGACCAGGACCTCGTCACCGGTGGCGGCGGCGAGGTGCCGGCCGCGTTCGGCGAGGTCGAGGGCCTGTCCCAGGTCGTCGCACCCGGCGCTGAACGCGGCGAACTCGATCAGGATCTGGGCCTGGTCGCGAACGTTGGTGTCCCGGCTGCCGGCCTCGAGGGCGCGGCGGAAGTACTGCCGCGCCTCCCGGAACCGGCCGGTGAGGTGATAGGCCTCGGCCAGGTTGCTGTAGATCATCGTGGTGAAGTGCCCGCTGCCGGCGACGCCCCGCGCTTCCTCCGTCGCCCGGTGCAGGACCCGGATCGCCTCTTCCGGACACCGGTCGTTGAGGTGGACCGCGGCCAGGTTCAACAGCGCGGTCGCCGCGCCCAGCCGGTCGCCGAGGGACCGGCGCAGCTCGTAGGCGCGCCGGCACGCGGCCACGGCGTCGTCCACTTGGCGGAGCAGACCGTAGGCGATGGCCATCCGCCCGACGATGAGGGCTTCTCCCGCGGTGTCGCCGGCCCGGACGGCGGCGTCGGCGGCGCGCCGGTAGAGCTCGATCCACCCGGTGCGGGAATAGCGGCGGTACAGCCACCCGTACATGGCCGCGGCGATCTGCCAGGCGAGCCGGGGGTGCTCCCGCCCGGCGAAGGCCGCGGCGGCGACGAGGTTCTCCTCCTCCCGGCCGAACCAGTCCAGCGCGGCCGCCTCGTCGGCCGGGGCGATGGGGTGGGTGGCCGACTCGAAGTTGGGCCGCTCCCGGGGGCGGAGCACCCGATCCGCCGCGTTCGCGGCGTCCCGGTACCAGGTCAGGACGCGGACGGCGGCGTCGTCCCGGTCCGCCGCGGTCGCGTCGGTGACGGCCCGCTCGCGGGCGAAGAGCCGCACCAGGTCGTGCATCGCGTAGCGGTCGGCGCCGGAGCTGACGACGAGGTGGGTGTCGGTGAGCTGGGCCAGCCGGTGCGCGGCCTGCGGCTGCGGAAGCCCGGCGAGGGCGGCGGCGGCCGGCAGGGAGATGTCGGGCCCAGGAAGAAGACCCAGCAACGCGTGGAGCCGGCGCACCGGCGGACGCAGGTTGGCGTAGGACCGGTCCAGCGCCACCCGCACGGCCGCGTCCGGGTCGTCGGCGACCTGCAACGCGGCCAGCCTGCGGTCGGTGCCCAGTTCGGCCGCGTACCCGGTGACGGACAGGCTTCCGTTCTCGGCCAGCGTCGCCCCGGCGATCCGCACGGCGAGCGGCAACCGGGCGCACAACCGGGTGATCTCGCGCGCTGCCGGGTGCTCGTCCCCGAGCCGGCCGGCCCCGGCGATCTCGCTCAGCAGCGCACACGACTCGTGCGTGCTGAGCGAGCCGACCGTGATCCGCCGCGCCCCGTCGACGGCGACCAGGCCGTTCAGGCTGCCCCGGCTGGTCACCAGCGTGAAGCACTTCCCGCCGCCGGGAAGCAGCGGGCGCACCTGGTCGGCGCTCGCGGCGTTGTCGAGGAGCACCAGAACCCGCCGGGCGGCCACGAGCGTGCGGTACAACGCTGCGGCCTCGTCCACCGACTTCGGCAGATCCGCGACGGAAACGCCGAGGGCGCGGAGCAACTGCGCCAGCGCGTCGGCAGGCGAGGTCGCCGGCAAGTCGCTGAACCCGTTGAGGTTCAGGAAGAGCTGGCCGTCCGGGAAGCACTCCTGCCTGCGGTGCGCCCAGTTCAGGGCCAGGGCGGTCTTGCCGGCGCCTGCCATGCCTGCCAGCACGACGACCGACGCGCGTTGGCGACCGGCGTGGCCGGAAGTTTCGTCGAGCACGGCGAATTCGCCGGCCCGCCCGACGAACGGCCGCGTCGCCGCGGGCAGCTGGCGCGGCACGGCCCGTTCCGTGGGCTTCGGGCCGCCGGTCACCACCAGGCCGGGGTCCGCCCGCAGGATGGCGTGGTACAGCTGCTGCAGGGCGCGGCTGGGATCCGCGCCGAGCCGGTCGGCGAGCGCCGTGCGCGTGTCGTGGTAGACGGTGAGTGCTTCCGCGCCCCGGCCGTCCCGGTAGAGGGCGAGCATCAGTGAGGAGACCAGCGATTCCCGGGTCGGGTACTCGGCCACGAGTTCCGCGAGCGTGGCCGTCGCCTGGCGATGCCGTCCCACGGCGAGATCGGCTTCCGCCAGCGCTTCCCAGGCGGTCAGGCGCAGTTCTTCCAGCCCGGCGCCGAGCTGGTACCTGAGGTCGTCGTCGAGCACGTCGGCGAGGAGCGGGCCGCGCCAAAGGTCCAGCGCGCCGCGAAGCAAGCACGCCTTCTCCTCGAGGTCGGCCGACGCCAGCCCGCGCGTCACCGCCTCCCGGAACCGGTGGACGTCCACGGTTCCGGGGTCGGTCTCGAGGAGGTAGGCCGACCCCAGCGTCACGATCCGGCACTCGCCGCCGCCCGCCCGGCCGGGGTCGAGCAGCCGGCGCAGGCGCGACACGTGGGTCTGCAGCATCGCTCGGCCGTTCGGCGGCACGAACTCACCCCAGAGCACTTCCTCCAGCCGGGCGAAGGAAACCGGTTTGCGGGTTTCGAGCAGCAGCACGCCGAGCACCAGGCGTTGCGCGCGGCGCCCGAGCTCGAGGTCCTCGTCGCCCCTGCGGACGCGCAAGGGACCCAGCAACCGGAACTCCATCAGCTCCCCCCGCCGCATCATGCCCACTCGCGGGTCGTCCGTGTCAAGCCGCCGTCAAGGTAGCCGGAGCAGACTCGGGGAACGGGAAACAGATCAAGGAGCCGAAAGATGTCGCACAGGACAACGAAACCCCTGGCGGTCGCCGTCAGCGGCGCCACCGTTCTGCTCGGGCTGGTGCTCGGCGCCGGAACGGCGGCGGCCGACACCCGCGGCTGCACCATTCCGGCCTCCAGCATCGGCTGTTCGACCGGCGCGATCCCGGCGAACGCCGTCGAACACGCCGTCGTGATGACGGTCTTCGCGCCGACCAGCGGAACGACCACCTGCCGCGTGCACGACGCCGGTAACGGCATCGAGGTGGGAATTCTCAGCAACAGCAACCGTTTTGTCGCCAAGTCCAAGACGATCAGGGGCCTCTTCGGCTCCTACTTCCTGAACTGCCTCAAAACGGGGAGCGGCAGTGGGGGCGGTGGCTCGCTGACCAACGGAACGTGAAAGTACCGAAACCGAGGAGGGAAAGCTCATGAGCAAACGCATCGGCCCGCTGGGGCACACCGCCGCCGCCGTCGCCACGGTGCTCGCGGCGACGGCGTTCACGCTGGTGCCCTCCGGCGTCGCGTCCGCGGCGACGCCGCTGTGCACCACCACGATCAACGTGAACCGAGGCGGCAACAACCTCGCCGTGCCCGCGACCGGCAGCGGGAACGTCACCTGCCTCATCGGCCGGACCCAGGCGGCCAACTCCGCCGTCGTGCGCAGCCTGCAGTACACGCTGAAGGCCTGCTACCCGACCGTCCACCTGGCCGCCCCCTACGCGAGTGAGCTGGTGGGAAACCTCGCCGTCGACGGCGGTTTCGGCCCGCGGACGGAGGCCGCCCTCAAGGGCGTGCAGGGGAGCATCGGCACCACCGCGGACGGCGTGTACGGCCCGAACACCCGCAACGCGATGCGGTTCCCGTCGAACGACGTGGCCAACCGCTGCTACCACTACTAGCGGGCGGTCCGGCAAGCCCGCGCCCGGGCATCTCCCGACGAAAACCCACCATGAAGGAGGGAACGGTGACCACCCGCACCAGACGGCCGGCACGCTCAGGCGCCCGCACCCCGCGGAAAGCGCATCGGCTCCACCGCATTCGCCTGCTCACGGCCGTGTTCGCGGTGTTCTTCAGCCTCGCCTCGGGGCAGGCCGGCGCGGCCACCCCGTCGGCCCGGCCCGGCCTGTGCCTGGACAACGCGGCATCCGGGTACGTCACGGGCGGCCCGGCCAACGCGTACCTGCCGTCCGCTTCCGGCACCTACACCACGACCAACCGGTGCCAGGACATCAACTTCAGCAACCGGTCGCAAAGCGGCGACGAACCCTTCCAGGCGCTCATCCGCGTCTGCTTCGTCAGCGCCGGGTACTGCCAGAGCAGCTGGAAGTACTACTACTCGGACGCCGGCACCGACTGGATGGTCATCGCCACCAACGTCAAGGACGGGACCAGGTTCCGACTCGAATTCCAGTTCTACGAGTCCACCTTCGGGTCCGGTTACGGCAACTTGATCGCCTTCTGACCGCTACCACGACCAGCGGGCGACCGGGGGTGGGGCGCCGGCGGACCACGGTCCCGCCGGCGCCGCCGTGCGGCCGGCCGGTAACCCGCCCGGCCGGTCCGGACCGGCACTCGTCACCGGCGTCGGCGTCGCCCGGTCGATCCGCGGATCCGGCGCACACCCCGGCGCGACCAACCGCGACCCGGCCACCGCCCCGGCCAGCGCGGCCCCGGCCAGCGCCGCCGCCACCCGCGCCCGGCCACGCCGTCGCGAAGCCCGGACCGCCCGCACCAGCCCCGGCACCAGCGAAACCCGCGACGACACCGGCCCGAGCAGCTCCACCGACGTCTCCCGCGGCACCACCGAAAGGATCCCGGGCAGCCCGGCGAACGAAGCCACCGCCTCCGCACACGACGCGCAACACCCCAGATGCCCCTCGTACTCGCGCCGCTCGGCCGGTGACAGGGCGCCCAGCACGTACGCCGCGTCCCAATCGCGGTACGGGTCCGAAAACGAGTTCAACGCCTGGTCAACCCCCGCTCCTGCAACGCCAGCCGCAGCGCCCTCAGGCCGTAGAACAACCGGGACCGGACCGTTCCCGGCGGGACCTCCAGCGCCACCGCCAGCTCCGCCACCGACTGCCCCATGTAGTACGCGCGGACGATCACCGTCCGGTGCTCCGGGGTCAGCTGGGTCAGCACGTCCGTGATCACCCACGCGTCCAGCGCCGAGTCGATCGGGTCGGTGCGCGACTCCTCCGGGACGGACGGCGACCGGACCTCCCGCCGCGAGCGCGCGCTCCGGCGCTCGTCGATCACCACGTTGCGCGCCACCGTGAACAGCCACGCGCGCGACGCCGGCTCGCCCTGTTCCAGGATCTCCGGGCTGTTCCACAGCCGCAGCAACGACTCCTGGACGACGTCCTGCGCGAGCTGGTCGTCGCCGGTCAGGCGCAGGGCGTACCGCCACAGCGCCGGTGCGTGCTCGTCGTGCAGCGCCCGCAGCAGCGCCGTGTGCGTCTCGTTGATGGCGCACCACCCCGGTCAGCAGCCGAACCCGGGTTCGCGCTTGCCGAGGAACGCGCCGGTGCCCTCGCGCACGTCCGGCCCGGCGAACGCCGAGCGGAACGCCGAAAGCTCCAGCTCCAGGCCGTCGTCCACGGTGCGCCCGCGGCTCGCGTTCACCGCGCCCTTGGCCAGTGCCACCGCGGCACGCGAGTTCCGCGACACCGCCTTGATCGTCGCGCGAGCCCCGGCGAGCATCGCTTCGCGGCTGTCGAACAGCTCGGTGACCAGCCCGATCCGGTGCGCCTCGGCCGCGTCGACGTGCCGGCCGGTGAAGATCAGCTCACGGGCCCGGCCGGGCCCCACCTGACGCCACAACCGGACGCAGCCGCCGAACCCCGGGACCAGCCCGAGCAGCACCTCCGGCTGGCCGAACACCGCCTTGGGGGTCGCGTAGACGAAGTCGCACGCCAGGGCGAGCTCGCAGCCGCCGCCGAGCGCGTAGCCGTCCACGCAGGCGATCACCGGCACCGGCAGTGCCTCCAGCGCCCGGGTGACCTCCTGGCCGAGCGCCCCGAACCGCGCCCCTCGCGGGGGATCCAGCGCCGCCATCTCGCGGATGTCGGCTCCCGCGACGAACGCCGGGCCCGGCGCGCCGGTGAGGACGACCCCCGCGACCGCCGGGTTCCCGCCCAGCGACGAGCACACCGCGAGCAGCTCGGTGAGCACCTGGGACGACAGCGCGTTGCGCGCCCGCGGCCGGTCCACGGTCACGGTCGCCACGGGCGCCTGCAGTTCCACCACGACGGTCCGGTCCATGCTGTCTCCCTCACGAGTCCCAGATCGCGCCGAACGCCGGAATCCCGCGGGCTTCCAGCGCCTCGACGACGTGCCACGTTGTCTTCTTGTTCGAAATGCAGATCACCGCTTCCGCGTCGAAGTCCCGGTGCGCGGCCAGGGCCAGCTCGACCAGATCGGGCTTGCCGTCGCTGCCGGTGTCCCACACGACGGCGTCCGGCTGGACGGCGAGGATTTCGTCGACGAGCTCGTCGCCGTAGGTGCGCCGGGGGTGGCGGGTCGACCAGACGAGCCGCGCGGGCGTCTCCCCGGAGAGCAGGTGCGGCAGGCACGGGCCGATCCCGCTGCCGGTGGCCACCCACACCACCCGGCGGAACAGCCTGTCGATGTTGCCCACCCCGGCCGTCGGGATGCCCTTCACCCACAGGTGCGAAGGCAGGTCGTCGATCAGGGCGCCGGTCCAGTCGCCGGCCCGGGACACCGTCAGCCGGAACCCGGTTCGCCCCGGCGCGGGCACGTTCGCGAAGGAGTGCCACTCCAGCAACGGGTTCCGGCTCAGCGCCGTCGACGAGCCGGCGAACGGCGTCACGCCGTAGTCGAACGACAGCAGCGCCACGTGCGGCGACGGCCGGGTGATCCGCACCGGCACCCGCCGCAGCCGCAGCCACGGCAGCGCCACGCTGACGACGACGGCCAGCAGCACCCAGAACGGCCCCGAGCCCACGAAACCGGGCCCGCCCAGCAGCGCCGAGTGGACGGTGAACAGCACCAGCAGCGTCCAGCCGCCGAACCGGTGGGAGCGTTCGAACAGGTCGTGCCGCCGCGCCCGCACCCCGGGCAGCGCGAGCGCGACGACGACGGCGAGCACCACCGCGATCGCCCAGGTGGTCACCAGCAGGGCCGCCGATCCGCCGCGGACGGTCAGCACGCCGGTGAGCACGAGGAACCACCCGGTGGCGCAGACCGTGCCGCCGACGTGCAGCCCGCCGAAGTGGTAGACCTTGCCCAGCGTCCACCGCAGCCGCAGCGAACGGCGCAGCGGCGCGGTGGTGGCCAGCCGGAACAGCAGGTTGATCACCAGCTGCTGGCGGATCAGCACGGCCAGTGCCAGGTTCCCCAGCACCAGCCAGGTCAGCACGCCGACGTCGAGCGGGCCGGCGGCGGCGATACCGTTGCCCACGACCACCGCGGCGGCCAGCCGGTTGTGGTGGGTCCACGGCCGTCGCTTCAGCCGGGCTCGCACGGACGCCGGTGCGGAGGAGAGCGTTGCGGTCATGCCACCGTCTCCGCAGGCTCGCGACTGTCCAAACGCGACAACAGGGCGCGCCGGTCGACCTTGCCCCGGTCGGTGAGCGGCAGGTGGTCCACCGGGACGATCATCGCGGGCACGCTGTAGTACGGCAGCGCGGCTTCGGCCGAACGGCGGATCAGCTCCGGCTCGGCCGTCGAGGGGGTCACGAAACCGACGAGCCCGCCGTCGTAGAGCACGGTGGCCGCCCGCGCGCAGCCCGGCGCCCGCTCCAGCGTGGCGGTGACCGCGTCCAGCTCGACCCGGAAGCCGCGCACCTTGACCTGGTCGTCGGTGCGGCCGTGGTGTTCCAGCTGGCCGTCGGTGGTCCACCGGACGAGGTCCCGGGTGCGGAACATCCGGTGCGCGCCGCCGAGGAAGGGGTCCGGCCGGTAGCGCTCCGCGGTGAGGACGTCGTTGCCCGCGTAGCCCGCCGTGACGCACGCGCCGCCCGCCCACATTTCCCCGACCTGCCCGATCGGGCACGGTCTCAGCTCGTCGTCGAGCACGTACACCGTCGTGTTCGGCACCGGACGGCCGATCGTCAGCTTGCCGAGCCGCGGGTCGTAGCGCTGCACGGTGTTGACGATGGTCACTTCGGTGGGGCCGCAGGCGTTGTGGAAGCTCGCCCGCCGCGCCCAGGCGTCGGCCAGCGCGGCCGGGCACCGCTCGCCCGCCACGGCGACGGTCCGCACCCGCGGGCAGGCACCCGGATCCACTGTGGACAGCACACCGGGGGTGGCGATGAGGACGTCGGCCTCGCGGGCGGTCGCCTCGATGTCCTTGCCGCGGATCAGCAGGCAGCCGCCGTGCGAAAGGGTGCCGAGGATTTCCCAGGCGGCCATGTCGAAGGCGATGTTCAGCAGCTGCGCCACCCGGTCGCCGGGCCGGATGCCGAGCGAACCCGGGGCGGTGAGCAGGACGTTGCCGAGGTTGGCGTGGGTGACCTGGACGCCGTTGGGGCGCCCGGTCGTCCCGGACGTGAAGATCACCATCGCGGTGCCGCCGCCGTCCGCCGGGGGAGCGTCACAACGCGGGTGTTCGCCGTCGATGGCGACGACCCGGCCGACTCCCGCGGGCAGGGCGGCGGTGTGCTCCCTGGTGGTCAGGACGACGTCGATGCCCGCGGTGTCCACTATGTGCGCGAGCTGGGCCGCGGGGGCGATCCGGATGTCCTGCGGTACATAGGCCGCGCCCGCGCGGAGCACGGCGAGGATGCCGACCACCATCGGGATCGACCGCGTGAGGAACAGGCCCACGTGGTCGCCGGGCCGCACCCCGAGCCCGGCGAGGACGGCGGCGAGCGACGCCGACCGGCGATCGAGTTCGGCGTAGGTGAGCGATTCACCCGAGTGCCGCACGGCGACTGCGCCCGGACGGGCCCGCGCCTGCGCCAGAATGGCGTCGTGAATGCGGCGGAACGGAACTCCGGCCGGCTTTCCCGTGCCGAACCGCTGGAACAGCACGCGGTCGGCGGCGGACAGGCCGTGCAGTGAGGAGGGGCGGATCAGCTCGGTCACTCGGATCACCTTTCGCCAGGCCGGCGCGGTCAACCGTGGTGAACGAGACAGCCTCGCGATTTGTTCAAGGCGAAGGCGAGAAATTTGCGTGTAACCAGGTGAAACGGCTTTTCGATGGATTCACCATTCGTCCGCCGGATTTCAGCAGGGCGCTTTCTCTGGTATTTCGCGCGAACGGGCCGTTCCCGGCACCCCGTACCGGGAACGGCCCGCTCTTCCCCCTTGCCCAGGCTTTCGGGGGTCCGGGTGGCGAAGCCCCCGGCCCGGGCCGAAGGCCCGGTTGTCTCAGCCCGCCGCGCGCGTCACCACGGCGTTGCCGGTGCCCGTGCGGGCGCGGACCTTCAGCTTCACCCCGCCCTCGGGAGCGGTGTCGGCAACGTCCAGCTCGCTGGAGACGCGCCCGGCGCTGGCGGTCAGGTCGACCTCGGCGGTCGTCCCGCCGCGGATGCCGATCCGGACCTCGCCGGAGCCGGTGATCAGGTCGAGCGAGCCCGAGCCGGCGTCGGCCACCGAAAGGTCGCCGCTGCCGGTGCGGGCCATCACCTCGCCGGAGACCGCGCCCAGCCAGACGTCGCCGGTGCCGGTGGCCAGCGTCGCGGAGCCGGCGATCGACGACGCCTCGACGTGGCCGCTGCCGCTGCGCAGCTGCAGCCCGCCCAGGGTCGGGCCGAGCTTCACCGCGCCGCTGCCGGTGCGGATCGTCGCCGAGCCGTCGGCGCGCTCGAGCTTGACCTCGCCGGAGCCGGTCAGCAGGTCGACGCGGCCTGCCGAGCCGCTCACGGTGACGTCCGCGGCGCCCGCCCGCACCTCGACGTGCGAGCCCGCCGGCGCGTGCACCTTCACCGCGAGCGCGGAGTTGCGCAGCTGCCACGCCTTCGGTGCGCTCACGACCAGGCGGTTGCCGAGCTTCTCGATCCGGCTCTGCCGCACCGCCTCGGCGGGGGAGGTCGCCGGGTCGACGCCCAGCTGGTCGCCGAAGCGTTCGCCGACCCAGGACAGCAGGCTGTTGACCCCCGCCACCCACGGCTGCTGCTCGCCCTGGTCGTGCCGCAGCTCCACGCGCGCGCCGGAGTCGCCTTCGAGGACGATTTCGACGCGGCCGATGGTGACGCTCACGTCCAGCTCCAGCGGGACGTCGGTCTCGAACTCGTCGATCCGCACGAGTTCGTCGTTCGGCTCTTCGGCCGGTGTCGTCTGTTCTTCGCTCATCGTCTCGTCCCCTCAGCCTTGGACCCAGCCGTGCAGGTGCGACCCGCTCCCGCCGCGGTCGCCCTTGCTCTGGTGCTTGTGGCCGCCGCCGAGTGCCCCGTGGCCCAGCGCGCCCTGCACCGCCTGCGAAACGAAGGTGTTCAGCGAGACGCCCTGGGCGGCCGCGGCGCGTTCGGCCTGGCCCTTGATCTGCTCGACCAGCCGGAGCGTGATCCGGCTGATGTCACCGCCGTCGATCGGTGGCGGCGGTGTGGTGTCACGTGATGTCTCCCGTGACGTCGTCTCCTCGGCGGTGCCGGTGACGACGACCCGGACGTCCCGGCCGTCGAGCCGGACGTCCACCACCTGGCCCGGCAGCGCGGCCGTGACCTCGGCGGCCAGGTCGGCGAGCGCGTTCATCAGGGTCAGGCGGACGGCGGGTTCGAGTGCGGAGGACAGCAGTGCGGCCGCTCGCCGGGTCTGCTCGTCCCCGGCGGCAGCCGTGTTCGCGAGGTCCTCGCGAAGGTTGGCGATGTACGGCGTCAAGTCCATGACACCACTATGACGTCATTCATGGTGTCAGTCAAGGAAGCAATGGTGTCACGTGTCACCCGGGAGTGACCGCCCTCACGCGGTTAGGCTGCGCGGGAGCCGGGAGAAGGAGTGCTGACGTGACCGGAGCCGTGTCACCCAGAGTGCAGCTGATCGCGAAGACCGAGTTCTTCCCGCCTCCGGACGTGCCGTGGTCGACCGACGCGGACGGCGGGGAAGCACTCGCCGAGTTCGCCGGCCGCGCCTGCTACCAGTCGTGGAAGAAGCCGAACCCGGCCACCGCGACCAACGCCGGCTACCTCGAGCACATCATCGACGTCGGCCACCTTTCCGTGCTGGAGCACGGCTCGGTGACCTTCTACATCACCGGCATCTCCCGGTCGCTGACCCACGAGCTGATCCGGCACCGCCACTTCTCCTATTCCCAGCTCTCGCAGCGGTACGTCCCGGAGCGCGACGCCGAGTTCGTCGAGCCGGAGATCATCGCGAACGACCCGGTGCTGCACGAGAAGTTCCTCGCCGCGACCCGGGCGAGCGTCGACGCCTACACCGAGCTGCTGGCCGGCCTCGAGGAGAAGTTCGCCGACGTCCCGAGCGCGACCCTGCGCCGCAAGCAGGCGCGCCAGGCCGCCCGCGCGGTGCTGCCGAACGCGACCGAGACCCGCATCGTGGTGACCGGGAACTACCGGGCCTGGCGGCACTTCGTCGCCATGCGCGCCACCGAGCACGCCGACGTCGAAATCCGCGAGCTGGCCGTGGAGTGCCTGCGGCAGCTGCAGAAGGCCGCGGCGAACGTGTTCGCGGACTTCGCCATCTCGACGTTGCCGGACGGCAGCGAAATCGCCACGAGCCCGAAGGTGCTGGAAGGCTGATGAAGCGACTCGCGATCGACGTCCGGCCCGGCGAGTACGCCGTGGTGCGGCTGCCCGCGGACGCCGCGGTGCCTGCCGAGCTGTTCGAGCCCGGCGAAGCCTTCGTCTCGGTGACGAGGACGCCCGAAGAACTTTCGGTGATCTGCCCGGCCGGCCGCGAGCCGGGCGGGGCCACGGCCGCCGAGGACGGCTGGCGGCTGCTGTCGGTCCGCGGCCCGCTGGAGTTCACGCTCACCGGCATCATCGCCGCGCTGGCCTCGGAGCTGGCCGCGGCCGGGGTCGCGCTGTTCTCGATGTCGACCTTCGACACCGACCACATCCTGGTCCGCGCGGGCGATCTCGACGACGCCGTCGCGGCCCTGCGCGAGGCCGGCCACGAGGTCGCCCAGCACTGATTTTCGCACTTTTCACCGCCGTCGATCGGGGTATCCGGGGTCGAGGGTGGGGCTGGTCACCCTTGAAAAGCAAAGTTCGGCGCGCCTAAACTTCGGTTTTGGGTCCCCGATATCCCGGTTTTCGAGAGGTGGGCGTCATGGCTGTGACCGAGGCTGTCCGGCCGAGACTGGTGGCCCGCCTGCGCACCGGGTCGGCGCTGCTCGGGCCGGCGTTCGTCGCCGCCATCGCCTACGTCGACCCGGGGAACGTCGCCTCCAACATCAGCGCCGGCGCCCGCTACGGCTACCTGCTGGTCTGGGTGATCGTCGCGGCGAACCTGATGGCCGTGCTGGTGCAGTACCTCTCGGCGAAGCTCGGGCTGGTCAGCGGGCTGTCGCTGCCGGAGGCCCTGCGCGCCCGCCTGTCCCGCCCCGCGCGGCTGGCCTACTGGGCGCAGGCGGAGATCGTCGCCATCGCCACCGACCTGGCCGAGGTGGTCGGCGGCGCGATCGCCCTCAACCTGCTCTTCGACCTCCCGCTCATCGTCGGCGGCGTGATCACCGGCGCGGTGTCGCTGACGCTGCTGGCGGTCCAGGACCGCGGCGGCCAGCGGACGTTCGAGCGGGTCGTCACCGGCCTGCTGCTGGTGATCGCGGTGGGCTTCCTGGCGAGCCTGTTCGTCGAGCCGCCGTCGGCCGCGTCGACCCTCGGCGGGCTGGTGCCGAGGTTCGACGGCGCGGGCAGCGTCCTCATCGCGGCGGCCATGCTCGGCGCGACGGTCATGCCGCACGCCGTCTACCTGCACTCGGGCCTGGTCCGCGACCGCCACGGCCGTCCCGAGGGCGCCCGGCGCCGGAGCCTGCTGCGCGCGACCCGGGCCGACGTCGGCCTGGCGATGCTGCTGGCGGGCGCGGTGAACCTCGGCATGCTGCTGCTGGCCGCGACGAACCTCCAGGGCCAGGAGGGCGTGGACAGCATCGAAGGGGCCCACGGCGCGGTCGCCACGGCGCTCGGCCCGGGCGTTGCGCTGCTGTTCGCGATCGGGCTGCTGGCCTCGGGACTGGCCTCGACGTCGGTGGGCGCGTACGCGGGCGCGATGATCATGCAGGGGTTGCTGCACAAGCGGATCCCGCTGGTCCTGCGCCGCCTGGTGACCCTGACCCCGGCGATCGTGGTGCTCGCGCTGGGCACCGATCCGAGTGCGGCGCTGGTGGTGTCGCAGGTGGTGCTGTCGTTCGGGATCCCGTTCGCGCTGGTGCCGTTGATCCGCCTGACCGCCGACCGTGATCTGATGGGGGAGGACACGAACCGCCGGCTGACGACGGTCGCGGCCTCGGTGATCGCGGCGATCATCATCGCTCTCAACCTGGTGCTCGTCTACCTCACGGTCACCGGTTGATCCACGGAACGGGGTGACGCGGCCATGGCCCGGACTTTCGCTCTCAACGCCGAATGCGGGGAGCGGGAGACCCACGCCCGCGACCTCGCGCGGCACTTCGACGGCTGGCCGGCGGGCGTCTTCGAGGACAAGAACGCCTGGTGGTGCGCGGTCGCGCCGGAAGGCCTCAGCCGCACCGGCGCGAACTCCGCCGAGGAGGCGGCGGCGCTGACCGCGGCCGGCCGCCGGCTCTACTGGCTGCTGCGGACCGCGCCGCCGGTGTACCGCTACGCGCTGGCCGGCCTCGAGACGGGCGGGTTCCGCAGCTACGACGAGCTCATGGCGGAGGACGACCTGACGATCTTCCCGGGCCTGGTCGTCTCCGAAGACATCTGGACCCGGACGGGACGGCGCGCCGAGTTCAGCGACTTCGCCCCGGGCTACCGCTGGCTGCCCTACCGCGGCGAGACCCGCCGCTGACGCACCGCCCGACACGCGTACCCCACCGGCCGACACGCGTACCCCGCTGGACGACACGCGTACCCCACCGGACGACACGGCCGCGAGCGGCTCGGTCGGCGAGTCGTCCGTCCAGGTACGCGAGTCGTCCCTTCAGGTACGCGAGTCGTCCGTTCAGGTGCGCGAGTCGTCCGTTCAGGTGCGCGAGTCGTCCGTCCGGGTACGGGAGCCGGCCGGTCCAGGTCACGAATTCCGCGGAACCCGCGGCGCCCCGCGACGGTCCGACTAGCATCTGCGCGACCGCCGCCAAAAGGAGCACCGTGACCGACGAACAGACCCGGCCCTATCCGCCGCAGGCGCCCAGCACGCCTGGTCAGCGGGTTGTCGCGGGCCGCTACCTCCTGCTCGGCGAACTCGGCCGGGGCGGCATGGGCGTCGTGTGGCGGGCGCAGGACCAGGTCATCGGGCGGCCGGTCGCCGTCAAGGAGCTGCGGCTGCCCGACGCCGAGTCCGCCGCCGTCTTCTCCGAGCGCGCGCTGCGCGAGGTGCGCACCGGCGGGCGGCTCAACGACCCCGCCGTCGTCACCGTCTACGACGTCGTCACCGACGGCGGGACCACCTTCATCGTCATGGAGCTCGTCGAGGCGCCCAGCCTCGCCGACCTCGTGCGGCAGCGCGGCCCGATGCCCGCCGCGCAGGCCGCGCAGCTGGGGGAGCGGGTGCTCGCCGCCCTGCAGGCCGCCCACGCCGCCGGGATCGTGCACCGGGACGTCAAGCCGGCGAACATCCTCGTCGCGCCGGACGGCCGTGTGAAGCTCACCGACTTCGGCATCGCCCACGCCGTCGACGACCCCCGCCTGACGACCAGCGGCATGATCGTCGGCTCGCCCGCCTTCATGGCGCCCGAGCGCGTCGAGGGCCGGGAAGCGATGCCCGCCTCCGACCTGTGGTCCCTCGGCGCGACGCTGTTCTTCGCCGTCGAAGGCTCGATCCCGTTCGAGCGCGCGACCACCGCCGCGACGCTGCACGCGATCATGACCGAGATCCCGTACCTCACCCGCGGCCAGGGCCCGATCGCCGCGGCCATCCTCGGCCTGCTCGTCACCAACCCGGACGCTCGGCTGACCGCGGCCCAGGCCCAGAACCTGCTGACCACGGCGCAGGGCATGCGGCCCACCCCGCCCCGGGGCACCGCGATGCTCGGCGCCCCCGCGCCGCAGCCGCCCGCGAAGAAGCCCCACCGCGCCCTCTGGCTCACGGCCGCGGCGGTGCTGGTCGTCGCGGCCGTGATCGGCGGGTTCTTCGCCGGCAAGGCGTACGAGACGCCCGCCGCGGACAAGCAGAAGCTGCCGACCATGACCTACGGCGTCAACGGGCAGCTGCGCGTGAACATCAACGACTACACCCGCTGCTACAACGGGCCCGTCCAAGACGGCGCGATCATCAGCAAGGACGACAACCACGCCGAGTGCGGCAACGCGCACACGCTGGAGATCTACGAGATCGGCGGCCTGCTGTCGGTCGAGAACTGGAGCTCCGACGACGCCAAGATCGCGGCCTACCCGGGCCTGCCCGCCGTGACGGCGAGCGCCGAAGCGGCCTGCGCGACCGCGTTCCGGTCGTCGATCGTGCCCGAGAGCAAGCGGGCCGACCTCACCTACCGCGCGCTCGTCCCCACCCAGGCGGAGTGGGAAGCCGTGCCGTCCGAGAGCGGCGAGGAGCCCACACGCGAGTTCTACTGCCTGCTCGCCCGGACCGACGGCGGCCCCATCACCGCCCCGATCGTGACCAAGGTCAAGTAGAAGTTCCGCGACGAGCGGCCGGCTCCGGGAAATCCTCCTGGTGACCAGGTCGACGCGGTTTTCGTCGGAGCGTCGGGGTACCTTCTTCCCATGTCCAACCCACCTACCGCAGCGCCCGGACGGCCGTTCGGGCGCGTGCTCACCGCGATGGCCACCCCGTTCGACGCCGAGGGCGCGCTGGACCTGAAGCGGGCGCAGGAGCTGGCCGAGCACCTCGTGGAGCTGGGGAACGACGGTCTCGTGGTCAACGGCACCACCGGCGAGAGCCCGACCACGAGCGACGCGGAGAAGCAGGACCTGATCCGCGCCGTGGTCGAGGCCGTCGGCGACCGCGCGACCGTCGTGGCCGGCGCGGGCACCAACAACACCGCGCACAGCATCGAGCAGGCCAAGCAGGCCGAAGCAGCGGGGGCACACGGCCTGCTGGTCGTCACCCCGTACTACTCGCGGCCCAGCCAGGCCGGGCTGTTCGCGCACTTCACCACGGTCGCCGACAGCACCGGGCTGCCGGTGCTGCTCTACGACATCCCGCCGCGCTCGGTCGTCCCGATCGAGGTCGACACGCTGCTGCGGCTGGCCGAGCACCCCCGGATCGTCGCGGTCAAGGACGCCAAGGGCGACCTCATCGCCGGGTCCGAGGTCATCGCCAACACCCACCTCGCCTACTACTCCGGCGACGACGGCCTCAACCTGCCGTGGATCTCGGTCGGCGGGGTCGGCGTGGTCAGTGTGATCGGTCACGTCGTCGCGGGCCGGATCCGCGCGATGATCGACGCCTACGAGAACGGCGACACCTCCACCGCGCGCACCAACCACCGCGCCATGCTGCCGGTGCTGCGGGCGATGTCGCGGGTCGGCGGGGTCGCGTTCAGCAAGGCGGCGCTGCGCCTGCGTGGCTTCGACATCGGCGACCCGCGGCTGCCGATCGTCGCGCCGAGCACCGAGCAGACGGCCCTGATCGCCGGTGATCTTGCCCAGGGCGGCGTGCCGCTGGGCGACACGGCGGCTCAGGACTGGCATGGTGAGCGGGTGGCACAAGCAGATTCGCGGGCCGCCTACGTGGCGCCGACCTCGCACACCAGCGTTGGGACCCTGCCTCGGTGAGCTCACTTCCCCCAGGTCCAGGCCCCACCAACGCCCCGCCCAAGCTTCCCGAGGGTGCCCTGCGCGTCGTCGCGCTGGGCGGTATCGGCGAGGTCGGGCGCAACATGACCGTCTTCGAGTTCGGCGGACGCCTGCTCATCGTCGACTGCGGGGTGCTCTTCCCCGAGGACGACCAGCCCGGCGTCGACCTGATCCTGCCCGACTTCCGCGCGATCGAGGACCGCCTCGACGACATCGACGGCTTGGTGCTCACCCACGGGCACGAAGACCACATCGGTGCCGTCCCGTTCCTCCTGCGCCTGCGGCCGGACCTGCCGATCTACGGCTCGAAGTTCACCAACGCCCTGCTCGCGGCCAAGGCCAAGGAGCACCGGCAGCGGCCGAACCTCATCCAGGTCCGCGAGGGCGAGCGCCGCGACGTCGGCGCGTTCAACCTCGAGTTCTTCGCGGTCAACCACTCCATCCCGGACGCCCTCGCGGTGGCGATCCGCACCCCGGCGGGCGTGGTCCTGCACACCGGCGACATCAAGCTCGACCAGCTCCCGCTCGACGGGCGCCTCACCGACCTGGCCGGGTTCTCCCGGCTCGGCGACGAGGGCGTCGACCTGTTCTGCGTCGACTCGACCAACGCCGAGGTCCCCGGGTTCGTCATGCCCGAGCGCGACATCGGCCCGGTGCTCGACGACGTCATCCGGCGCGTGGACCAGCGGGTGATCGTGGCGTGCTTCGCCAGCCACGTCCACCGCGTCCAGCAGGTGCTCGACGCCGCCGAGCGGCACGGCCGCCGGATCGCGTTCGTCGGCCGGTCGATGGTCCGCAACATGGGGATCGCGGCCGAACTGGGCCTGCTGAACGTGCCGGACGGCCTGCTGGTCGACCTCGACCAGGCGAGCAACCTCCCGGAGAGCAAGGTCCTGTTCGTCTCCACGGGTTCGCAGGGCGAGCCGCTTTCGGCGCTGTCGCGGATGGCGCGCGGCGAGCACCGGCAGATCTCGATCCGCGCGGGCGACACGGTCGTGCTGGCCAGCTCGATGATCCCGGGCAACGAGACAGCGGTGTTCGGCGTGGTCAACGGCCTGACCCGGCTCGGCGCGAACGTCGTCCACCAGGGCAACGCGAAGGTGCACGTGTCCGGCCACGCGTCGGCGGGCGAGCTGTTGTACCTGTACAACGCGGTGCGCCCGAGCAACGTGATGCCGGTGCACGGCGAGTGGAAGCACCTGCGCGCGAACGGCGAGCTGGCGATCCGCACCGGGGTCGCCCCGGAGAACGTGGTGATCGCCGAGGACGGCGTGGTGGTCGACCTGGTCGACGGCAAGGCGTCCCGCACCGGCCGCGTCGAGGTCGGCCACGTGTACGTCGACGGCCTGTCGGTCGGCGACGTCGGCGAGTCGACGCTGTCGGATCGCCTGGTCCTCGGCGAGGGCGGGTTCATCTCGATCAGCGTCGCGGTGGACTCCAGCACCGGCCGCGCGGTCAGCAGCCCCACGGTGTCCGGCCGCGGCTTCTCCGACGACCCGAAGGCGCTCGCCGCCGTCGTGCCGCTGGTGGAGATGGAGCTGGCGCGCACGGAGGCCGAGGGCATCACCGACACGCACCGGATCGCGCAGGCGGTCCGCCGGGTGGTGGGCCGCTGGGTCGCCGACACCTACCGCCGCCGTCCGATGATCGTCCCCACGGTCATCCCGGTCTGAGTTCCGGACCCAAGCGCCCCAAGGCCACCTTGGGGCGCTTGGCCAGCAGGAGCGCGAAGGCCACGGTGACGGTCTGCCTCAGGAGCGCGTGGCGCGCCCGGCGTTGTTCCCCTCGGGTCGGCTTCATGGGAACCAGTGTTTCGCCGTCCGGGGCCGGAGACATCCCGCTCGGGGAGTAGCCGGGTCCCTCCCCGGGCTGACTTCGCCCGTCTGTTAGGCCGTCCGGCCCACGAGCGGCCGCTTTGCTGCGGGATAACCTTGATCCCACCCCGCCTCGCGCAGAGAGGCCGCGCCGATGGGACGTCATTCGGACGGTAGACGACGCAGGCTGCTCGTGCCCGCCATCGCGACCGGTCTCGTGCTCCTGCTCGGAGCCGCCGCGTGGGCGACGGTGACGACCGTGCGTGCCCGGCCGTCGTGCGAGCAGCCCGCGAAGGTTCTCGTCACCGCGTCGCCGGACATCGCGCCGGCGCTGTCGCTCGTCGCGCGCGGTCTGGACCTGCGGTGCGGCAGCGTCGAGATCCAGACGCGGGAGGCGACGCAGGCGGCCGAGCGGCTCGCCATCTCCGACGGCGGCCCGCGCCCGCAGGTCTGGGTACCGGACTCGACGCTCGCCCTGCGCCGCGCCCGCCAGCTCGGCGCCGCCGACGTCCCCGAAACCGGGGCGTCGGTGGCGAGCTCGCCGGTGGTGCTCGCGGCTGCCGCGGACGTCGTCAAGGGCCTCGGCTGGCCCGACCGGGTGCCCACCTGGTCCGACGTGCTGGCCGCGCCCGGCACCGTCCCGGGCATGCCCGACCCGGCCCGGGACGCGGTCGGCGCGCTGGCGCTGTTCGGGCTGCGGGACAGCACCCAGGCGGCCCCCGAGCCCTCGGCCGCGTACGTGGCGACGCTGCGGCGCTTCTCGGCCAACACGCTCGGCGCGGAGACGGAGCTGATCGCCCGGCTGCCGGGCTCGAGCGACGGCGGCGGCACGGCCGCGGTGACCGCGTTCCCGGCGTCGGAGAACGCCTTGCTGCGCCACAACGTCGAGGACTCGAAGTCCCCGCTCGTCGCCGTCTATTCGACGGCGGTGCCCACTTTGGACTACCCGTTCGCGGAGCTGGGCGGGATCACCCCGCAGCAGCACCCGATCGTCGAGGCGCTGCGCGAGGCGGTGCTCGGCGAGCCGGGAGCGGACGCGATCGCCCGCACGGGCCTGCGCGCGGCGGGCGGCCAGGCCCTGCGCGACCACCCCGACGACCCGAGGGTGCTGCCGCAGGGCATCCGGGCGGCGAACCTCCCGCCCGCGCCGGAGGTCGACGAGCTGCTCAACCAGTGGGCGGGGGTCAACCTGAGCGCGCGGGTGCAGGTGCTGATCGACGTGTCGGGTTCGATGAACGCGCAGGTCCCGGGAACGGGCCTGAACCGCATGCAGGTGACGATGCAGGCGGCGGCGAAGGCCATGCACCTGTTCAAGCCGGCGACCCAGCTGCGCATGCTGGCGTTCTCGACCCGCCTGGACGGCGACAAGGACTACCGCGAGCTGCTCCCGATGGCCTCGGTCGCCCAGCACCTGGCGAGCGGAGCCCTGGACAAGCTGGACCAGGTGAAGGCCACCCCGGACGGCGGAACGGGCCTCTACGACAGCGTCCTCGACACGTACCGGACGGCCCGCCGGGAGTGGGAACCGGGCCGCTTGAACCTGGTGATCGTGATGACGGACGGCCGCAACGAGGACCCGCACGGCATTTCCCGCGAGGACCTGCTGGCGGAGCTGGCGAAGCTGCAGGACCCCCGCCGCCCGATCCCGCTGATCGGCGTGGGCATCGGCCCGGACGCGGACAAGTCCGAACTGGACCAGCTGACCGGAGCGACGGGCGGCCAGGCGTTCGTGGCCCCGGACCCGGCGAAGATCACGGACGTGTTTTTCGGGGCCCTGTCCCGGATCGCCGGCGGATGAGGGCGTAGACGCCGAGGATCACCGCCAGGCTGATCAAACTCAGGTACAGCTGCGCCCGCGCGTCCGCGTCCACGAACAGCATCGAGGCCACCACCACGAGCGTCAGCGCCAGCGTGAGCCAGCTCAGCCACGGATAACCCCACATCCGCAGCTTCAGCTTCTCCGGCGCCGACGCCTCGAGAGACCGGCGCATCCGGATCTGGGAGCCGCAGATGATCGCGTACACGAACAGCGCCACCGCGCCCGCCGAATTGATGATGAAGTAGAAGATCTTGTCCGGGGACACGTAGCTCATCACCACCGCCACGTAGCCGACCGACGTCGAGGCCAGGATGGCCTTCCACGGCACGCCGCGCGCGTTCGTGTCCGCGATCCACGCCGGGGCCCAGCCGTGGCGCCGCAACGCGAACAGCATCCGGGATGCCGTGTACAGCCCCGAATTCAGCACCGACAGCGCCGCCGTCAGGACCACCGCGGAGACGATCGTCGACGCCGCCGGGACGCCGAACCGGCCGAAGGCCGCCGCGAACGGGCTCGTCTCGCTCGGGATTTCGCGCCACGGGGTGATCATCACCAGCAGGGCCACCGAACCCACGTAGAACACGATCACGCGCCAGACGATCGTCGAGGTCGCCTTGCGGACCGCGGTCTCCGGCTGGTCGGACTCCGCCGCCGCGATCGTCACGATCTCCGCGCCGAAGTACGAGAAGATCACGATGACCACGCCGTGCACGACCGAGAACGGCCCGTTCGACACGAAACCGTCGAGGCCGATGTTGCCCACCGAGAACTGCGCGTCCGGCCACAGCCCGAGCACGAACAGCGTCCCGAGCATCAGGAACACGACGATGGTGGCGACCTTGATCGACGCCAGCCAGAACTCCGTCTCGCCGAAGGACCGCGCCGACGCCAGGTTCGTCGCCGTCAGCAGCAGCATCAGCGCCAGCGAGAACACCCACTGCGGCACGCCCGGGAGCCAACCCTGCAGGATCTTCGCGCCCGCGACCGCCTCGAACGCGACCACGCCGACCCAGAAGTACCAGTACAGCCAGCCGATCGTGAAGCCCGCCCAGCCGCCGAGCGAGTCGCGCGCGTACTCCATGAACGAGCCCAGTGACGGCGCCGCCGTCGCCATCTCGCCGAGCATCCGCATCACCAGCACGACGAGCAGCCCGCCGATGGCGTAGGACAGCACGGCCGCCGGTCCCACGGTGTGGATCACCGCGCCGCTGCCGATGAACAGGCTCGCGCCGATGATGCCGCCGAGGGCGATCATCCGGACGTGCCGCTGCCGCAGGTCGGGCCGCAGCCCGGACTCGGTCGTCAAGGTGCTTCCTCCCCGGGGGACGTGGATCGCGGAATTTTCCCACCCGCGAGCCGCCCGGTGCAGAATTTGCGCAAGCCGGCTCAGCGGGTGAGGAGCGCGGAGTTCCGCTGCACCACGTACGCGCCGCCCAGCAGGATCGCCGACCCGAGCAGCTGCGGCCACGCGAGCTGCTCGCCCAGCAGCAGCCACGCCGCGGCCGTCGTGATCACCGGCTCGACCAGCCCGAGCACGCTCGCCACCGAGGCGGGCAGGTGCCGCAACGCCGAAATGCCGCAGACGTACGCGAGCACCGTCGCCACCAGGACCAGCAGGGTCAGCAGCAGCCACACCGGCGGGTGCCAGGCCCCGAACCCGACCTCCGCGCCGAGCAGCGCGGCCGGCCACGTCCACGGCGGCGCGACGAAGCCGATCGCGACCGCGCCGATCACCATGCCCCAGGTGACCAGGCCGAGCGGGTCGATGTCGGCCACCGCGCGTTCGCCGAGCAGGAAGTACCCGGCCGAGCACAACGCCGCGCCGAAGCCGGCCAGCAGGCCGAGCCCGTCGAGGGTGACGCCTTCCCAGACCTGCGCGACCAGCGCGAGCCCGGTCATGGCCAGCGCGATGCCGCCCCAGACCGCCCGCGGCAGCCGGTGCCGCCGCACGAACCGCACCCACAGCGCGATGAGCACGGGCGAGATGAACTCCAGCAGGATGGCGATCCCGACCGGGATCCGCCCGGCGGCGACGAAGTAGAGCAGCTGCACGCCGGCCACGCCGAGCAGGCCGTAGCCGGCCAGGACGGGCAGCTCGGCCCGGCGCACCCGCAGCTTCCGCGGCGCCACCAGGGCCACCCCGGCGAGCAGCACGGCCCCGGCCAGCCCGATCCGGGCCGCGGCCACCTGTTCCGGGGTGATCCCGGCGGACATCGCGGACTTGCCGAGGGTGCCGGAGGTGCTGAAGAACAGCGCGGCGAGCAGGACGTAGGCGGTCCCGCGGCCGCGGTGGGCGGCCCGGGGCGACGCGACGACGGGGAGTTCAGTGGTCACCGTCGCGACTGTAGGTGCCCCGGAGTCACCGCCGAAACGATTATCCCGGTTACCCGGGTCACGGTGCCGCCGAGTCCGTTTCGTTACTTCCGGGCGGCAACCGGGCCGGTGGGTGGACGTCTTTCCGGATGTCGCAAGAAACAGGGGGCCCCGCGGTTGATCCGGCGGGGAATGAGTTTCTTTTTCATTCACGTACGCATTCGGCGTGCGATGAATCCTTGGAGGGGAAAATGCTGGGGAAGATTTCTGCTGCCGTGGGCGTGGCTGCCGGGTTGGCGCTGCTGTCGCCGGTCGTGGCTTCGGCCGCGGAAGCACCGGAAGGTCCCCCGCCGTCCATGGAGGTGAAGGTGGACGTGGACAACAACGTGAGCATCGAGGGGACGTGCTTCAACAGTGGGGACGAGGCCGAAGCGGGTTATGGCGAGCGCGGGCGCAAGCTGAGCGAGTTCAACGAAATGATCAAGGACGGGAACACGAGATACGTCGTGTTCAAGCACGTGGAGCCGGGAAATTACGAAGCCTACATGTACTGCCACAAGAGCGGGCAGGGCTCCGCTCGCGCTGAGCGGGCCTTCACCGTCGGGAAGCCGGCCAAGCCGGCGCCGTCGGCCAAGCCGACCCAGCCGGCCAAGCCGGCGGCGAAGCCCGCGCCGCAGGTCGGGGTGAAGCCGCAGGGTGCGCCGCAGACCGGTGGTGGCCCGGCCGATGACGAGTCCGGCGCCACGCCGCTCGTCGCGGGTGGCGCGGTCGCCCTGGTGGGTGCGGCCGGTGCCGGTGCGTGGGTGCTGCGCCGCCGCGCGGCCCGGCGCTGATCCGAAAGATACCGCTGTGCATTGCGCGTATTCCGCGTGCGATGGATCTTTGGAGGGGGAAGAAAATGTTGCGGGTAATTGCCGCTGCCGCGGGTGTGGCCGCCGGTTTCGTGCTGCTGTCGCCGGTCGTCGCTTCGGCCGCGGAAACGCCGACGGGTGCGCCGGCGTCGATGAAGGTCACCGTGTCGGGGAGCACGGTGACCATCACGGGGACGTGCGTGACCAGTGGTGTCCAGGCCGAGGCGAGTTATGGCGTGCACAACGGGCACGAGCCGCTCGACGCGAACGTCATGAAAGCGGTGGGGAAGGGCTATTCCCTGACCTTCGAAGGGGTGCGGCCGGGGACCTACGAAGCCGTGATGTTCTGCCACGAGGGCGGACCCGGCAGCCACCCGGGCGGCATCCGGGCCTTCACCGTCGGGAAGCCGGCTCCGTCGGCCAAGCCGGCCCAGCCGGCGGCGAAGCCCGCGCCGCAGGTGGGGGTGAAGCCGCAGGGTGCGCCGCAGACCGGTGGCGGCCCGGCCGATGACGAGTCCGGCGCCACGCCGCTCGTCGCCGGCGGCGCGGTCGTCCTCGTGGGTGCGGCCGGGGCCTGGGCCCTGCGCCGCCGCGCGGCGCGGCGCTGAAACCGACGTCCGGGTGCTGCCGAAGCGGCGGCACCCGGACGTCTCATTCCTCGCTCTTCAACCCCGTCGCCACGTGCGTGGTGATCGTGGCCAGCCGCCGGCCCTGCAGGCGCAGGGCGTCGAGCGCGACGTCGTCCGGCGCCGCCGACTTGCGGGAGACGAACGAGCCGCCGTACGGGTTGCCGGACTCCTTCAGGTGCGGGTCCGTGTAGCCGAGCGGCACCACGATCGCGCCCCAGTGGTAGAAGACGTTGTTGATCGCCAGCAGCGTCGACTCGAGGCCGCCGTGCGCGGTGGACGCCGTCGTGAACGACGTTGCCACCTTGTCCGCCAGCTTTCCCTGGGCCCACAGGCCACCCGTGCTGTCCAAATAGGACTTGAGCTGGGCGGCCGGGCCGCCGAAGCGGGTCGGGCTGCCGACCGCGAGCCCGTCGGCCCACTCGAGGTCGGCGAGCGTGGCGAGCTCGTGGTGCGGTCCCGCGGCCACCCAGGCCTGCCAGCGCGGGTTCCGCGCGATGGCGTCGGCGGGCACGGTCTCCGGCACGGTCCGCACCCGCACGTCGGCCCCGGTTTCGCGCGCACCGGCGGCGAGCGATTCGGCCAGGACGGCGGTGTTCCCGGTCGAGCTGTAGTAGACGACGAGTATCCGTGTGCTCACGTCGCCGACTCTAGGGCCGCCGCGGCGCCTGTCTCACAGTGCGGACGGCGGCTTCCAGGGGCTGACCGTGTCGGTCGGCCGGGTCGGGTCGTGGAACCGGGGCCGGTCGAGCTCGTCGCGGCGCAGCGGGACCAGGCCGTCGGTGATCGCCTGCATGATCTTCGCGTGCGCGCGCACCCCGGCCCCCGGCCGCTGCGTGTCGATGTCCGAAAGGTCGACGGGGTCGCCGAAGTGCACGCGGAACCGCGGCCGGCGCAGCGGCGCGCTCAGCCCGGAGCGGGCCAGCGGGACCAGGTCGGCCGGGCCGTTGACGGTCTCGGTGCCCCAGTAGACGGCCTCGTGCGCGCCCCACTGGCTGATCGGGATCACCGGCACGCCCGAGGCCAGCGCCAGCCGCGCCGCGCCGGTCTTGCCGCGCTCCGGCCACAGGCCCGGGTCGTGGCTGATCCGGCCCTCCGGGTAGACGATGATCGGCTCGCGGGTGGTCTTCATCGCCTCGACGGCCTCGGCGAACTGCCCGACGGCGGTGCCGGCGTGCTTGCGGTCGACCCGCAGGTGCCCGCTGACCCGCAGCGCCGGCCCGATCACGGGCGCGTCGAGGATGCCGCCCGCCAGCATGAACCGCGGGTTGATGCCGATCCGCTTGCACGCGGCCATCAGCACGAACGCGTCGAACACGCCGATGTGGTTCGCGGCCATCAGCAGCGGCTTGCCCCGCAGCTGCGCGGGCACCCGGCCGGTGACGGTCAGCCGCCCGACGAGGTTCACCAGCCCCCGGTCGATGTTCAGCATGGTCCGCCAGATGGCGGGCGCCCGGCGAGCGGTGTTGTCGGAGTTCAGCGCGACCATGGGGCAGAGCATGGCAGACGCCGATTTCACCCGTTTGCGCACTGGCCGGATGGATCACCTCGCTCCGCTTGGGGTGGTTCACCCGGATGGCCGCTCAAGCGCGGATGTGAGGCAGAAGTTCACCGAGGGCCGAGAGTGGCGCGTGGGACGAACCGCCACGGCCGGTTACCGTAAACGGCATGGCTGGGTCGGCGACGAGGAAGAGAAGCACAGGAAGCGGCGCGAAGGGGGCGGCGGCGCGCAAGCCGCGCACACCCGCGAAGCCACGCCCGGCCGCTCGCAAACCCGCGCCGCGGGCCCGCCGCAAGACGCCCGGGATCTTCGGCAAGGGCGTCCGCGGGACCTGGAACCTGCTGGCCAAGGGCCTCGGGACGCTGGCACGCACGGTCGGCCGCACCCGCGAGCTCGAGCCGGAACACCGCCGCGACGGCCTCGCGCTGGGCCTGATCGGCCTGGGCATCATCGCGGCCGTCGGCGTCTGGTGGCGGGCGGCCGGGCCGATCGGCACCGGGGTGGAGATCGCCACCCGGACCGTCCTCGGCGCCGGGGCCGTCACCCTGCCGCTGGTGCTGGTCGTCGTCGCCGTCGCGCTGATGCGGTCCGAGCCGCACCCGGAGACCCGGCCGCGGATGGTGGTCGGCACGATCATGGTCGTCCTGTCCGTGCTCGGGATGCTGCACATCTTCACCGCGCTGCCGGAGACCAACGACGGCCGGATGTACGCCGGCGGCATCGTCGGCGCCTTCTCCGGCGGCCTGCTCACCATGGGCGTCACCACCTGGGTCGCGGTGCCGCTGCTGATCCTCGCGCTGTTCTTCGGCGTGCTCGTGTTCACCGGCACGCCGGTCCGCGAGATCCCGCACCGGCTGCGCAACTGGGGCCTCGACGAGGAGGAGCTCGCCGAGGCCGAGGCGCAGCGCTCGGGCTTCGCCACCGACGAAGAGAAGGTCACCGACGCCGACCCGAAGGCCGCGCGGCTGCGCAAGCCGTCCCGGCGCCGCCAGTCCAGCGACGCCGAGCCCGAGCAGCTGGACATCGACGCGATGCTGGCCGAGGCGCCGACGCCGATCAAGCCGCCCAAGCCCAAGCCCGCGCCGGAGGTCCCCGAAAAGAAGGCGAAGAAGGCTCCGGAACCGCCGCTCGCGGTCACCCGCACGGTCGAAGGCGACTACCAGCTCCCGCCGCCCGACCTGCTGAAGCTCGGCGACGCGCCGAAGTCCCGCAGCAAGGCCAACGACGCCATGATCGAGGCGATCACCGGCGTGCTGGAGCAGTTCAACGTCGACGCGCAGGTCACCGGCTTCACCCGGGGCCCGACGGTCACCCGCTACGAGGTCGAGCTCGGCCCGGGCGTCAAGGTCGAGAAGATCACCGCGCTGACCAAGAACATCGCCTACGCGGTGGCCACCGACAACGTCCGCCTGCTGGCGCCGATCCCCGGCAAGTCCGCGGTCGGCATCGAGGTGCCGAACTCCGACCGCGAGATGGTCCGCCTCGGCGACGTCCTGCGCGCGCCGACCACGGTCAAGGACAACCACCCGATGGTGATCGGCCTCGGCAAGGACATCGAGGGCCACTTCGTCACCGCGAACCTGACGAAGATGCCGCACCTGCTGGTCGCGGGTTCCACCGGTTCCGGTAAGTCGAGCTTCGTCAACTCGATGCTGGTGTCGCTGCTCGCGCGCTCGACGCCGGACGAGTGCCGGATGATCCTGATCGACCCGAAGATGGTCGAGCTGACGCCGTACGAGGGCATCCCGCACCTGATCACGCCCATCATCACCCAGCCGAAGAAGGCGGCCGCCGCGCTGGCCTGGCTGGTGGAGGAGATGGAGCAGCGCTACCAGGACATGCAGGTCAACAAGGTCCGGCACATCGACGACTACAACAAGAAGGTGCGCTCGGGCGAGATCACCGCGCCGCCGGGCTCGGAGCGCGAGTACCGGCCGTACCCGTACATCATGGCGATCGTCGACGAGCTCGCCGACCTGATGATGACCGCCCCGCGCGACGTCGAGGACGCGATCGTCCGGATCACCCAGAAGGCCCGCGCGGCCGGCATCCACCTGGTCCTGGCCACGCAGCGGCCGTCGGTCGACGTGGTGACCGGCCTGATCAAGACCAACGTGCCCTCGCGGCTGGCGTTCGCGACGTCGTCGCTGACGGACTCCCGGGTCATCCTGGACCAGCCGGGCGCGGAGAAGCTGATCGGCATGGGCGACGCGCTGTACCTGCCGATGGGGGCGGGCAAGCCGGTCCGCATCCAGGGTGCGTTCGTCGGCGACGAAGAGATCGCGGCGGTCGTCAACTACGCGAAGGAGCAGGCGCAGCCGGAGTACCAGGACGGCGTCACGGCGGCCAAGGCGGGCGAGAAGAAGGAGATCGACCCGGACATCGGCGACGACCTCGACGTCCTCCTGCAGGCGGCCGAGCTGATCGTGACGTCCCAGTTCGGTTCGACGTCGATGCTGCAGCGCAAGCTGCGGGTCGGTTTCGCCAAGGCGGGCCGGCTGATGGACCTGCTGGAGAGCCGCGGCGTGGTGGGCCCGTCGGAGGGCTCGAAGGCCCGGGACGTGCTGATCAAGCCGGAGGAACTGGAGAGCGTCCTGTTCATGATCCGCGGCGGCGGCCCGGTGGACGCCGACGCCGCGGACGACGACGAGTAGCGCGTGCAACCCCGGCCCGGTTCGTTCCGTCCACTGCACGTGGACCTACCGCGATTCGTAGCCGGACTGTTCGCCTTCGCCGTCGTCACGGTGGGCGCCGGGAGCTCGGTCGCCGCCGGGCGGCCTGCCGTCGGTGGGCCCGCCTCGCCGCCGTCCCCGAGCACCGTCAGTGCCCCCGCCGGGCAGGACGTCACCCTGCGGCTCGGGCAGGAGGCCGCCGTGCAGGGGAAGGACCTCACCGTGCGGTTCACCCGGGTCGTCGCCGACTCGCGGTGCCGGCCCGGGATGCAGTGCTTCTGGCAGGGGGAGGCGACCCTGGCGTTCCTGCTGAAGGAGCCCGGCCGCGGCGAGAGCACCACGGCCGAGCTCCACAGCGGCCCGCGGACCGGCCCGCAGGCGACGTCGTTCGCCGCCAGCCGGATCGAGCTGGTCTCGGTGAGCGAAGACGGCGGGGAAGCCACGGTCCGGATCAGCTGAGCGGCGTGCCCCAGTGGTCGAGGTAGGCCACTTCCGACAGCGGGGTGCGCGGCGCGGGCTTGAAGTCCGGCACCGTCGTGTACGCCACCGGCAGCAGCCCGGCCTGCGTGTGGCCCTCCGGGATGCCGAGGATCTCCGCCGCCTCCGCCTCACGGGCCAGGTGGTAGGTCGTCAGCGTCGACCCCAGCCCGCGCGAGCGCAGCGCCAGCTGGAAGTTCCACACCGCAGGGAAGATGCCGCCGTAGAACGCCGCGTCGGTGGCGTTGTCGCAGGCCGGGCGGCCGGCCAGGACCGGGATCACGAACACCGGGACGCGCTCGATCACGTCGATCAGGTGCCGCCCGGACGCCAGCGCCCGCGGCTCGGCGTGCTGCGCCCGCTCGGCGAGGTAGGCCTCGCCGACCTCGCGGAACAGCACGCCGAGCCGGTCCTTCACGCCCTGGTCCCGCACGACCAGCCAGCGCCACGCCTGGACGTTGCCCGGAGTCGGCGCCTGCAGCGCCAGGTTCAGGCACTCCTCGAGGACTTCCGGCTCCACCGGTCGCTCGAGGTCGAGCTTCCGCCGGACCGCGCGGGTGGTGCTGAGCAGGTGATCGATCTCCATGATCACCATCCTGGCTCAGCCGCCGAACTTGCGCACCGCCTGGTAGTACGTCCAGGCCGCGCCCTTGCAGGCGATGTTCGACCCGCACACGCTCTTCAGGTCCGCGTACAGGTTGTCGTCGATCCGCAGCCGGTTCGCCTCGGTGAACCGGCCCTGCTTCTTGTAGTTGCGGTAGCCGAAGTCGTGCCGGTGGCAGCCGGGCAGGAACTTCCAGCCGAACGGGTTGTCCGGCGCCCACGAGCAGCCGTCGGAGGACCAGTCGAGCTGGCCGTTGTAGGGCGCCGAGTTCCGGATCGTCTCGAAGTTCGAGAGCGAGGTGCTGAAGAGGTACTGGTCGGTGACCGCCGGGATGTCGACGGCGGCCGCGGTGCCGGTGCCCAGCAGGGCTCCCGCGCCGACGGAAACGGCCACCGTCACGGTGGCCCCCAGGTTCCGCAATGTCGTGCGCATCGGTGCTTCCCTTGCCGATCGGTGGACAAGTGCCCGATCAGCTTCCGGCAGCGCGGTGGCGCACGTCACCGCCCGAAAGGAGGTTTTCACTCAGAGTTCGAGCAGCATCCGGGAATTGCCCAGGGTGTTCGGCTTGACGTAAGGGAGGTCGAGGAACTCCGCGACGCCGGTGTCGTGCGACCGCCGCATCTCCTCGTACACCTCGTGCGACACCGGGGTGCCGTTGATCTCCACGAACCCGTGCCCGGCGAAGAAGCTGGTCTCGAAGGTCAGCACGAACAGCCGTTTGAGACCCAGCTCACGCGCTTCGTCGACCAGCCGGGCGACGAGCACCCGCCCGACCCCCTGGCCGCGGACGGCCTTGTCGACCACGACGGTGCGCAGCTCGGCGATGTCCTCCCAGAGCACGTGCAGCGCGGCCGCGCCGACCACCTCGTCACCCACCTCGGCGACCCAGAACTCCTGGACGTCCTCGTACAGCGTGACCAGGTCCTTTTCCAGCAGGACGCGGCCGGCGTCCGAGTCGACCAGTGCCTTGATCTTGCGGACGTCGGCGATCCGGGCGCGGCGGACGGACGGGGATGGCGAGTCGGACAGCACGATCGTCAAGCCTGCCACACCGCCCGGCGCGCGCGGTGACACCACCGGGCTACGCCGTCGTCGGGCCGCGCGGGACCGGCGGCTACCCTGAGCGTTGTGCCTTCCCCTGCCGCGGACCCAGCTGCCACCCGACGCGTCTCCCTGCTGACCCTGGGCTGCGCCCGCAACGAGGTCGACTCGGAGGAGCTGGCGGGCAGGCTCGCGGCCGGCGGCTGGGAGCTGGCGGCCGACCCCGAAGAGTCCGACGTCGTCGTGGTCAACACCTGCGGCTTCGTCGAATCGGCCAAAAAGGACTCGGTCGACACGCTGCTCGCCGCCTCCGACACCGGCAAGAAGGTCGTCGCCGTCGGCTGCATGGCCGAGCGCTACGGGCACGAGCTCGCCGACAGCCTCCCCGAGGCCGACGCCGTGCTCGGCTTCGACCACTACGCCGACCTCTCGGCCCGGCTCGACGACGTCGTCGCCGGCCGCAAGATCGCCTCGCACACCCCGGGCGACCGCCGCAAGCTGCTGCCGATCAGCCCGGTCGAGCGGCCCGCCGTCGCGGAGACGGTGGAGGTACCCGGGCACGCGCAGCACGGCTGGGGCCCGCGGGTGCTGCGCACGCGCCTCGACGACTCGCCGGTGGCCGCGCTGAAGATCGCCTCCGGCTGCGACCGGCGCTGCTCGTTCTGCGCGATCCCGTCGTTCCGCGGTTCCTTCGTCTCGCGGCAGCCCGACGAGATCGTCGCCGAGGCGATGTGGCTGGCCGAAAACGGCGTCAAGGAGCTGTTCCTGGTCAGCGAGAACTCGACGTCCTACGGCAAGGACTTCGGCCGCGACGGCGCCACCGCGCTGGAGCGGCTGCTGCCGCGGCTGGCGGAGATCGAGGGCATCGAGCGCGTCCGCGTCTCCTACCTGCAGCCGGCCGAGACGCGCCCGCAGCTGGTCAAGGCCATCGCGACCACGCCGGGTGTCGCCGAGTACTTCGACCTGTCCTTCCAGCACTCCAGCGAGCAGGTGCTGCGCCGGATGCGCCGGTTCGGCTCGACCGACTCGTTCCTGGCGCTGTGCGAGCAGATCCGCGAGTACGCGCCCGAGGCGGGTATCCGGACCAACGTGATCGTCGGCTTCCCCGGCGAGACCGAGCACGACCTGAGCGAGCTGGAACGGTTCCTGACCGGCGCGCGCCTGGACGCCGTCGGCGTCTTCGGCTACTCGGACGAGGACGGCACCGAAGCCGAGACCTTCGACGGCAAGCTGGACCCCGAGGTGGTCGCCGAGCGCGTCACCCGGATCTCCGCGCTGGTCGAGGAGCTGACCGCGCAGCGCGCCGAGGACCGGATCGGCACCTTCGTCGACGTCCTGGTGGAGCTGGACGACGACGGCGAGCTCACCGGCCGCGCCGCGCACCAGGCGCCGGAGGTCGACGGCGAGTGCGTCATCCTCGACGCGCCGGAGAAGACCCAGGTGGGTGACTTCCTCCGCTGCGAGGTCGTCGACTCCGCGGGCGTGGACCTGATCGTCCGCGCGGTACCGGACGCCGACCGGTGAGTGCGCTCCCCAGCGACGCCGCCGACGAGGGCCTGACCCACGAGGTCCCCGCCCAGGTCCCGGAGCCGACCCCGGTCCCGACCCTGAACGTCGCGAACCTCCTGACGCTGTCGCGCCTGGTGCTGGTGCCGCTGTTCGTGGTCGCGCTGTTCGTCGGCGACGGCCACGACACGACCTGGCGCGCGATCGCGACCGGGCTGTTCGCGATCGCGTCGGCCACCGACCAGCTGGACGGCTGGGTGGCCCGCAAGTACGGCCTGATCACCGACTTCGGCAAGATCGCCGACCCGATCGCGGACAAGGCGCTGACCGGCGCGGCGCTGGTCGGGCTGAGCGTCCTCGGCGAGCTCGGCTGGTGGGTCACGATCGTCATCGCGGTCCGCGAGATCGGCGTCACGCTGCTGCGGTTCTGGGTGATCCGGCACGGGGTGATCCCGGCCAGCCGCGGCGGAAAGGCCAAGACGATGGCCCAGATCGCCGCCATCGTGGCGTACCTGCTGCCGCTTCCGGCAGGCGCGGACCCGGTCCGGTGGGCGTTGATGGGGCTGGCGCTGGTGCTGACCGTCGTGACCGGCGTGGACTACCTGGTGCGGGCGGTGCGGCTGCGGGCGGCCGGGCGCCGGGTCACCGGGAGCTGAAGTGGCCGACGGGGGAGCCGGGCGCGTGACCGCCGCCGCGGGTGACGAGCGGGCCGCCGCCCTCATCGGCGCACTGACCGCGCGGGGCGAGACGGTCGCCGCGGCCGAGTCCCTCACCGCGGGCCTGGTCTGCGCCACCCTCGCCCGCGTCCCCGGCGCGAGCGCGGCCCTCCGCGGCGGCCTGGTCGTCTACGCGACCGAGCTGAAGACCGCGCTGGCCGGCGTCGACCCCGGCCTGCTGGCCGCCCACGGGGCGGTCCACCCCGAGGTCGCCGCGCAGCTGGCCGAGGGCGCCCGTGACCGCTGCGGGGCCACTTGGGGTCTCGGGCTGACCGGCGTGGCCGGGCCGTCGGCGCAGGACGGCGTCGACCCTGGCACGGTGCACGTCGGGCTCGCCGGGCCGGGAACACGTACAGTCCGTACGCTGGGCTTGACCGGCGATCGCGACTTGATCAGGACCGAGTCGGTCTTGGCCGCGTTTGCCCTGCTCGGGGAACATCTGAGGTGAAACGCGCGTTCGCCCTTGGCGTACGTGCACACCAACTCCTGCGCCCGGGGCGCCGCTCTGGGTAACGTAGGGGGTACTTGTTCGGAAGGGAGGCGCGTGATGACCGTGCTGTTGCGTGAGGCGATCGGTGATCGGCTCCGTCATGCCCGCACCAACCAGCGTCGTACGCTGCGCGACATCTCCCGCGCCGCCAGGGTCAGCCTCGGCTACCTCTCGGAGGTGGAGCGGGGCCAGAAGGAGGCGTCGAGCGAGCTGCTCGCGTCCATCTGCCAGGCCCTGGACCTTCCGCTCGGCGAGCTGCTGCACAACGTGGCGGCGGACGTATCGGCCCTCGACAACGTCGAGGTCCCACCGGTCGACGAGCGGATCGTGGAGGGCGCACCCCGGGAGAAGCGGGGCGCCGAGGCCTCGGCGGCCGGCATCGAGGGCGGTCGCCTGATGTCCGAGCTGATCGGGAACGACCTCGCCGACCTGCGGGTTTCCCCGGCACCGCGGATGAACACGACGTTGCGGACGACGATCGGCCAGCCCAAGCTGGCCTCGACCATCGCCGCGTAAGGGCGGGCTCGGAGGTCGGGTGAGGTGTGCTCGCGGAGAGCGCTCGGAGGTCAGGTGAGGTGCGCTCGCGGAGAGCGCTCGCCGTAACCTCCTCGCCGTGTCCTCTGGGGGCCGAGCCCCCAGACCCCCGCCGGGGGCAAGCCCCCGGACCCCCCGGCCGGCGCAAGTTCGCCGGTTGGCTCCGGCGCGAGTCGGCGGGGCGGCTTCACCACTGATTTCGGCCGACGGCCCCGGGCAACCCGCCCGGGGCCGTCCGCGTTGTCTACGGGTAGTGATCGGGGGGATCCCTGAATTCGGCCGGGTCGCCTGGAACGGACGTGGCCGACCTGACACGATGGAACCCGACGCCGGGGTCGGAGCGTTGCACATGCAGGGGAGCGACGCCCCACACCCCGAGTACCTAGGCCCGTGGGACGCAAGAAGGCAGGCGGAGGAGATGGCCAACCCGTTCGTGAAGTTCTGGAAGTACATGATGGCGGCGTTCTCGTCGAAGATCGACGAGCACGCCGACCCGAAGGTACAGATCCAGCAGGCCATCGAGGAGGCGCAGCGCAACCACCAGGCGCTGACGCAGCAGGCCGCCTCCGTGATCGGCAACCAGCGTCAGCTGGAGATGAAGCTCAACCGGCAGCTCGGCGAGGTCGAAAAGCTCCAGGCCTCCACCCGGCAGGCGCTGGTCCTCGCCGACGAGGCCCGCGCCAAGGGTGACGAGCAGAAGGCCACCGAGTTCGAGAACGCCGCGGAGAGCTTCGCGACGCAGCTCGTCACGGCCGAGCAGAGCATCGAGGACCTGAAGACGCTGCACGACCAGTCGCTGCAGGCCGCGGCCCAGGCCAAGAAGGCCGTGGAGCGCAACTCGCAGATGCTGCAGCAGAAGCTGGCCGAGCGCACCAAGCTGCTCTCGCAGCTGGAGCAGGCGAAGATGCAGGAGCAGGTCTCCGCTTCGCTCAACCAGATGAGCCAGCTGGCCGCGCCGGGCAACACGCCGTCGCTGGAAGAGGTCCGCGACAAGATCGAGAAGCGCTACACCACCGCGCTGGGCTCGGCGGAGCTCGCCCAGAACTCGGTCCAGGGGCGCATGATGGAGGTCCAGGCCTCCACCACGCAGCTGGCCGGCCAGTCGCGGCTGCAGCAGATCCGCGCGTCGATGCACGGTGACTCGGTCGCGCAGGTGACCGACGGTGGCAAGACGGCTCCGGCGTCGACCAGCCAGGCCGACATCCAGCGCGAGATCCAGGCACGGGTGCAGGCCGAGCAGGGCAAGAACCCGGCCTGACGAGACGGAGGGGGCGAGCACCATGGGGCAGCAGGGCAGACGCCGTGACTTCAGCGAACTGAGCGCCAAGCTGGAGAAGCACATCGAGAAGCTGCCCGACTACGCGGTGCGCGCCCAGGAAAAGCTCCAAAAGGTGCAGAGGTACTTCCCGCCGGCCGACCAGGCCGGCGGGAGGCCCGCACCGCCGCGGCCGAACCCGCTGCTCCGGCCGCCGGTCCGGCGGCCGGACATGACGGCCTCGCTGTCGTCCATGGCGAACCAGGTCCCGGCGTTCGCCGAGGCCCGCGCCAAGTGGGACCGGTGGAACCACCCGGCTGCCAAGCTCGAACGCCGCAAGCGGCGGACGTCCCGCGCGCTGACGCTGTGGATCATCCTGACGATCCTGTGCGCGGTCGTGACGGTGGCCGCCGCGGTCGGCTGGCTCAGCCCGGCCGGCGCCGCGATGATGCCGCAGGCGATCACGGCGTTCGCGGGAGCGGTCATCTTCGGCACGTTCAGCGTCCGGTCCGGCATGAAGCTGCGTGACCTCAAGCGCACCCCGATCCCCGCGGCACCGGCCGGCCCGCCGCCGCTGCCGCCCGCCCGTTCGGCGGCCCGCGAGCCGATGGAACGCCTTGCCGAGTGCGAAGCCTCGCTGACGGAGCTGCTGCGCCAGCTCTCGGTGCCGTCCTCGCTGGGGACACCTCCGGTCTCGGAAGTGTCCGTCGCGGACGCCCGCCAGACGGCGGCCGAGGCGGCCGCCGCGTTGCGCGGCCTGGCGAGCCGCATCCAGGCGATCGAGCGCGGCCGCGACTCGGCGCCCGTCCGCGAGAAGGCGGCCCTGGACGCGGCGGTGGCCAAGCTCGGCGAGCAGCTCGAAGACGGCCTCGAGGGCTACCGCGGCCTGGTCGCCGCGGCCGGCCACACGGTCGCCGCGGCCGACGACGGCCTGGTGACCTCCAAGCAGGCCCTCACCGACGCCACTGACCGCCTCGCCGGCCTCGCCATGGCCCTCCGCGAACTCTCCTGACCCACCCTCCGGTGATCCACGCCGGATCTCGCGTGATCAGACCCGTAACTCGGGTGACTGGCGGCGGAACCCACGTGATCGGACCCGGTACGGCCCGGATCACGCGAGTTACGGCTCCAATCACGCCGGATCCGGCTCCGATCACGCGAAATCCGGGTCTGATCACGCGGATTCGGGGTCTGCTGGGCCATTGGGATCTCAAACTCGGCCGTTCGGGTGCCGCCAACCGGGGGAGGCGGGTGTTGGTCACCCGGCGTGCGTGATCGTGCGTTTCACCCCGGCGTCGCCCCCTGTTCACCTTCCGGTGCCGAAACCCGCGCGTAATCGGAAACTGATGGCTACGGAAACGTCCGCGCCCTAACGTTTCTGTCATGCATGCAGAGGTGTCACTCGCCGGGAGGCCCGCCGTGCACTGAGGATCGCCGGCGCCGACCGTACACAGTGGACTTTCTCGACCGCCGAGGAAAGGACGCCCCGTGAACACGCTCCCGCCGGACCCGGACCCCGTGCCGATCACCCCGCCCACCGCCTCCCAGCGCGTCATCGCGGCCTTCGAACGCCTCACCGAGGCCGGCCGCCCCGAACTCTGGACCACCCTCCGCGCCGTCGAAGACGTCCTCGTCGACGCCAAGGCCGTCGACGAACGCGTCAAGGCAGGCGAAGGGCTGCCGCTGGCCGGCACGGTGATCGCCGTCCAGGACCTGATCGACGTCGCCGGCCAGCCGTCCGGCCACGGCGTCCCGGAAACCAGCGCCGCGGTCGTCACCCGCCTCACCGCCGCCGGCGCCGTCGTGCTCGGCAAGACCGGCGCCGCCATGCTCTCCGGCGCCTGGGACCGCACCAAGGCCGGCGGCAACGGCGCCGCGGTCGCCGTCGCGCTCGGGGTCGTCGACCTCGCCCTCAGCACCGGCGGCGCGGTCCCGGCGGCACTGAACGCCGTCGCCGCGGTGAAGCCGACGCGCGGTCTGCTGCCCGCCGCCGACAACGTCTCCGTGTACACGAACGGCCTGGTCGCGGCCCACCGCGCGCTCACCCTGATGACCGGCGGCGCCCGGCACTGGCCCGCCGACGTCCGCCTCGGCGCCGGCGAGCACCCGCGGATCGCCTACCCCGCCGACCTCCCCCTCGGCGAAGCGGCGAGCCTGGCGCTCAAGGCCGTCGTCGCGCGGCTGACCGCGGCCGGCGCCGTGCTCACCCCGGTCCCCGGCTCCGAACAGGGTTTCGACGGTTTCGACGCCCTCGTCGTACCGACTGTCCCGGAGCAGCCGGGGATCGCCGAGGCGCTGGCCGACCCGGCCGGCGTGGGCCACCGCCTGGCCTCGTGCACGGCCTTCGCGAACCTCCTCGACGTGGCCGCGGTGACCGTCCCGGTGCTGCCGGGCGACCGCCGCCCGTTCGGCGTCACCTTCCTGACGCGGGCGTTCGAGGACCAGATCGCCCTCGACCTGGCGACCATCTGCACGGACGAGCCGATGACGCCCTACCCGGAGCCGGGGGAGGACGTCGTCGTGTTCGGCGCCCACCTGCGCGGCCAGCCGCTCAACGCCGACCTCGTCGCGCTCGGCGCCCGCTTCACCGGGCCGGTCCGGACCACCGAGGGCTACCGGATGGTGCTCCTGGACACCGAACCGCCGCAGCCGGGGGTCGTCGAGGGCAGCACCACCCTCGACGGCGAGCGCTGGCGCCTGTCCCCGGCCGCGTTCGAACGGTTCGCCGCGACGCTGAAGGAGCCGTTCGTGCTCGACCGCGTCGTGCTGGACGACGGCACCGCGCCACTGGCCGTCCGGTGCCTGGCGGCCGAGGGCCCCGGTCTGGACCGCTACGACTCCTGGCGCGGGTACGTCCGCTTCGCGTCTACCGCCGGGCCGCGAGACCCCGGCTGACGCGGCGCACCAGGCCCGGCCCGTGCAGCGCGAAGCCCGTGTACAGCTGCACGAGCGACGCACCGGCATCGACGAGCCGGACCGCGTCGTCCGGACCCATGATCCCGCCGACGCCGATGATCGGCAGGCGCCCGCCGGTGTGGTCGTGCACGAACCGCACGACCTCGGCCGCGCGGGCGGTCAGCGGCCGGCCGGACAGTCCTCCCGCCTGTCCGGCCAGCCCGCTTTCCGCGGCGGCGATGCCCTCGCGCGCCAACGTCGTGTTCGTGGCGATGATCCCGGCGACGCCGTGCTCGAGCGCGACCTCCAGCAGCTCGGCCAGCGCGTCGTCGGTCAGATCGGGGGCGACCTTCACCAGCACCGGCGTCGGCGGCCCGCCGCCGGCGAGCTCGGACGACGTCGAACGCAGCTCGCCGAGCAGTTCGGCGAGCGCGGTGCGGTCCTGCAGCTGCCGCAGCCCCGGCGTGTTCGGCGAGCTGACGTTGATCGCGAAGTAGTCCGCGTACGGGTACAGCGCCCGCAGCGAGAACCGGTAGTCCTCGACGGCGTCCTCGAGCGGCGTCACCTTCGACTTGCCGATGCTGATCCCCAGCGGGACGCCCGGTTTCCCGTCGCGGGCGAGCTTCGCCGCGAGCGCCGAAGCGCCGTCGTTGTTGAAGCCCATGCGGTTGATCACCGCGTCGCTGGCGGGCAGGGTGAACAGCCGCGGCTTCGGGTTGCCCGGCTGCGCCAGCCGCGTCACCGTGCCGACCTCGACGAACCCGAAGCCGAGCGCGGCCCAGGCCGGCAGCGCGCGGCCGTTCTTGTCCATCCCGGCGGCCAGCCCGACGCGGTTGGGGAACCGCAGGCCCAGCACGTTCACCGGGTCGTCGACGCGCAGAACGCCGCCGGGCGCGAGCTTGCCGAGCCGCGCGAGAACGGCGATCGTGCGCTCGTGCACCAGCTCGGGATCGTGGTAGGACAGCCGGTACAGCGCCGGACGGACGATCTTGTCGAAGAACACGCCCCTATGCTGCCAAATCGCCCGGGCGCCGCGACCCGAGCGTCACTCCCGCGTGAAGGCCGCCACTAATCGCGGTCCTTCCACTCGTCTTCGAGCATCGCGTAGATCAGCTCGTCGGTCCACTCGCCCTTGACGATCTCGTTCTCCTTGAGGTGCGCTTCCCGGCGCATGCCGAGGCGCTCCATCAGCGCGGCGGACGCGGTGTTCCGGCCGTCGCAGCGGCCGATGATGCGGTGCAGCCCCAGGTCTTCGAAACCCAGCCGCAGCAGCTCCGTGGTCGCCTCGGCGGCCAGGCCCTTGCCGTGGTGGTCCGGGTGGAAGACGAACCCGATCTCGCCCTGGCGGTGTTCGCTGCTCAGCCACTCCAGGTTCAGGTCGCCGATCAGCTGCCCGGTCGCGGCCAGCTCGACCGCCACGGCCAGGAACTGCCCTTCCTTGGTCAAGGTCGAGCTGTGCACGCGCTTCGCGAGCGCAGCGGCCGACTCGGCGCGGCTGCGCGGGCCCCAGTACAGGTAGCGGGCGACGTCGGCGCGGGACTGGAAGGAGTTCAGCGCGTCGAGGTCCCCGGTCGTGAACGGGCGCAGGATCAGCCGGGCCGTGGTGATCGGGTAGTCGGGCCGGAGCATGCTTCCAGGCTAGCGAGCTTCAGCCGTCCGGGGGACAGAACACCGAAACGCTGATCGCCGGGCGGTCGTCCCGCCACGCCGGATGGCACGAGCTGCACAGATGAGCGAAATGAAGGGACCCCCGGGGTGGCTCTCAAGCGCCGTCAAACGCCTGAGCCCGAGCCGGACTGGTGCTCGGGAGCCCCGGGGGCACGGTGACTGCCTGGTATTCGCTATCAGGCACCACGTGAAGCAGGCGATGAGCCGAAGGTGGCTCGGTTGTATCGCTGCTCAAAGTCCTCCACGTGCCATCCGCTAGCGGACAGTCACCTCACGAGTCCTGTTGGAATACAACTTAGGACCACCTCCTTTCTCGTGTACTGCCACGCTAGGTGAAGTCCGCGGTGCCGTGCAACGTCATTTCGTTGATCTCACTCCGCAGACGCGCTTTCCGCCGCTCGTCGAGGAAGGCGGCGTCGACGGCGTTCTCCGCGAGCCGGGCCAGCTCGGCCGTGGTGAGGCCGAGCGCCTCCGCGACGGCGACGTACTCGCCGGTGAGCGTGGCCCCGAACATCGGCGGGTCGTCGGTGTTGAGCGTCACGACGACGCCGTGGTCCAGCATGCGCCGCACCGGGTGCGCCGCGATGCCGGGGACCTGGCCGGTCCGCACGTTCGACGTCGGGCACACTTCGAGCGGGATCCGGTGTGCCGCAAGGTGTTCGAGCAGGGCGGGGTCGGCCGTGCAGCTGGTGCCGTGGCCGATCCGCTCGGCGCCGAGGTCGTGCAGCGCGGACCAGATCGTGGCCGGCCCGGTGGTCTCCCCGGCGTGCGGGACGCTGTGCAGCCCGGCTTCCCTCGCCCGGGTGAAGAACGGCTCGAACTGCGCCCGCCCGACGCCGAGTTCGGGGCCGCCGAGCCCGAACGACACCAGGCCGGCCGGGCGTTCGCGCAACGCGAACACGAGCGTCTCCTGACCGGCCCGGCGGCCCTTCTCGCCCGGGATGTCGAAGCACCAGGCCAGTTCCACGCCCAGTTCGGCGGCGCGGGCGCGGCCGGTTTCCAGCCCGGTCAGCAGGTCGTCGCCGGACATGCCGTCGAGCAGGTGGTTGTACGGCGTCACGGTGACTTCGGCGTAGCGGCAGTTCTGGGCGGCGAGATCCGCCGCCAGGCCCGTGACGAGCGTGTGGATGTCGTGGCGGTCGCGCACGAGCGAGGTGACCGCGAGGTAGGCGGTGAGGAAGTGGGCGAAGTCGCGGAAGGTGAAGAACTCCGCGAGCTCGCGCTCGTCGGTGGGGACGCCGGCGGTGGGGCGGCGCCGGGCCAGTTCGAGGACGGTCGGCAGGCTCGCCGAGCCGACGAGGTGGACGTGCAGTTCGACCTTGGGCAGGGCGTGCGCGAACGCGCGCAGCGCCTGCCCGGTGCGGATTCCGGGCATGACAAAGCTCCCTGGGGGTTCTTCGGGAAAGGTGACGGGAGGAGCGCGCGCGGCTCAGGGAGCGAGGTCGCCGCGTTCGGTGTCGGCCCCGTAGAGCGGGAGCTTGAACGTCGTCACGTGCGCCAGCTTACTGCGGCGGGTAGGGGCCTGTCTGGTCCTTCGGGCAGAACCACGTCGGCCGCCGCTGGACGTCGTGGCCCTGCGTGCGGACCAGGAGCTTGCCGCCGCAGCGGAAGCAGCCCTGGCGGGTGCGCTCGTACACCCAGTTCTTGCGGTTGCGGTCGAGGTGGCCGGTGGTGCTCTGGTCGAACCGCCCGGCGAGGGCGTTGGCCAGCAGCAGCCTGCGGGCCAGCGCGACCGTGCGCTCGGCGTCCACTTCGGACACCGGCGTCCACGGCGTCACCCCGAGCAGGAAGGCGATCTCGCACTTGTAGAGGTTCCCGACCCCCGCCAGCACGCGCTGGTCGAGCAGGGCGAGCCCGAGTTCGCGGGCCGGGTCGGCGCCCAGGTTCGCGGCCGCCCGCTTCAGGTGCTCGTCCGTCCACTGTGGATCGAGCAGGTCCGGGCCGAGGTGGGCGACGAGGTCGTGTTCCTTGCTCGTGGCCACGAGTTTCAGGTCGTGGACGCGGAAGCCGATCACCTGGACGTCGGCCGCGGTGAAGATCACCCGGGCGTGGTGGCCGGGCCGCCGCCACTTCGCGCCGGCCGGGTAGACGTCCCACATCCCGTCCATCAGCAGGTGCGAGTGGAGCGTCAGGTCGCCGGAAAACCGGGTGAACAGGTGCTTGCCGACCGTGCCCACGCCGAGCACCTCGCGGCCGGCGAGGTCCACAGTGGCCAGTTGCGGCACCCGGAACTCGCCGCGCAGCAACGTCTTCCCGGTCATCGCGCGGGCGAAGCGCTTGGCGACCAGGAAGACGGTGTCACCTTCGGGCACGGCTCACCCCGCGGATTCGGACACCTCGGCCGGGGTGTCCGGGGCCTCGGGCGTCTCCGGGGCCGGGCCCTCGGGCCAGTCCGGGCCCTCGGCGTCCTCGCCGGCGATGCGGTGCCGTCCCGCCCGGTTGGAGCGCAGGATCTTCGCCAGCACCATGTTGAAGGTCAGCGCGATCTCCTGGGCGCCCGGCGAGTGCCACTCGTGGATCGGGCTGCACGCGCCCTGGGCCTGCTGCACCGCGAGCCGGTCGGTGATCGCCGTCGGCATCACCAGCGAGCCGAAGTTCTCGCGCAGCTCGGCGATCCGGAACTGGTGCTCGTAGGAGCGCACGCGCAGCTTGTTCACCAGGACGCCGATCGGGCGCAGGTCCGGGTTGAGCTCCTTGCGGATCTTCTCGATCGCCTCCAGCGCCCGGGACGCCCCCGCCACGGCGTACATCGTCGGCTCGGTGACGATCAGCGCGCTGTCCGCGGCGACCAGCGCCGACTTCGTGAGACGGCCCAGCGACGGCGGGCAGTCCAGGATCACCAGCTCGTATGGCGTTTCCCGCAGCGGCGTCCGGTGCAGCTCGTCGAGCGCGCGCGAGAAGTTCGCCAGCCGCTCGCTGCCGGCGTCCGGGTCGTTGAGCAGCTCCAGCTCTTCGGCGCCGACGAGGACGTCGACGTCCTCGCTCCAGACGCTCGGCGCGATCGCGCGTTCCAGCATCTCCCGGGTCGGCGTCTCGAGCACGTCCGCGAGGGTGGCGTCGGTGAACGGCGGGTCGAGCGAGGTGGTGGCGTTGCCCTGCGGGTCGAGGTCGACCACCAGCGTCCGCGTGCCCCTACGCAAGGCGGCGGACGCGATACCGAGAGCGACCGTCGTCTTGCCGACGCCTCCCTTGAGGCTGAGTACGGCGACCGTGTGCACGTTCACCAGCCTACGGGTGCGGGCTCCGGGCGCCGCCGGGCAAGGGCCGTTCACTCGAAGGGAGGAGGCCGGGAGGTGGGCGGGGGCGGGCACTACCCTGTGCGACATGAAGACGGAGACCGTGGCCGCCCGGGGTTCGGGCGCCGTTCGCCGGGTGCTCGAGGCCGAGATCGAGGCCGCCCGCGCCCGGGGCGCCGAGCACCCCCGCGTCGTCGACGTGGGCGGCGGCAGCGGTGGCTGGGCGGTGCCGTTCGCGGCGGCGGGCTGCCGGGTGACGGTCGTCGAGCCGAGCCCGAACGCACTGGCCACGCTGCAGCGGCGGGCCGAGGAGGAAGGCGTCTCCGAGCTGATCACGGTGGTCGCGGACGACTCGGACGCGCTGGGCCGCCACGTCGAGGCCGGCTCGGCCGACCTGGTGCTGGCGCACGGGCTGCTGGAGATCGTCGACGACCCGGCCGCGGTGCTTTCGGCGCTGGCCACGGCGGTCGCGCCGGGTGGCGCGGTGTCGGTGCTGGTGGCGAACCGGCACGCGGCGGCGTTCCACCGGGCGCTGGCGGGCCGGGTCGGCGAGGCGCGGCGGCTGCTCGAGAGCGCCGACGGGGTCGTCCCGGGCGACACGGTGTTGCGCCGGTTCACCGCGGCCGGCCTGCAGGCGGGGCTGGAGGCCGCCGGCCTGGAAGTGACCCTGCTGCAGGGCGAGCGGGTGATCTCGGACCTGGTGTCCGGCGACGTGCGCGACGACGAGCTGGCGGCGTTCGAGCGGGTGGCGGCGGGGACGCCGGCGCTGCGCGAGGTCGCCGGCCGGCTGCACGCGGTCGCGCGTCCAGCCTGACCTGCTTCTCGTCCAAAGCTGTCGGTGGTGCCCGGTAGCGTCCTCGGGCGTGGGACGAAATGCCGAATTGCCGGGCGGGATGAGCCGGTTCCGCGTCCGGCCGGGTGAGCCGGTGCCGGACGACACCGGGTGCGGGCTGCTGCACGTCGACATGGACGCGTTCTTCGTGTCGGTGGAGCTGCGGACCCGGCCCGAGCTGGCGGACAAGCCGGTCGTGGTGTCCGGGGGCGGGCCGCGCGCGGTGGTGGCCGCGGCGAACTACCCGGCGCGGAAGTTCGGCGTGCGCTCGGCCATGCCGTTCTCGACGGCGAAGCGGCTGTGCCCGCAGCTGATCAACATCCCGCCGACGTCCGGGCTCTACGGTTCGGTGTCCCGCGGGGTGATGGAGATCTTCCGCGAGCTGACGCCGCTGGTGGAGCCGCTCAGCCTCGACGAGGCGTTCCTGGACGTCAGCGGGGCGCTGCGGCGGCTGGGCGCCACGCCGGCTTCGCTGGGCGCGGAGATCCGCTCGCGGGTCGCGGCCGAGCACGGGATCACCTGTTCGGTGGGGGTGGCGAAGGTCAAGTTCGTCGCGAAGCTGGCGTCGGGGATGGCGAAGCCGGACGGCATGGTCGTCGTGCCGGCGGCGGAGACCCTGGCGTTCCTGCACCCGCTGCCGGTGTCGGCGCTGTGGGGCGTCGGCGCGCGGACCGAGGAGCACCTGCGGCGCCTCGGCCTGGCCACGATCGCCGACGTCGCCGCGTTCCCGCCGGAGCGGCTCAAGAAGTCGCTGGGGGTGGCGGTCGGCGAGCACCTGTACCGCCTGGCGCACGGGGTGGACGAGCGGTCGGTGGTGGTCGACTCGCCGGAGAAGTCGATCGGCGCGGAGCACACCTTCGACGTCGACCTGCATTCCCGGGCTTCACTCGAGCTGGAGCTGCTGCGGCTGTCGTCGCGGGTGGGGGCGACGTTGCGGCAGCGGGGCGTGCGCGGCCGGACGGTGTCGATCAAGGTGCGGTTCGCGGACTTCCGGACGATCACCCGGGCCCGCACGCTGGTCTCGGCGACGGACGTGGCGCGCGAGATCCACGCGGTGGCCGTGGCGCTGCTCACCGAGCACGCGCCGACCGGGGCGGTGCGGCTGATCGGCGTCCGGGTCGAAGGGCTGGACACGGGCGAGGCGGGGGAGCAGCTGGTGTTCGACTCGCCGGCCCCGCGCTGGCGGGACGCGGAGGTGGCGGCGGACGTCGCGCGCTCGAAGTTCGGCTCGGCGGCGGTGCGGCCGGCGTCGCTGCTCGGGCCGCGGGAAAACGGAGGGTGATCTTCGGCTCGGTGAGGTTCCCCCACAACGGCGGCCGGGCGGCAAAACGGTCACGATCGGCGACGGTGACCGTCCGCAACGCCCGTCGAGCGGGATTTAGCCCAATTCGATCCCTTCTGGATGCGGGATCGGGTAGTCGTGCGGGCGCGGGCCTCGTATCCTGGACAGTGCCACCCCGCCTGGGGTTGGCTGTTGGGTCCAGGACGTTGCGCGGCCCGGCGCCCGCGACAGCTGTGCCGGAGGAGGAAAGATGCCACTCTCCGAGCATGAGCAGCGGCTGCTCGATCAGATCGAGCGCGAGCTCTATGCCGAGGACCCCAAGTTCGCATCCACGGTGCGTGGCACCCGGTTGCGGCGCCCCGCTCGCCGACGGCGCATTCAGGGCATCGCCCTGTTCGTAGTGGGCGTGGCCCTGCTGGTGCTGGGCGTGGTGGTGCAGCAGTTCCGGGTGGCCGACATCCCGCTGATCAGCGTGCTCGGGTTCCTCGTGATGTTCTTCGGAGTCATGATGGCCGTCACATCGATTCGGCACGGCGCCGACGGAGACGGCAAGGGCGGTGGACCGGGTGCCCGCGGTGGGAAGCCATCGGGTCGCCGGAGTTCCTTCACCCAGAGGATGGAGGAGCGCTTCCGCCAGCGTTTCGAGGAGCAGTAGCGCCGCAAGACGACGAGATCCGCGTCCCCCCGAACGGAGGGACGCGGATCTTCTTGTGTGCTCATCCCCCGAGCCGGCGCCCGCCTGGCCGCTGTGACAGCGGGTGACCCCCACTCGGGTGACCACCTCCGCCCAGCCTCGCCCCGCTGCATCTCGCCTGCCGAGCTTCGCCCGTCCTGCCTGCCTGGCTGGCTTCGCCCCGTCCTGCCTGCGTGGCTTTGCCCCGCCTCGCTTCACCTGGCTGGCGCTCGTCCCGCCCCGCCTGGCCCCGCCCCCCTGGCCTGCGCTCGCCTCGCCTGCCTTTGCCCGCTCGCCCCGCCTGGCCCGCGCTCGCCCCGCCTGGCCCGCGCTCGCCTCGCCTGCCTTTGCCCGCTCGCTCCGCCTGGCGCGCGCTCGCTCCGCCTGGCCTGCGCTCGCCTCGCCTGCCTTTGCCCGCTCGCTCCGCCTGGCGCGCGCTCGCCCCGCCTGGCCCGCGCTCGCTCCGCCTGGCCTGCGCTCGCCCCGCCTGCCTTTGCCCGCTCGCCCCGCCTGGCCTGCGCTCGCCTCGCCTGCCTTTGCCCGCTCGCCCCGCCTCGCCCGCGCTCGCTCCGCGCTCGGCTGATCTCTCCCACGCCATGCCCTAAACGGCCGCTCCACCCGCGCCCTCGCTCCCGCCCACACGTGAGCCGGCCCCGAACTCGCGTGACCAACCCCGGATCTCGCGTGATCCGAGGCGGAACTCGGCCGGGCGGGGTGGGGGTCAGTCGCGGTTGCGGAAGACCGAGCGGGGGAAGAGCTTTCCCTTCCACGAAAGCGGCGCGTTGCGGCGAAGGCTCCGCCGCAGCCCCTCGAACGCCGGCGGGAGCTCCGGCTGGGGTGCGTCGTCTCCGCCGTACCACGACCGCTCGAGCACGCCGATCACCGTTCGGAGGCCGTCGCGGCCGTCTTCGTCGAGGTGGTGCTTGGCCGCCAGCTTCTGGCCCGCCACGCGGACCGTGTCGCTGCTCGGGATCGGGAGGCCGCGGTCGGCGCACTCCGCCCGCAGCTCCGCCCACGCCGCGTCGGCCGCGCCCGGCTGCTGCTGGACGATGCGCTGCAAGCGTCGGCGGCGGAGCGTCTCGCGGGCCAGTGCCGGGCCCGCCGCCAGCAGCTGCAGGACCACCGCCAGCACCCCGAGCCACCAGGCCACCGTCGCCGCGAGCAGGCCGATCGCCGTGATCCACAGGCCCACCGCCAGCAGCGGCAGCCAGCCCAGCAGCGCCTGGAGCCGGGACGGCGCCGCCACCAGGGCCGGCGCTCGCACGAGCAGCGCGCCCTCGCTCCGGTCGGCTTCCGGCGGTCCGGACGCCGGCGCGCGGGGGCGCCCGCCGCCGGACACCCGCCGCAGCACGCTCGCCGCGATCAGCCCGGCCGTGCCCAGCGCGGCCAGCACCAACGCGAGGTCGAACAGCCAGTCGTCGCCGTCCGAAGCGTCCTTGGCCGTCTGGGCCGGGAGGTTCGGCTCGTTGTCGCGGGGCACGCCGGTCGGCGCCGCGCTCGACTGAACCGTGCTCGGCGCCACCTGGGTGTCGTCCGGCTGGTTGCCGTTCTGCGGGCCGGCCTGCAGGTACGACGGGGTGATGCCACGGCCGTCGGACAGCGGCGTCGGGTCGAACGTCACCCAGCCCTTGTCGCCGAAGTACGCCTCGACCCACGCGTGCGCGTCCTGGGTGGTGACCGACAGGTAGTCGTTGACCTGCACGCCCGGCGTGAACCCGATCGCCACCCGCGACGGGATGCCCGCGACCCGCAGCATCACGGCCATCGCCGAGGCGAACTGCTCGCAGAAGCCGCGCTTGCCGTTGAGGATGAAGTCGGCGAGCGCGTCGGCGTCGTTCGCCGGCGCGGTCTTCGTGTCGTAGACGAACCCCTGCTGCGCCGTGAAGTAGCGCCAGATCGCCGACGCCCGGTCGAAGTCGTTGGTCGCGCCCGTGATCAGCTGCTCGGTCTTCGCACGGACGCGCTGGTCGACCTGGTCGATCTGGGTGTAGCGCGGCGGCAGGTCGTCGACCCGCGCGGTGACGCGCAGCTCGGCGGCCGTCGGCTCCTTCAGCGACGCGTACTCGGTGTACGCCGGCGGCGCCTCGCTGCGGGTGGTGAACACCGTGCCGCTGACCTGGTCGTAGAGGTAGCCGCTGGCCGCGCCGTCGATCACGCGCGGCGCGCCGTACACCGGCAGCCAGTTGTCCCGCCAGCTGGTCGGCTCGACGTCGATCCGGCGTGCCGTGCCGGTGCCGTCGTCGCCCGGTGCGGGCGGCAGCTGCGGCCCGACCGGGACGCCCTGCTGCGAACGGCCTTCGTCGTGCAGGCCCCAGCCCTTGTTGGGGTAGTAGGTGTCGAGCGTCATCGCGCGCATCAGCCGCCGGTCGGTGCCGAGGCCGCGGACCTTGAACAGCTCGCGGTTGGCGCCCTGGTCGAGCATGCCGCGCAGCTCGGTGAACGGCTGGATGCCGAAGCCGCCGGAGCCCGCGCCGGGGCCGTTCCCGCCTTCGCCGAACGGCATCCGCCCGACGGTGCCGACCCAGGTGATCGCCCCGCCCAGCAGGCCGAGCACGATCGCCGCGCAGACGACCGCGACCGGCGCGGACAGCACGCCCGGCTTGCCGCTGCGCCCGGGCGCCTCGCGGGTGCGCCAGCGCTGGTGCCGGTGGTTGCCGTCGACGGCCAGCAGGCCGGCGAACGCCGCCCCGCCGAGCAGGAACGTCCACCACGGCAGCATCTCTTCGCTCAGCGCGGCCGGCACGGCGTAGACGCAGAGCAGCACGAGCCCGGTGGCGGCGGGTGCGGCGGCGGCCACGGTCAGCGTGTCGACGAGGACGGCGACCAGCCCGATCAGGATGGTGACCAGGCACAGGATCGGCTGGCTGCCTTCGACCGGCGGCAGCCCGACGCGGATCTGCTCGGCGGCGGCCGACAGCGTGGTCCCGATCTCGGAAAACGCTTCCGGGCCCGGGATGACCTGCAGGATGCCGTGCGTGGTGAAGGCGCCGGTGATGAGGAAGAGCAGGACGAGCAGCTGGCCGAAGCCGACCAGGACGGTCGGGACCTGGAGCGACCGGAGCGCCAGCCCGGCGGCCCCGATGAGCAGGACGGCGACGAACAGGTACCCGAACCAGGCCAGCCCGGAGACGACACTGGTGACCGAGGTCGCGGCACAGAGGGTGGCCACCCCGGCGGCGACGGGCGCGAGGATGCTGCTGCGCCAGGCGGAAAGCGGACGCTCCGGCCGCGGGGCGGGCCGGTCGAACTTCCGCGGGGGAGCGGCGGTGCTCATCGCGAACCCCCGATCGAGGTGTGGTGGCGGGTTGCGGTCGATGGAGGGGCGATGTTCATCGCGGCCCCCCGATCAGCGTGCCGCGGCGGGCGCCGCTGCGGCACAGCTCGGCCCACACCTGCGGCATCGGTGAACCCGGTCCGGCGACGATCACGCCCCAGCCGGCCGCGCGCAGCAGCGCCGCCGAATCCTCCGTGGCCGCCGCTCGCTGCTCCGGTGCCGTCACCCCCGCCGACCACGTCGGCGTGTCCAGCAGCACCGCGAGGCTCCTGATCCCGCGCGGGCGGTACTGGGTCAGCTCGTGCACCGCCTCCGTGCTCACCGTGCCCAGCACCGCGATCAGCTCCTGGCCCTCGGCCGGGTCGCCGGCCAGCGTGATGTCGCGCTGGTGCGCCGGCTGCAGGGCCGCGAGCGCGTCCAGCACCACGTGGTCGTAGTGGTCGCCGCCGTCGCCCGGGGTGTCCGCCAGGGTGACGCCGTGCTCGCTCACCAGCCGGACGCGGTGGCCGGACCGGCGCAGGTGCAGCGCCGCCGACGCCGCGAACGACACCGCCCACTCCAGGCTCGCCGCCGGGCCGGCGCCGTGGTGGGCGGCCGCGCGGTGGTCCAGCAGCACCGTCGTGCCGCCGCGCCACGGGCGTTCCTCGACGCGGACCATGATCTCGTCGCGGCGGGCCGTCGAGCGCCAGTGCACCTTCCGCAGGTCGTCACCCTGCCGGTACTGGCGGACGATCACGTCGGCCTCGCCCTGCCCGGCGTGCAGCCGGACCGTGCCGTCGTCGCCGACGCCGATGCCCGCGCCGCTCGGCAGGCCCCACAGCGGCACCACCCGGGGCACCACGACCAGCCGCGAATGCCCGATCAGCTCGCGCTCGAACTCGCACAGCCCGAACGGGTCGGTGATCGTCGCGCGCAGCGGCCCGACCTGCTGGATCCCGCGCAGCACCGGCTGCAGCGGGTAGCGGAGGGCGACGCGCCGGTCGTGCGGGAGCCGTTCGACGACGAACCGCGGCCGCGAACCCAGCGCGTACGGGACGCCGTCCTCGAGCAGGATCTCGCCGGCCGGCAGCCGCCCGCTGCGCCACAGCTCCAGCTGGACCTCGCCGTTGCCGCCGACCGCGACCCGTTGCGGACGCAGCGTTCTGGTGGCGCCGATGCGCAGCCGGGTCGCCGAGATGAACGCGGCGACCAGCAGCGGCAGCGCCACCACGAACACCGCCACCCGCAGCAGGTCGCGCTCGTTGAGCACGAACGAGCACACCGCGGCGGCGATCCCCGCGGCCAGGAGGCAGCGGCCGCGGGTGGTCAGGCCGGACAGGGCACGCAGCATGCCGTTCTCTTCCCCTTCGGCGGCCGATGTTTTTCGGGGGTTCGGGTGGCGGAGCCCCCGACCTGGGGCGCAGCCCCGGATGTCACCGCTACGGCCGGGAACCCTGCGGCACCGGCACCCGGTGCAGCACCGCGCGCACGACGTCGGTCGCCGACCGGCGGGCCGCGTGGGCCTCCGTGGTCAGCACCAGGCGGTGCGCCAGCACCGGGACCGCCACCGTGTGCAGGTCGTCCGGCACGACGTAGTCGCGGCCCGACAGCGCGGCCTGCGCCCGTGCGGCGCGGACCAGGTGCAGCGTGGCCCGCGGGGACGCGCCGAGCCGGATCTCCGGCACCTGCCGGGTCGCCGCGACGACGTCGACGGCGTACCGGCGGACCTCCGGCGCCATGTGCACCGCGCGGACCGTCTCGATCAGGCGATGCACGGTCTCGCCGTCGGACACCGGCTGCAGGTCTTCCAGGGGGTTGTGGCCGGCGTGCTCGTCGACCATGGCCAGCTCGGCCTGCTGGTCGGGGTAGCCGATGGAGACGCGCGCGGTGAACCGGTCGCGCTGGGCCTCGGGGAGGGCGTACGTGCCTTCCATCTCGATCGGGTTCTGGGTCGCGATGACCATGAACGGCTGCTCGAGGCGGTAGGTCGAGGTGTCGACGGTGACCTGGTGCTCTTCCATGCACTCCAGCAGCGCCGACTGCGTCTTCGGCGAGGCGCGGTTGATCTCGTCGCCCACCACGATGTTCGCGAACACCGGGCCGGGGCGGAACTCGAACTCGCCGGACTGGCGGTTGTAGATGGAGACGCCGGTGACGTCGCTCGGCAGCAGGTCGGGGGTGAACTGGATGCGGCTGACCGTGCAGTCGATGGACCGCGCGAGGGCCTTGGCCAGCGACGTCTTCCCGACGCCGGGCACGTCCTCGACCAGGAGGTGGCCTTCGGCGAGCAGGGTGACCAGCGCGATCCGGATGACGTCGGGCTTGCCGACCAGCACGCGTTCGACGTTGGCGGCGATCCGGCGCGCGGTGTCGTGCAGTTCGTCCAGCGGCACTCTGCCGGGGTGACCGTGGACCCGGCCGTTGCCCGAGGGCTCCGCCGGGTAAGGCGGCCGCCCGGATGCCTGCTCGCCCGATCCGGGCGCGGCAGACTGGATTCTCGACGTCACTCGACCTCCTGGTGGCGCATGGCCGCGCGCGTTGTGCGCACCGCCGGGCCGAACGGCCCCCTCGCTGCTGTCCGCGCGCAGCGACCAGCCTTCCACCCAGTGTGTCAAACCCGGGCGAACCGGGGGGCGGAACCCCGCGAGGACTTCCGGCACCGCGGGTGATGACACTGCGCAAGCAGGCACGATACCCCGAACGGGTGGGTATTCACCCGATTCTGGGTGCTCCCGCTGACGCCCTGCTCTGTCGTAAGCTTGGAGATCGCCCGGCTGTGTCCGCTTTCGGAGAGGCGTATCGCTTATGAGCGAGCTGCGAACCCAGCCGCCGTTCGACGCGCGCGGCTTCGCGGTCGCCCCCGAGCTGGCCACGGACGCGTACGCGAAGCTCGGCCGGCTCCAGGACGTCGTGGGCGAGATGGTGCGCGAGGCCAAGGTGCTCGGCCGGAGCGTGCCGCTGGGTGGTGGCTACGCCGGGGAGATCGGCGAGTTCATGGCGGAGTACGGCATCGGCGGCCAGGGCTCGGCGGTGCAACAGCTGACCGCGTTCGGCAAGGAGCTGGAAACGCTCAAGGAGCGGATCGGCGAGGCCGTCGCGAAGTACCGGCACGCGGACGAGCAAGCGGCCGAAGGCGTGGACTGCACCGGTGGGTGAGCGGCCGAGGGCGCGGTGGCTCGCGCCCGTCCTTCTACTCCCGCTCGCCGGCTGCGGCCAGCACCCGGCCGCCGCGGGGCGCCCGTCCGATTCCGCCACGACCACACCCCCGCCGGTCGCCTGGACCGGCCTCGCCGCGCTCGACCCCTGCACGCTGCTCACCCCGCAGGACCGCTCGACCGCCGGGATCAGCGTCCTAGGCAAGCCGAAGGACATCGCCGGCGCCCGCGCGTGCGACTGGAGCGTGCCCGGCACCTTCGGCGTCACGGTGACCCTCAGCGCCACCGACAGCCTGGCCGACCTGCAGATCGCCAAGAAGACGGCCACGAAGACGAAGGTCGGCGCCCACCCGGCGCTGCAGGTGGCGGACAAGAAGGCCGCCGACGGCACCTGCGCCGTGCTCCTCGGGGTCGGCGAAGGCGCCAGCGTGCAGATCGACGTCAGCAACACCGGCTTCTCGGACACCCCGCTCGCGTGCCGCCGCGCGGGCACGGTGGCCGGGCTCGTCGAACCCAAGCTGCCCTGACCAGGAGGTGCCCGTGCCCGAACCACCCGTCGCCACCGCGCGGTACGAGGCCTACAGCCACGAGGCGATGGCCGCCGAGGTCGAGCGCGGCAACGACCCGGTCGCCGCGGGCGAAGCGGGCGCGCGCTGGGACGGGCTGGCGAAACGGCTGCAGGAGTCCACCGCCGACGTCGCCGCGCTGGTCGCCTCCTCCGACGAGCACTGGCGGGGCCAGGCCGGCGACGCGGCGCGGGCGGCGCTGGGCCGGGCCGCGCAGTGGCTGGCGCACTCGGCCGCCGTCTCGGCTTCGGTCGGCCAGGCAGTCGGCGCGCAGGCCGAGGTGGCCGCGCGGGCCAGGGCCGACATGCCGCCGCCGGTGACCTACGACCCGGCGGCGATGATCCGCGACGCGGCGTCCAGCGGGAACGTGCTCGTCCTGGCCGGGCTGGCCGGCGAGATGGCGGCCCGGCGCGCCGAGGCGGAGGCCGCGCGGCAGAAGGCGATCGACGTCCTCCGGACGCGGGACACCGCGCTGCGCGGGCACGTGCCCGCCGAGACGTTCCCCGCTCCGCCGGCGCTGGGGCGGGCTTGATCCGGGTTTCGGCGTCGGCGTTCGACATCCTCTGGACCGACCTCGGCCACGACCGGCCGCCGGAACCGCTGAGCGTCCGCAGCGTCGGCGTCACCGACGCCGAGCGCGCCGAGGTGCGGAAGGCCGTCTACGCCAACCTGGCGTCGCGGGGCCTTTACGACGGGTCCCGGCTGGAGACGGCGCTGGCCTCGCGGCTGGAGCTGCTCGCGGAGGCGGACGTGTTCGTGGCGTGCGAGGCGCTGGCGGACATGACGTCGGCGACGCCGTTCCGCGCGGTGACCGCGGCCCGCGGCCGTCGCGGCGTGCTGGCGACCCAGCCGGAGCAGACGATCGGCCTGGACTCGATCCGCGAGGGCGAGCTCGCCTCGGCGATCGTGGACGTCCTGCCGGAGCTGGCGGCCGGGCCGGGTTACGGCGTCAGCCTCCCGGCGTCGACGCTCGCCTCGGAGGTTGCGTCGGGGACGGCGTCGGCCCAGCTGGAGGAGGTCCGGGCGATCCAGGCGCGGCCGGTGTACGCGGCGGGGCAGTTCAGTGTGCGCCGCCGGTCGGCGTCGGGCCGGGTGGCGCGGGTCGGCGGGCTGACGTGGTTCGACACCGACGTCGGGGCCTACTGCGCGACGAAGACGCCGGGCCGGGGTGGGGCGGAGTGGGTGACGGTCAGCCCGGTCGACAGCACCCGACTCGCGGCCCGCGTCACCGCCCTCCTCACCCCCGAAGACTGACCGCCGAGAGGCATCACGCGTGACTGGAGGGGCATCACGCGTGATTGAGGAGGCATCACGTGTGATCAGCGGGGCATCACGCGTGATTGGGAGGACGACTCGGCTCGGCGGGGTGATGCCCCGCGAATCACGGGTGATGCCCCGGCAAGCACGGGTGATGCCTCGCTGGTCACGCGCGGTTCCCCACGGGACCCCACCCGCGTCCCCCACGGGACCCCACCTGGGTCCCCACCTTGACCCACCGGGTGGCCCACTGGGCCCCACTGAGCGGGCTTGGGGTTCTTTCGCGGCCGTTATACGGACGTTTCAGGAACAGCTGAGGTTGCTCCGGCCCCCGGTGCGGGGGATCTTGGCCACCGTCCCCCACCACGCCCCCCACCAGGCCCCACCCGGCTGACCTGCGCAAACGGAACACTCGACGGAGTGGTCCGCGCTTTTGTCGCGTTGACTGTGGTGAAAAGTGGGGTACGGTGGTGGCCAGTGGGGCGGAAGGGAAGCCCCGTGGCCGTCCGGGGTGGTTCGCCACCGTGGGCGGTAGGGAGGTGGAGGCCGTGTTCCTCGGCACCCACACCCCGAAGCTGGACGACAAAGGGCGGCTCGCGCTGCCCGCGAAGTTCCGTGACGCCTTGGCGGGTGGGCTGATGCTTACCAAGGGGCAGGACCACTGCCTCTTCGTCTTCCCCCGCGCCGAGTTCGAGCAGATGGCGCGCAAGGTCGCCGAGGCCCCGTTCACGAACGAGGCGGTTCGGGCCTACCAGCGCTACCTGTTCGCCGGCACGGACGAGCAACGTCCTGACGGCCAGGGGCGCATCACCATCGCGCCCGAGCTCCGCCGCTACGCGGGGCTCACCAAGGAGTGCGTGGTGATCGGGGCGATCACCAGGCTGGAGATCTGGGACGCCCAAGCGTGGCAGGGCTACCTGGAGGAGCACGAAGACAGCTACGCGAAGGCTCGAGAGGAAGTACTGCCGGGCGTCTTCTAGACGTGCGGTCGCGGTGCACCTTCGTCGTCGGGGGACGAGAGGTTCGCCGCCCGCGCGCCGTGGGGGAAGCCCACCCGGATGCCGTGAGGCCTCTGTCCGCTCAATGGCCCTGGTGCACCTTCCCCGGTACCAGGTCAGCAGCGGGCGGACAGGGACCTGACGGCATCCGCCATATTTCCCCCGGGCCGCTCAGGCAAGAGAGGGGGAGGGAACGATGACGGCACCCGAGCACGTCCCGGTGCTGCTCGACCGGATAGTCGAGCTGTTCACTCCCGTGTTCGCCGACCGCGACGGCGTCCTCGTGGACGCCACGGTCGGCCTCGGCGGGCATTCCGACGCCCTCCTGGAGACCTTCCCGCGACTGCGGCTCGTCGCGCTGGACCGCGACCCCGCCGCGCTCGAGAAGTCCGCGGAACGGCTGGCCCGCCACGGTGACCGCGTCGACTTCGTGCACACGGTCTACGACGGGCTCCCGGAAGCGCTCGAGGGGCTGAAGATCGCCAAGGCCGACGGCATCCTGTTCGACCTCGGCGTCTCGTCGATGCAGCTGGACCGCGCCGAACGCGGCTTCGCCTACGCCAAGGACTCGCCGCTCGACATGCGGATGGACCCGACCACCGGGTTCACCGCCGCCGACGTGCTCAACACCTACGCGCCCGGCGAGCTCGTCCGGATCCTGCGGGACTACGGCGAGGAACGCTTCGCGCAGCGGATCGTCAAAGCCGTCGTGGCCGCACGGGAGAAGGAACCGTTCACCAGCAGCGGCCGGCTGGTCGAGCTGCTCTACGACGCCGTCCCGGCCGCCACCCGCCGCACCGGCGGACACCCGGCCAAGCGCACGTTCCAGGCGCTGCGGATCGAGGTCAACGGCGAGCTGGAGGTCCTGCGCCGGGCCATGCCGGCCGCGCTGGGCGCGCTCGCGGTGGGGGGCCGGATCGTCGTCGAGTCGTACCAGTCCCTGGAAGACAGGCTGGTCAAGCAGGCGCTGGCCGAGCTCGCGAAGTCGCGCACCCCGGAAGGGCTCCCGGTGGAGCTGCCGGGACACGGACCGGAGCTGAAGCTCCTGACGCGCGGCGCCGAGAAGGCCGGCGAAGAGGAGATCGAACGGAACCCGCGGGCCGCCTCGGTGCGGCTGCGGGCCGCAGAGAGGATCGGAGAGCCGCGATGACCGCTCCCGCGAAGTCCCGCCGCCGGGCCGCGCAGGCGACGCAGGGACGCACCGAGGCCGCCCGCACCTCGACGGGCACCGTCGAGCCGGACCAGGCACCGTCCCGGCGCTCCTCGCGCGGCCGCACGTCCGCGGCCGAGCGTGCCTACGCCCGGCGCGCCCAGCGCGCCGACCTGCTCAAGGAGCGCGAGGCGCGCCCGGAGCCGAAGGCCCGGCCCGCCGAGCTGGCCGAGAAGCCGAAGTTCAAGCTGAAGGCGCTGCTGCCGAAGTCGCGGGCGTCGTTCGTGCTGATGATGATGGCGCTGCTGGCCGCCGGCGTGGCGACCACGCTGTGGCTGACCACGCAGGCGATCGCCGACTCCTACCGGCTCGAGCAGCTGCGCACCACCAACGCGCACCTGGCCGAGCAGAAGGAGCAGCTGCAGCGCGACGTCGCCAAGGCCGAGTCGCCCGCTTCGCTGGCCCCCGCGGCCCAGCAGCTGGGCATGGTGCCCGGCGGTGACCCGGCGCGGATCGTCGTCGGCCCGGACGGGAAGACCTCGCTCGTCGGCGAGCCCAAGAAGGCCAAGGCGGACACCCCGGTCGTGCCGGCCGCGCCGCCCGCCGCGCCCGCCGCGGGCACGCAGTCGCAGCAGGGCGCGCCGATCGAGGGCGACCAGCCCGCCGTGCCCGCCGAAGAGCAGCCCCCGGCCCAGCCGGGAGGCGGCCAGTGATGGCTTCCGGCCGCAGCCAGGCCCGGGCCCGTTCGGTGGGCAGCGCGCGGCGGACGTACGCCGCCGGCACCCGCAGCGCGGCCGCCCGGCGGGGGAACGGCGGGCACCGCAGCCGGTTCTCCGCCGTGCGCCTGCTGCTGGTCGCCGTGCTGATCGTCGCGGGCGTGAAACTGGTGCAGGTGCAGTGGTTCGACGCCGCGGCGCTCTCGGCCGCGGCCGAGCGGCAGCGCACCCAGACCATCGACATCCCCGCCCAGCGCGGGTCCATTATGGACCGCAACGGCGCGAAGCTGGCGTTCAGCGTCGAGGTGCGCACGCTCTCGGTGAACCTCAAGGCACTGCACAAGAGCATGGACGACTTCGCCGCGAAGAACCCCGGCACCAAGAAGACGTTCGACACCGAGACCGCAGCGGCCGCGAAGTACATCGCGGCCAAGGTGCCGAACCAGCTGAACGAGCAGCAGCTGCTGGACCTGTTCCACAAGCAGGCCTCCTTCACCTACCTGGTGAACAACGTCGAGCCGTCGATCGCCGCCGACATCGTGAAGCACTTCGCGTGGATCGGCGTCGAGAAGCGCGCGCTGCGGGAGTACCCCGGCGGTGGCCTGGCGGCCAACATCGTCGGCGCCGCGAACTGGCGGTCCGAAGACAAGGACGTGTCGAAGCACAACCTGCACGGGCTCGTCGGGCTCGAGCTGCTGCGCGACAACGACCTCGCGGGTACGCCGGGCCGGATGATGGTCAACACGAAGAACGGCAGCGACAACGTCGTCATCCCGGGCACCGAGCGCGACCTGCAGGCCGCCGTCCCCGGCTCGGACCTCGAACTGACCATCGACTCCGACCTGCAGTACGAGGTGCAGCGGCAGCTGGCGGACTACGTCCAGCAGTCGCACGCCAAGGGCGGTCAGGCCGTCGTGATGGACGCCAAGACCGGCGAGGTCTACGCGCTGGCCAACGACAAGACGTTCGACCCCAACGACCAGAGCACCTGGAACACCGACGACCTGGCCAACCCCGCGGTCACCACGCCGTTCGAACCCGGGTCGGTCAACAAGCTCGTCACCGCCACCGGGGCGATCGAATACGGCGTCGCGACGCCGGAGTCGACGGTCGAGGTGCCCGGGGCGCTGCAGGTGGCGGACAAGACGGTGCACGACGCGTGGACCCACGGCACCCAGACGTTCACCACCACCGGCATCTTCGCCAAGTCGTCCAACATCGGCACCCTGCTGCTGGCGCAGAAGATCGGCGAGGAGCGGTACGCCAACCTGCTCAAGTCCTTCGGCCTCGGCCAGCGCACCGGCGTCGGCCTGCCCGGCGAGAGCTCGGGTGTGGTGCCCGCGCGCAGCCAGTGGTCGGCCACCACCTTCGGCAACCTGCCGATCGGGCAGGGGCTGTCGATGACCATCCTGCAGATGGCCGGGATGTACCAGGCGATCGCCAACGACGGCGTGCGCGTCGAACCCCGGATCGTCAAGGCCAAGGTGAACCCGGACGGCACGACCGTGCCCGAACCGGCCCCGAAGTCGGTCCGGGTGGTCGACCCCCAGACCGCGAAGACGGTGCGCGACATGATGCGCGCGGTCGCCCAGAACGGCAAGGGCCTGCAGAAGGGCACCGCGCCGACGGCGGCGGTCGAGGGCTACCAGATCTCCGGGAAAACGGGCACCGGCCAGCAGGTCGACCCGCGGACGAAGGCCTACAGCGACCACCTGTACAACATCACCTTCGCCGGCATCCTCCCCGCCGACCACCCGCGGTTCGTGGTCGGGATCCGGCTGGACGCGCCGGACACGACGCTGCCGGTCGGGCACTCCGCCGCGCCGCTGTTCCACACCATCGCTTCGTACGTGACGCAGCGGTACCAGATTCCGTTGTCGGACGGGCCCTCGCCGGAAGTTCCGCTCATCATCGCCCCGTAAGCACTGTCCGTTAGAGCCCCCTCACTCCATCCATGCCCCCCCGCCGCCACCCTCAACGGAGGCGCTGCGCGCCGCCGGCCGATCCATCCATGCCCCCGCCGCCACCCTCAACGGAGGCGCTGCGCGCCGCCGGCCGATTCCGAGGGGGCTCCAAAGCGTGAGCGTCCACATCGGTCGTCGGCAAGGAAACCGTTGCGGGGCAACGAGGTGGCGATCACCGCTTAGCACATGTGCCCGGCCCGCACGCAATCGCCGTACCGCGTGCGGGTGCCGAAACCGCCCGCCGGTAGCCTCTTGGCCGTGTCCGTGTCCTCGTCCAGTTCCCAGGTGCCGGAAAGCCCGGTGAAAGCGGTGCCCGCGCCGCCCCGCCCGGCGCGCATCGTCCCGGTCCCGCTGGCGACGCTGCTCGCCAGGGCGGACGCCCGCCTCATCGCCGGCTCGCCCGACGCGGCCGAGCTGACCGTCACCGGCACCACGCTGCGTGCGCAGCACGTGCTGCCCGGTGACCTCTTCGCCGCGCTCCCGGGCGCCCGCGCCCACGGTGCCGACTTCAGCGACCAGGCGGTCGCGGCCGGGGCCGTCGCGGTCCTGACCGACGCCGAGGGCGCCGAGCGGCCCGCCCTGCGCGACGCCGGCGTCCCGATCCTGGTCCACGCCGACCCGCGCGCCGCGCTCGGCGAGATCGCCGCCTGGATCTACGGCGAGCCCTCGCTGAAGCTGGCCGTCCTCGGCGTCACCGGCACCTCCGGCAAGACCACGACGTCCTACCTGGTCGACGCCGGCCTGCAGGCCGCGGGCCTGACCACCGGCCTGATCGGCACGGTGGAGACCCGGATCGCCGGCGAACGCCTGGTCAGCGGGTTCACCACGCCGGAGGCGCCGGACCTGCAGGCGCTGCTGGCGGTGATGCTCGAGCGCGGCGTCACGCACGTGCCGATGGAGGTCTCCAGCCACGCGCTCGCGCTGGGCCGGGTCAACGGCACCCGGTTCGCCGTCGGGGCGTTCACCAACCTCTCCCAGGACCACCTGGACTTCCACAAGGACATGCAGGAGTACTTCGCCGCGAAGTCCCTGCTGTTCGACGGCCGCTCGACGCACGAGGTCGTCGTGGTCGACAGCGCGTGGGGCCAGGCCCTGCTGACGCCGCAGACGATCACCGTCACCACCGACCCGGGCACCGAAGCCCTGTGGAAGGCCACCGACCTGGAGGCCACCCCGCAGGGCGAGCAGACGTTCACCCTGCACGGCCCGGACGGCGCCCGCGCCGCCGCCCGGATCCCGCTGCCCGGCGAGTTCAACGTCGCCAACGCCGTGCTCGCCGCCGCCATCCTGAGCACCGCCGGCGTGGGCCTGGAGCACATCGTCGCCGGGCTCGCCCAGGTCCAGGTGCCGGGCCGGATGGAGCGGGTCTACGTCGGCCAGGAGTTCACCGCCGTCGTCGACTACGCCCACAAGCCGGCCGCGGTCGCCCAGGGCCTGGACGCGCTGCGCGCCCGCACCGAGGGGCGGATCATCACCGTGCTCGGCTGCGGCGGCGACCGGGACACCGCCAAGCGCCCGATGATGGGCGAGGCCGCGGCCCGGCGCAGCGAGGTGCTGATCGTCACCGACGACAACCCGCGCTCCGAGGACCCGGCGGCGATCCGGGCGGCCATGCTCGCCGGCGCCCGCGCGGTCGGGCCCGCCGAGGGCGGCGAGGTCATCGAGATCGGCGACCGCCGCGAGGCCATCGCGCACGCCGTCTCGCTCGCGGGGCCGGGCGACATCGTCTTCCTCGCCGGCAAGGGGCACGAGTCCGGCCAGGAGGCCGGCGGCGTCGTGCACCCGTTCTCCGACCGCGACGAGCTGGCCGCGGCCATCCGCAACAAACTCGAGGTGAGTGTGTGATCGTGCTCAGCCTGGCCGAGATCGCCGAAGTCGTCGGCGGCCGGCTGCACCGCGCCGAGCCGGGCGCGCAGGTGACCGGCACCGTGGAGTTCGACACCCGGAAGCTCACGCCCGGCGGCCTGTTCGTCGCCCTGCCCGGGGAGAAGGTCGACGGCCACGACTTCGCCGCGCAGGCCGTCGAGGCGGGCGCCGTGGCCGTGCTGGCCGCCCGCGAGGTCGACGCCCCCGCGATCGTCGTGCCGCCGCTGCCCGCGGGCGAGGCCCACGAGCGGTCGGTCGCGCTGACCGGCGACAAGGACGGCTCCGGCGCCGCGGTGCTGGCCGCGCTGGCCAAGCTCGCCCGGCACGTCGTGCAGCGCCTGGCCGAGGGCGAGCTGACCGTCGTCGGCGTCACCGGCTCCTCCGGCAAGACCTCGACCAAGGACGTCATCGCGCAGCTGCTCGAGCCGCTCGGCCCGACCATCGCGCCGCCCGGGTCGTTCAACAACGAGCTCGGCCACCCCTGGACGGCTCTGCGGGCCGACGCCGAGACCCGGCACCTGGTGCTGGAGCTGTCCGCGCGCGGCCCGGGCCACATCGCCCACCTCGCCGAGATCGCGCCGCCGAAGATCGGCGTCGTGCTCAACGTCGGCAGCGCGCACGTCGGCGAGTTCGGCTCGCGCGAAGGCATCGCGAAGACCAAGGGCGAGCTCGTCGAGGCCCTGCCGCCGGACGGCGTCGCGGTGCTCAACCTCGACGACCCGCTGGTCGCGGCCATGGCGAGCCGCACGAAGGCCCGGGTGGTGTTCGTCGGCGAAAGCCCGTCCGCCCAGGTCCGCGCGGAGAACATCACCGTCGACGACGAGGCCCGCGCGTCCTTCCGGCTGATCACCCCGGCCGGCGAGGCCGACGTCAAGCTGCCCCTGCACGGCGAGCACCACGTCGGCAACGCGCTCTCGGCCGCCGCGGTGGCCCTGGAGCTGGGCGTGCCGCCGTCGGACATCGCCGCCCGGCTCTCGGCCCTCGAACGGCGCTCCGCGCGCCGCATGGAGGTCGTGACCCGCGAAGACGGCGTGACGATCCTCAACGACTCCTTCAACGCCAACCCCGAGTCGATGCGGGCCGGCCTGAAGGCCCTCGCGGCGATGACGCGGGACACCGGCCGCCGGTCGTGGGCCGTGCTCGGCGTGATGGGCGAGCTCGGCGAGGACTCGGTCAACGCCCACGACGAGATCGGCAGGCTCGTCGTCCGGCTCAACATCAACAAGCTCGTCGTCATCGGCCCCGAGGCGGCGGCCATGCACCAGGGTGCGTTCCAGGAAGGCTCCTGGGGCGAGGAATCCACTTTGGTACCCGACGTCGAGGCCGCCGCCGCCTTGCTGCATGATCAGCTCCGCCCCGGGGACGTGGTGCTGGTCAAGGCCTCCAAGGCCGCGGGCCTCTGGCGGGTCGCCGAAGCCCTGCTCGAACCCCGGGAAACCGACAACTCCGAGAATCGCTCGAACGGTGGTGACGCGTGATCAGCATCCTGATCGCGGCCGCGGCGGGCCTGCTGATCTCCATCCTGCTCACGCCCTACCTGATCCGGGTGTTCTCCCGGCAGGGCTTCGGCCAGGAGATCCGTGAGGAAGGCCCCCAGGGACACAAGTCCAAGCGCGGTACCCCGACCATGGGCGGGGTCGCGATCATCGTCGCGATGGTCGTCGGGTACTTCGCCGCGCACCTGATCAACTGGATGTTCAACTCCCGCAGCGGCGCGCCGACGGCCTCCGGGCTGCTGGTCCTGATGCTCGCGGTGGGCCTGGGGATCGTCGGGTTCCTCGACGACTTCATCAAGATCCGCAAGCAGCGGAACCTGGGGCTGAACAAGACCGCGAAGCTGGTCGGGCAGCTCGTGGTCACCATCGCCTTCGCGGTGCTGGCGCTCAACTTCCCGAACCAGCACGGCATCACGCCGGCGTCGGAGAGCCTCTCCTACGTCCGTGACCTCGCGCTGATCACCTTCCCGTCGGTGATCTTCGTGATCTTCTGCTACGTCGTGATCTCCGGCTGGTCGAACGCGGTGAACTTCACCGACGGCCTCGACGGTCTGGCCGGTGGCGCGGCGGCGATGGTGCTGGCCACCTACGTGGTCATCTCGTTCTGGCAGGAGCGGCTGTCCTGCGCCAACGCCCCGGCCGCCGCCTGCTACGACGTCCGCGACCCGCTGGACCTGGCCGTGGTCGCCGCCGCGGCGACCGGCGCCTGCGTCGGGTTCCTCTGGTGGAACGCGGCCCCGGCGAAGATCTTCATGGGCGACACCGGCTCGCTGGCCCTCGGCGGCCTGGTCGCCGGCCTGTCCATGACCACCCGCACCGAGCTGCTCGCCATCGTCATCGGCGGCCTGTTCATGGTCGAGATGATCTCGGTGGTCGCGCAGATCGCGGTGTTCCGGACGACCCGGCGCCGGCTGTTCCGGATGGCGCCGTTCCACCACCACTTCGAGCTCGCCGGCTGGGCCGAAACCACGGTGATCATCCGGTTCTGGCTGCTCTCGGCGATCTGCTGCATGTTCGGCCTGGGCCTGTTCTACAGCGAGCAGCTGGGCCTCGGCGGCTGACATGCAGGACTTCGCTGGTCGTCACGTTCTCGTCGCCGGAGCCGGCGTCACCGGCAAGTCCGTGGTGCCGGTGCTGGTCGAGCTGGGCGCGCGCGTCACCGTCACCGACGGCAACGCCGAGCGCCTGGCCGAGCTGGACGGGCTGGGCGCCGAGCTGGTGCCGGGCCTGACCGAGCCACCCTCGGACGTCGTCCTGGTCGTCACCAGCCCCGGCTGGCGGCCGACGTCGCCGCTGCTCGTGGCCGCGGCCGAGGCTGGGGTCGAGGTGATCGGCGACGTCGAGCTGGCCTGGCGGGTCGGGCAGCTGCGCGAGCACCCGCCGTCCTGGCTGGTGGTGACCGGCACGAACGGCAAGACGACCACCGCGGGCATGCTCGAATCGATCCTCAAGGCGGCCGGCGCGAATGCCGTGGCCTGCGGCAACATCGGGTACGCGGCCCTTGACGCAGTCCGTGCGGGGTACGACGTGCTGGCCGTCGAGCTGTCGAGCTTCCAGCTGCACTGGTCCTCGACGCTGGCCCCGGACGCGGCCGTGGTGCTGAACCTGGCCGAGGACCACATCGACTGGCACGGCTCGATGGCCGAGTACGCGGCCGCGAAGGGCCGGGTCTACGCCCGCGCCAAGGTCGCCGTGCACAACGCCGACGACGACTGGTCCACCCGCATCGCCGCCGAGCACGCGCCGGAAAGCGCCCGCCGCGTCGGCTTCCAGCTCGACACCCCGCGTGCCGGCGAACTGGGCGTGGTCGAGGACCTGCTGGTCGACCGCGCCTTCGTTGCCGACCCGGCGAACAGCGCCGAGGAGCTCGCCACGCTCACCGACGTCCGCCCGGCCGGTCCGCACAACGTCGCGAACGCCCTCGCCGCGGCCGCGCTGGCCCGCGCGCACGGCGTCACGGCCGACGCTGTGCTGAAGGGCCTGCGCGAGTACCAGCCGGCCCCGCACCGGGCCGTCGAGGTCGCCGAGGTGGCCGGGGTCCGGTACGTCAACGACTCCAAGGCGACCAACCCGCACGCGGCCGCCGGAAGCCTGCGCGCCCACGCGAGCATCGTGTGGATCGCCGGGGGCCAGCTCAAGGGTGCCTCGGTCGACGAGCTGGTGAGCAGCATCGCAGGCCGCCTCCGCGGAGTTGTGCTACTCGGTGTGGATTCACCCGTGATCGCCGCCGCGGTTGCGCGACACGCGCCGGATGTCCCGGTGAACAGCCTCCGTCCGGGTGACGATGAACCCATGACTGCGGCGGTGAGTGCGGCCAGCGCGATGGCTCGGCCCGGTGACGTGGTGCTGCTGGCACCCGCCGCGGCGTCGTTGGACATGTTCTCGAGCTACGGCGAGCGCGGCGACGCGTTCGCCGCGGCCGTGCGTGTCCTCCGCGACGACGCAGCGGGGGAGCCGAGTGACGACAGCTGAGTCCCAGCCGAAGCCCAAGCCCGAACCGCCGCCGAAGCGGCCGCGCCGCGAGCGCAAGGAGAGCGCCTTCGTCGCCGTCCGGACCGCGCTGACCGCGTGGCTCTCGCGGCCGCTGGCGTCGTTCCACCTGGTGCTCGCCCTGACCGGTGTGCTCACCGTGATCGGCATCGTCATGGTGCTGTCGGCGTCTTCGGTCGCCTCCTACAACCCGAAGACCGGCAGCGGCGTGTACTCGCTGTTCGTCAAGCACCTGGTGTTCGTCGCGCTCGGTTCGGTGGTGTTCTGGCTGGGCCTGCGGGTCAAGCTGGAGCGGATCCGGCGGATGTCGGCCACCGCCACGGTGATCTGCCTCGGCCTGCTGGTGCTCGTGCTGACCCCGCTCGGCTCGACGGTCAACGGCTCGCAGGGCTGGTTCAAGATCGGCGAGTTCACCTTCCAGCCGGTCGAAGCGGCGAAGGTCGCGCTGGCCTTCTGGGGCGCCCACATCCTGGTGATCAAGTACAACGTGATCCACCAGTGGCGGCACCTGCTGGTGCCGGTGGTGCCGATCGCGCTGCTGATGTTCGCCCTGGTCATGCTGCAGCCCGACCTCGGCGGCACGGTCACCCTGGCCGTGGTGCTGCTGGCCCTGCTCTGGTTCGCCGGCGCCCCGAAACGGCTGTTCGGCGTCATCCTCGCCGGCGGCCTGGCCGGGGTGCTCGTGCTGGCCGTCATCGCGCCCTACCGGCTCGCCCGGGTCATGTCGTTCCTGTCCCCGGACGCCGACGTCAGCGCCGAGGGCTTCCAGGCCAACCAGGCCAAGCTCGCCCTGGCCGACGGCGGCTTCCTCGGCAAAGGGCTCGGCCAGGGCACGTCCAACTGGGGCTACCTGCCGAACGTGCAGAACGACTTCATCTTCGCCCTGATCGGCGAGGAGCTCGGGCTGATCGGCTGCGTCGTCGTGCTCGCCCTGTTCGGCGGGGTCGCGATCGTGGGCCTGCGGATCGCCACCCGCAACATCGACCCGTGGATCCGGATCGTCTCCGGCACGCTGACGGTGTTCCTGGTGGCCCAGGCCGGCATCAACATCGGCTACGTCGTCGGCCTGCTGCCGGTCACCGGCGTCACGCTGCCGCTCATCTCCTACGGCGGCACCTCGCTGGTGATCACCATGCTCATCATGGGCGTGCTCGCGAACGCCGCCCGGCACGAACCGGAGGCGGTGGCCGCACTGCGCACACAGGGGCCGGGTAAATTCGGGCGTCTGCTGCGGCTGCCCGCGCCCGACCCGTACCGCCCGCCCGCCACGCGCAAGGCGGCGGGGCGAAGTGGGGCCAAGGCGGCCCGGCCGGCGCCCCGTGCGGCCCGGCCCGCCCCGGCACAGGAACGACGCAGGTCGGTCCGCGAACCGGTGCGCCGCAGCGCGGCACGGACGAGCACGGCCACGTCTCGCGGCGGGGCCGCGCGGACAACAGCGAGCCGTGGTACCCGGAGTACCGCGAACCGGAGAGGTCATAGGTGAGTAAGCCCGTCAAGGGAACCGAGCGATCAGCCGCGGGCAAGGCGCCGGTGGTGGTGGTCGCCGGAGGTGGCACCGCAGGACACATCGAACCCGCCCTCGCCCTGGCCGACGCCGTCATGCGGCTGCGCCCGGACGCGAAGGTCGTCGCCCTCGGCACCGAGCGCGGCCTGGAGAACAAGCTGGTCCCGGCCCGCGGTTACCCCCTGGAGCTGATCCCGCCGGTGCCGCTGCCGCGCAAGCCGACGCCGGAGCTGGTCAAGCTGCCGCTGAAGGTCCGCGACTCGGTCCGCAAGACCCGCGAGGTGCTGGAGCGCGTCGGCGCGGACGTCGTCGTCGGCTTCGGCGGCTACGTCGCCCTGCCCGCCTACCTGGCCGCGCGCGGGCGCGTCCCGATCGTCGTGCACGAGGCCAACAAGTCGGCCGGCCTGGCGAACAAGGTCGGTGCCCGGTTCGCCGCGCGGGTCGCGGTCGCCGTCCCGGGGACGACGCTGCCGAACGCCGAGGTCGTCGGGATCCCGCTGCGGCGGTCGATCACCGCGCTGGACCGGGCCGCGCTGCGGGCCGAGGCGCGCGAGTTCTTCGGGCTGGACCCGGACGCGCCGACGCTGCTGGTCTTCGGCGGTTCGCAGGGGGCGCAGTCGATCAACGCCGCCGTGTCCGGCGCGGCGAAGGACCTCGCGGACGCCGGTGTCGGCGTGCTGCACGCGCACGGGCCGAAGAACACGCTGGTCGTGCAGGAGTTCCCGGGCAAGCCGGCGTACGTGCCGGTGCCCTACCTGGAGCGGATGGACCTGGCCTACGCCGCGGCCGACGTCGCGATCTGCCGCTCGGGCGCGATGACGGTCGCCGAGGTGACCTCGGTCGGGCTGCCCGCGGTGTTCGTCCCGCTGCCGATCGGCAACGGCGAGCAGGCCACCAACGGCCGCCCCGCGGTCGACGCCGGCGCCGCGCTGATGGTCGACGACGCCGACCTCAGCCCGGCCAAGGTCGCCGAACTGGTCGTCCCGCTGGTCACCGACGCCGACCGTGTCGCGAAGATGGGGGCGGCGGCGGTCGGCATGGGCCACCGCGAGGCCGACGAGACCCTCGCCCGGATCGTCTTGGAGGCCGCCGGTGCTTGAGTTGCCTGAAGAGCTGCGCCGGGCGCACCTGATCGGGATCGGCGGCGCCGGGATGTCCGGGATCGCGCGGATCCTGCTGGCCAGGGGTGCGTTCGTGTCGGGTTCGGACGCCAAGGAGTCACGCGCGCTGCTGTCGTTGCGGGCCCAGGGCGCCGAGCTGTTCGTCGGCCAGAACGCTTCGAACATCGCGTCGCTCGCGGAGCCGCCGTCCGCGGTGGTCGTCTCGACGGCGATCAAGGAGACCAACCCCGAGCTGGCCGCGGCCCGGGAAGCGGGCATCCCGGTGCTGCACCGGGCCCAGGCGCTGGCCGGGCTGATGGAAGGCCACCGCGTCGCCTGCATCGCGGGCACGCACGGCAAGACGTCGACGACGTCGATGCTCACCGTGGCCCTGCAGCACTGCCGGCTCGACCCGTCGTTCGCCATCGGCGGCGACCTCAACGAGTCCGGCGCGAACGCCCACCACGGCGAAGGCGGCGTGTTCGTCGCCGAGGCCGACGAGAGCGACGGCTCGTTCCTGACCTACTCGCCGTCGGTCGCGGTCGTGACGAACGTCGAGCCGGACCACCTGGACCACCACGGCACGGCCGAGGCGTACACGAAGGTGTTCACCGAGTTCGTGAGCCGGATCGTGCCGGGCGGGCTGCTGATCGTCTGCGCCGACGATCTTGCGGCCGCCGAGCTGGGTGAGCAGGCCGCCGAGCTGGGCGTGCGGGTCCGCCGCTACGGCCGCACGGCCACCGACGCGCGGGTCCTGGACTACGTCCCGGCGCCGGACGGCGGCATCGTGCGGCTGCTGCTCGACGGCTCGGAGCTGTCGGTGCGGGTCGCCGTGCCCGGCGAGCACATGGCGCTGAACGCGGTCGCGGCGCTGCTGGCCGGGATCGAGCTCGGGGCGCCGGTCGAGGGCATGGTCGAAGGACTCGCCGCGTTCGGCGGGGTGCGGCGGCGGTTCGAGTTCAAGGGCCGGGCCGGCGACGTCCGCGTCTACGACGACTACGCCCACCACCCGACCGAGGTGGCCGCGCAGCTGCGCGCGGTGCGCACGGCGGCCGGGTCCGGGCGGGTGATCGTGGTGTTCCAGCCGCACCTGTACTCACGGACCAAGGCGTTCTCGGCGGAGTTCGCGGCCGCGTTGTCGCTGGCCGACGAGGTCGTCGTGCTGGACGTCTACGGCGCTCGCGAGGAGCCCGAGCCGGGTGTCACCGGCGCGCTGATCGCCGACCAGGTGACGGCGTCGGTGCACTACGAACCGGCGTTCGACGTCGCCGCGCCGCTGGTGGCCGGGCTGGCGAAGCCGGGCGACCTGGTGGTGACCATGGGCGCCGGTGACGTCACGCAGCTGGGGCCGGAGATCCTCGCCGAGCTGGACAAGCGCTGAGGCCATGAGTCCGACCAGGGAACGCCGCCCGCCGTCCTCCTCCGCTTCGGAAGAGGACGTCCCGGATCGCGCCGCCCTGGCCCGCCAACGGCGGGGGCGGCGCTCCGAGGAGGAGCGCCGCCGGACGCGGGCCGAGCGCACCAAGCCGAGCCCGCGCAACCGGCCCAACCGGCAGGTGGAGATCCGCCGCCGGTGGGTCGCGCTGCTGTCCGTGCTCACCGTGGTGGCCCTGGTCTACCTGCTGTTCTTCAGCTCGATGCTCGGCGTGCAGGACGTCTCGGTCAGCGGGTCCCGCACGGTGCCCGCCGACCAGATCCGCACGGTGGCGGCGGTGCCGGCCGACAAGCCGATGCTGCGGCTGAGCACCGACGAGATCCGCGACCGGGTGGCGGCGATGCCGGGCATCGCGACGGTCGAGGTGTCCCGCTCGTGGCCCAACACGGTCGAGATCACGGTGACCGAGCGGACGGCGATCGCCTTCTTCGACAGCGGCCCGGGCGGCGACGGCGTGCACCTCGTCGACGGCGGCGGCGTGGTGTTCAAGACGGTTTCGGCCCGCCCGCCGGGCCTGCCGGAGCTCAAGCTGCCGAAGGTCTCGGCGGACGACCCGGTGACCCGCGCGGTGACGGCGGTGCTCGGGGTGATCCCGGAGCAGCTGCTCAAGCAGGTCACGACGGCGACGGCGAAGACGCCGGCGAGCGTGGAGTTCACGCTGGCGAACGGGAAGATCGTCCGCTGGGGGACCGCGGAGCAGACCGACCGCAAGGCCAAGGTCCTGGCGGCCCTGCTGACGCAGGACGGCAAGGTCTACGACGTCGCGGCACCGGAACTGCCGACCATCACCTCCTGAAGTTCGCTTTTTCGTGCACCGGAGTTCTCGTATGCCGTACGATCTCGTACGGCATACGAGAACGAGGAGGGTGCTCATGACGATCCTGGTGACGGGGGCGACCGGCAGTGTCGGCCGGCTGGTGGTCGACGAACTGCTGGCGGCCGGCGTGCCCGTGCGGGCGCTGACCGTCGACCCCGAACGCGCGCAGTTGCCGCCGGAGGCCGAGGTGGTCGTCGGGTCGCTGGCGAGGCCGTCGACCCTGCCGGTCGCGCTCAAGGGTGTCTCGGCGGTGTACCTGGCGCCGATGGCGCGGACCGTCCGGCGGTTCTGCGAGCTGGCGTCCGACGCGGGTGTCGAGCGGGTCGTCGCGCTGTCGGGCAGCAGCGTCGGGGACGAGCACGAGGGCTCCAGCGGGCACGAATACGCCGCCGTGGAGGCCGCCGTCCGGGACGCCGGGTTCGCCTGGACCTTCCTGCGGCCCGGCGTGTTCATGAACAACACGCTCGACTGGGCGCCGATGGTCCGCGCGGGCGAGGTCGCGATGGCCTACGGCGACGCGACGCAGACACCCATCGACCTCGGCGACATCGCGGCGGTGGCCGCCCGGGTGCTGACGGCCGAAGGGCACGCCGGCGCCACCTATGTCCTCAGTGGACCGCAAGCGATCAGCCTGCGCGGGCAGGTGGAGACCCTGGCTTCGGTGCTGGGCAAGGACATCCGCTTCCGCGAGCTGACCCCGGCGGAACAGCGCGCGCAGTGGATCGGTTACGGCGTCCCGGAAACGGCCGTCGGGTGGCTGCTCGAAGGCTTCGCCGAGACGCTGCGGCACCCGCAGGTGCCGACCGGCGTCGTCGAGGAACTGCTGGGCCGGCCGGGCACGACGTACGCGGAGTGGGTGGCCGCGCGGGGCGAGGTGTTTTCCTAGACGCGGGTGCGCGTCATCCCCGCCAGCCCGAGCACCGGGAGCGCGCCGGCGAACACGACGACCGCCGTCCAGCCGCCGAGGTGGTAGGCGATCGAGCCGGCCTGGGAGCCGATGGCACCGCCGATGAAGAACGTCCCCAGGTACACGCTGTTGACGCGGGCGCGGGCCGACGGGTCGAGCTGGTAGATCACGTGCTGCCCGGTCACCAGCGTGGCCTGGACCGCCGTGTCGATGGCGATCGCGGCGATCGCCAGCAGGACGACGCTGTGCGCTCCGAACCCGGCGAGCGCGAAGGCCGCGGCGCAGAGCACGAAGGCGGCCGCGGTGAGCCGCCTGCCGTGGCCGTGGTCCGACCACCGCCCGGCCAGCGGGGCCACCGCGGCGCCGGCCGCGCCCGCCAGTGCGAACAGGCCCACGCCCAGCTGGGAGTAGTTGAACGGCGGCGTGGTCAGGACGAAGGCGATGGTCGTCCAGAACGCGCTGAAGGCGCCGAACATCGCCGACTGGTAGAGGGCGCGGTGGCGCAGCGCCGGGTGTTTCCGCGCCATGGCGAAGGTGGAGCGGAGCAGCTCGCCGTAGCGGACGTCGGTCTTCGGCGCGCGGGGCGGCAGGATGAACCGCAGCACGAGGGCGAGCGCGGCCATCGCCCCGGCCGAGATCAGGAACACCACCCGCCAGCCGGTCACCTCGGCGAGCAGGCTGGCGACGACGCGTGAAAGCAGGATCCCGAACAGCAGCCCGCTGACGACCCGTCCGACGATCCGGCCGCGGATGGCGTCGGGGGAGAGGTCGGCGGCGAACGGGATGAGGATCTGGACCACGACGGACGCCGCCCCGACGGCCAGCGAGGCGATGAGCAGCACGGCGAACCCGGGCGCGACCCCGGTGGCGACCAGCCCGGCGCACGCGACCGCGAGCAGCGTCGCGACCAGCCCGCGGTTCTCGAGCCGGTCGCCCAGCGGGACGAGCAGCAGCATGCCGGCGGCGTACCCGATCTGGGTGGCGGTGACGACGCCGCCCGCCGCGGCCTCGCCGATCCCGAAGGTCTGCCGCAGCTCGGCGAGCAGCGGCTGGGCGTAGTAGAGGTTCGCGACGGTCAGTCCACAGGAGACGGCCAGCAGCAGCACCAGCCAGCCGGGCGGGGCCTTCTGCTCGGTCTCGGTCATGCGTGCCCCCACAATTGGAACCGGTTTGATCGGTTCCCGACGGTACCAGTCAAACCGGTTCCGGCGTACTGTGACCCGTATGACGGACAGATTCCGCTCGGGCGCGGGCCGGCTGTGCCTCGACTTCATCCGGACGCTCCGGTACCGGGGGACGCCGTCGGAGGCCGAGGAGCTGCCCGACGCCGCGGCGTGGGGGGCGTGGATCGACCGGTTCGGTCCCTTCGCCGCCCCGGTCCGGCCGGCGTCGGCCGAGGAAGCCCGCGTGATCCGCGAGGCGATCCACGAGCTGCTGACGGCTTCGGCGCGCGCGTCGACCCGGCAGCGGCTGAACCGGGTGGCGGCGCTGCCGGTGCCGGCGCCCGCGCTGACGCCGTCGGGGGAGCTGCGCTGGCAGGCCGGGGATCCGGCGTCGGCGATGCTGGCGTTGCTGGCCCGCGACGCGCTGGAGCTGGTGACGTCGCCGGAGTTCGCCCGGGTCCGGCGGTGCGAGGGAGCTCGCTGCGGGGCGTTGTTCCTGGACACCTCCCGCCCGGGGACGCGGCGGTGGTGCTCGATGGGCGTGTGCGGCAACCAGGCGAAGAAGTCGACTTATCGAGCGAAGGCGGCCACCGGCCGGCCGTAGCCGCGGCGCCGGCCCGCCACCCGTGCTGAGTTTCCGCGGCCGTGACCGTCATACCTGCGATGGCCACGGCATGGCGGAAGCATGACGGGACGAGCGTGGACCCGCGGCTGGAGGAGCCGGCGTTCTCGGGGCCTGGACCTGCCGGGGACGCGCGAGCTGGTGCGCCGCTACACCGAGGCCAGCGTGGCCGTCGACGTCGACGGGCGCGAGGACGTCCGCTGCTCGATGCCGCCCACGCCGGGCCTGCAGGCCGGTCGTGCCGCGGTGGTGGAGGAGTGGATCGAGAGCGGGTTCGAGAGCCTCGGGCGGCTGCGCGGCGTCCCCACGCCGGTGAACCGGCAGCCCGCGGTGGCGTTCTACCTGTGGCACGAGGATTCGGGTGCGTTCCGGTCGCTGACGATCGACGTGCTGCGCGTCACCGGCGGCGCGATCGCCGAGATCACCACCTTCGACGCCGGCCGGTTCCCGCGGCTCGGCCTTCCGGAGCGGCTGCCGGCGTAGCTGCGGTAATCCGATTGCCCGGGGCACGGCGTCGCGGCGATCATCGGCTCATGTCCGGAGACGTGCGGCTGGAAGAGGTGAAGGCCGGGCTCCGCCGCGCCTTCGCCTGGCGCGGGGACCGCACGGACGAGTCCTGCTACGCCGACGTCACGGGCTGGTGGCGCCGGCCCGAGCTGCTGGCCGGCCTGGGGCCGGCGTTGGCGAAGCTGTTCGCCGACCGGCCGCCCACGGTCGTCCTGGGGCCGGAATCCAGCGGCTGCCTGCTGGGCCCGCTGGTCGCGCTGCACCTCGGCGTCGGGTTCGTCGAGGTGGCCAAGAACCGGGGGACGTCGGTGGACAGCGACGCCTGGCTGCGGCGCACGTCCCCGCCCGACTACCAGGACCGCCACCTCAGCCTCGGCTTCCGCAAGCACCTGCTCGGCGGCGGCGACCGCGTGCTGTTCGTCGACGACTGGATCGAAACCGGCGGGCAGGCCCACAGCGCCTGGCTGCTCACAGGGGATGCCGGGGCCGCCTGGCTCGGCGCCGCGACGGTGGTGGACGCGCTGAGCGGCAATCAGGTGCGGCGGCGGTTGAACGTGCGGTCGCTGCTGCACGTGCGGGAGCTCTGACCGGCCGGGCGTCACCAGGTCGGCTGATGATTTCGCCGTAACATCAGTTCCCGTGATGACCGATCTGCCGCTGGACCAGGTCCGGACGCTGCTCGCCGTCGTCGACGCCGGGACGTTCGACGCCGCCGCGGCCCTGCTGCACGTGACGCCGTCGGCCGTGAGCCAGCGGGTGAAGGCGCTCGAACAGCGCACCGGGAGCGTGCTGGTGACCCGCACGAAACCGGTGCGGGTCACCGGGTCCGGGCAGGTCGTGGTCCGGTTCGCGCGGCGGCTCGCGGCGCTCGAGCGGGACGCGCGAGCCGAGCTGGGGATGAGCGGTGAGCCCGTCCGGGTGCCGATCGCGGTCAACGCCGACTCGCTGTCCACCTGGTTCCTGCCGGCGCTCGCCGGGGTGGCCGCCGATCCGCCGATCTGCTTCGAACTGCACCGCGAGGACCAGGAACACACCACCACCCTGCTGCGGGAGGGCCGGGTGATGGCGGCGGTGACCTCCTCGGCCAGTCCGGTGCAGGGCTGTTCGGTGCGCCCGCTCGGCGCCCTGCGCTACCTGCCGCTGGCCGCCCCTGCATTCGTCGCGCGGTGGGTGACCGGCGCAGTGCGGGACGACCTGTCGGCCGCGCCGGTCGTCGTGTTCGACGACCACGACGACCTGCAGGACGCGTTCGTGCGGTTGCTCGGCGGCACCGGGGCGAGCGCGCTGCGGCACCACGTCCCGGCGTCGGAGATGGTGGTCGCCGCGGTCGAGGCCGGCCTCGGGTGGGGCATGGTGCCGGAGGTGCAGGCGGCACCCGGGCTGCGGGCGGGCACCCTGGTGCCCCTCGTGCGGAACCGGCCGGTGGACGTGCCGCTCTACTGGCAGCAGTGGAAGCTCGACCTGCCGTCACTGTCCACAGTGGCCGAAGCGGTCGCGGCCGCGGCGGCGGGCTCGTTGCGCCGCAAACGTTCCTGAGCGCTCAGCGCAGACCAAGACCGCCGAGGTCGGGGCCGTGGTTCCCGAGATCCGGTTCCTCCGGCGGATCGACCGGGGGCAAACCCTCCTGGGCCGAGCTGGGCGGAGGGACGCGGGGATCGCCGACGTACGATGGGGTAGTTGGCGGTCTTTTGTCGTACGATGGCGAATTTCGCCAGTCGGGTATCCAGTCGGGCGCCGGGTTGGTCACGGCAGGCTGAGCCTTCGGCGGTATGTCGCCGATGACGTCATCGGCGAGTTGCTCGGTGGACCGGCGATCCATGCTCACCCAGCCGATCCGCTCCAGTGACTTTCGGACGTTTCGATCACCGAAAGTTCCGTGCCCCCTCACGATCCTGCCGGGGATGTGCGGGCTGGAGGTGTTGTAGACGTCCGGTAGCTCGTCGAAGAGCCGGCTCGCGTCGCGCTTGAACGCGCGGCGCACTGCCCCCGAGAGCTCCGACCGCGCGGCACCCATGCGCCGCTCGCGGAGTTTGCCGACGACCCGGGCGAGCTGGTTGCCGGTGAGCAGCTCCGTCAACGACATTTCGAGACCCTTGACGACGTGCCGGAACACATTGCGCTGGTAGTTGTGGTTGCCGACCTGCACCCCGCGGGAATTGCGGATGACGACTTTGTCGAACCCTTCGAGGGTGCCGGTTGAATTCGGTTGCCGGGGTGCGGATGTGGCGACTTCGGCGGCGAGGTGATCGGCGAGCGCCCTGTCGAGGCCGAGACAGACGCGAACGCGTTCCACCTTGAAGTGGTGAATGTTCAGCTGGCGGTTGTGAGTGCCGGCCTGAACACCGTCGGAGTCCTCGATGACCAGCACGTTTTCCGGCGTCTTGCCCGTCAACCCGGCGTCTTCGAGCGTTTTGGCGAGATCGATCGCGCAGATCGAAAACCCGATGTCGCCGTTGTCCGCGACCTCCGCCCACACCGCGGCGGCCTGCGTCGATGTCCAGTCGGCGATGACGGCCTCGGACACCACGTACACCGGGCGGCCCGCCCGCTGCGCCTCGATCAGCGGCTGGCCGATGTCGGGTTCGGTCTGCTCGACCTGGTCCTGGCGCGCCAGGGAGAAAACCCAACCCGCGACAGATTCGTCGTCGCCGTGGCCGTTTTGATCGTCTTCCTGGTCCTTCTCCGGTTCCTCCGGTTCGGTCACCGGACCAGCATCGGGCAGATCAGCTTTGATCGCCAGGGCGTCATCCGCGGATCCGTCGTGCGGAGTAATCCCTGGCGTGGCAAACAGGTGTCGTTCCACGGAAGACCTTGTGCCTCCGTTGCCGCGCGGTTCAGGGTGTACCCGTGTCGAAACGCGGGCGTCGCGCGTGGTGGGTGGCCGGTTCGTCGGTCGGCGGTGGCGTCGTGCTTTGGGCGGCGTTGCGGTTCGGCGTGCCGGCCTGGATGAGTGACCGGAACCACCCGGCGCGCCTCGTGGTCGAGGCGCTCAGCTGGGTCGCCGGCGTTGCGGGGTTCGTCGTGGCATTGGCGGCGCTTCTGCTCACCCAGCGGCAGGCGAAAGAAGCCCCCGAAGCCGGCCGCCGGCCGGAGCGGATCACGCCCGCTCCGGCGGAGAAGTTCCGCAGCGTGTTCGTGAACAGTGAAGGCATTCAGGTCGGCGACCACAACAACCAGCGGAACTGTTTCCTCCGCCGGAACCGCATCGGCCGGAAACCGGGGTAACCGCGCGGCGCAGGACATCCCCGCGCGCCGCACGGGTCGGGCCGCGCTTGCGTGCGCTACGGGCAGGATCGGCCGGTGTACCAGGCGAACTTGATCTGCGACGCGTAGCCGAGGTAGTTGGGGCCCGGGTAGGCGCAGCTGTAGTAGCCGGACAGGCCGTTCTCCCGCTCCACCCGGATCTGGATGTGGGATCCGTCGGAGGTGCAGTGGGTGTAGAAGGCCGATGGCCCGCCCTCCCAGAACCCGCACTGTTCGGCCCGGGGCGTCGCCGACGCCTCGGCGCCGCCGGCGAGAACGACGCACAGCGCCGCGATCGTCCCGGCGAGTGCACGCCACCCCGGCACCGCACCCGTCTTCGTCCTGCTCGACCTCATCCCCGCTCCTTCCGGCGACCGGCTCGTCGAGACCGGCACGCCCGGTGCGCCGTCGCCGTTGAGCTCGCGGCCGGCGATTCACCCGATCGGCGCCAACCGGAGTCCGAAGCGGCTCGGGCCGCGAAGAGGCACCCTGGCTCGTGCAGCGGTCCTTGAACCTTCCTTGAGCGCCGGTCCACACGATGGCTGGCGGACCTGCCCCGCCGCGGGCACGAGACTTTTGCGACTGGGGAGCGAAGTGGCATCCGAGTGCGAACACACCCAGGCGGAACCGGCGCCGGCCCGCTGGACCGAACTCCTGCTGGCCGAGCAATCGCCGCTGAAGCGGGCCGAAACGAGACGGAAGCTGGAGCAGGACCCGGCACTGCGCGTGTCGGCGGAGGTCGAGTCGCTCGCGTCACTGCGGGCGGTGGTGCCGCCGGCCAGGCCAGCCTGCCGCCCGCCGTCGCCGGGTCACCGTGTACGTGCTCGAGCTGCTCTGACCGGAAGGCGCTCGGCTCGGGCGGCAGGCACGGCCACTGTGCCCGCCGCCGATGCCGGGCCGTCCTACGCCGGTGCCTGGAAGCCGCCGATCTTCTGCTCGAGGAGTTCGGCCAGCCGCAGCGGGGTGCGGTCCTCGAACATCGGGCCGATGAGCTGGACGCCCACCGGCAGGCCCTCGGGGGACCGGCCCGCCGGGACGGCGGTGGCGGGCAGGCCGGGCATGGTCGCCAGGCCGGCCCAGACGAGCTGGTCGAAGAACGGGAACTCCACCCCGTCGACGTCGATCCGGCGGGCCAGCAGGTCGGGGTTGTGGTCGTGCCGGAACGCGGGTGTCGGCGTGACCGGGCAGACCACGGCGTCGAACTCGGCGAAGAACTGCCGCCAGCCGTGGCGGTGGAGCTCGCGGCGGCCGTTCGCCTCCAGCCATTCGCGGTGGGTGAACACCATCGCGCGTAGCCGTGTCGCGTCGAGAGTCCGGTCGTCTTCGCCCAGGGCGGCTGCCTGGAGCCGCAGCTGGTCGTACTCCCCGACAGGGAACTGCGCGACCGTGCCCGAGAACAGCAACTGCGTGTAGAGCGTCGCGGCTTCGGTCAGGTCGGGCAGCAGCGGGCTGTGCCGTTCGACGCGGGCGCCGCCGTCGGCGAGGGCCTCGGCCACCCGGTTCACGCCCGCCCGGACGGCGGATCCGGCCGGGATGACCGGGTGGTCGTCGAGGACCAGGACGCGGAAGCCGTCGAGCCGGTCGTGGCGCGCGGGCGGCAGGTTCAGCTCGTACGCCACCCCGTGCGTCGACGGGTCCGGCCCGGCCATGACGTCGAGCAGGAGCTCGAGGTCGCGGGCCGTGCGCGCCATCGGGCCGACGACGGCGAGGTCGAGGTCGACCGGCAGGGCCGGCGTGCCCGGCAGGACCATGCCGCGGTTCGCCACCAGCCCGAGGGTCGGCTTGTGCGCGTACACACCGCAGAAGTGCGCAGGGGTCCGCAGCGAGCCGCCGATGTCGGTGCCGAGCGACAGCGCGCCGAAGCCGGCCGCCAGCGCCGCCGCCGACCCGCCGGAGGACCCGCCCGGCGTGCGTTCGTGGTCCCACGGGTTGTTGGTGGTGCCGTAGATTTCGTTGAAGCTCTGCAGATCCTGCAGCCCCAGTGGCACATTGGTCTTGCCGAGCACCACCGCGCCGGCGGCTTTGACCCGCGACACCTGCACCGCGTCCTCGGCCGGCACGTAGTCCCGGTGGGGCGGGATCCCCCAGGTCGTGGGCAGCCCCGCGATGTTGTAGCACTCCTTGACCGTCACCGGGAGACCGAGCAGCGGCCGGTCCTCGCCGCGGGCGCGCGCCTGGTCGGCGGCGCGCGCGGCGGCGCGGGCCCGGTCGAAGTCGCGCACGCAGATCGCGTTGATCACCTTGTCGTCCCGCTCGATCCGGGCGATCGTCTCGTCGGTCAGCTCCACCGACGTCACTTCACCGGCACGCAGAGCGGCCATGAGGTCCTCGGCCGACGCAAAATTCCACTCCATGGATCCGACCGTAACGGCCCCCGCGGGAGGTCATAAAACGCCGATTTGCGCAACGCTTCGGGGAAGTTCGCCGGGCGGGCCCGCCGAGCGGCAAAACTGCCGCTCCGGCCGGGTCCGCCGTGGTGCTCGCCGACGGCTTTCCGCTGGTGTGGGCCCTGGTTGCCGGGGCGCCCGGGAAGTCGGCCCGGCGGCCGTGCGGACCGCTAACGTTGCTCCGGTGGTGGTCTGAGCGAACAGGTTCAGACGTGGCGGGCGGCGCCGGGTGCCCGCACCCGTGGGGGTGGCGCCGCCGGCCGGTCCGGTGCCCCGGTTCGCCGGGGCACCGGCACCCGGATCAGTCCATTGTGGACGTCGGAGGCCCGAACAGTGGTCCGGACCACATCGGTGCCTCTTGCTTCCGCCGCTACGCTGGCCTGATGACCCGACTCGCCCGGCTGACCGGGGTGGCCGTTGCGCTGGTCCTCGCGGGAACGCTCGCCGCCTGTGGAGACGAGCCGCCCGCCCGCGATGCCTTCGTCGCGAAGCTCAAGGCCGACCCCAGGACCGAGGGAACCCCGGACCAGGCCGTCGATTGTCTCGCTGACTGGTACGTCACCTACGCGACCGAGGAAGAGCGCACCGCCTTCCTGAACGGTCAGGCCGCGGCGCCGTCCGCCGGCGAAAAAGCCCGCAACGCCATGGTGGACTGCCTGAAGGCCGCCGCCGGTTCGCGGTGACGAAATAGCCTGTTTGGCCCTGTGGGGCGGAATGCACGGTTCGCTACGCTCGTCCCGGCAAGATCGGTAGGCTTCTCCACCTTGGGGGGAGGGTGGCCGCCGGTCCATGACGTGGGGGGATCGGTGCGCGAGTCGCGTCGTTTTTTCGTGCTGTCAAGACTTTTTCTCCTGGCCCTGGTGCTCGCGGTCGTGTCCGTCGGGCTGCCGGCGTCGTCGCCCTTCCGCGTCCAGGGTCCGGACCGGAGCACGGCGGCCGGGAAGGACGCCGGACCGCCGAAACGCGTGCGCGAGCTGCCCGACCGGCGGACCGGCGCGGCGCGGGTCTTCGAACTGTCCAACGGGCAGTACGAAGCCGAAATCTCCGCGCGGGCCCGGAACTACCGGGACCGGCAAGGCGGCTGGCAGCCGATCGACACGACCGTGCGCGAGGACGCGCGTGACGGCTACGTCTTCGCCAACGACACCAACGCTTTCGCCAGCCGGTTCGGCAACCGGACCGACCGGCTGACGAGCTTCGCCCTCGGCGGCACCCGGGTCGACCTGGGGATCGACGGGCCGTCCCGCGGGATCGACCCGGTCCTCAGCCGCAACTCGGTCAGCTACCCCGGTGCCTTCGACGGCGCCGAAGTGACCTACCGGGTCACCCCGGACGCGCTCAAGGAGGACATCGTCCTCGCCGCGCCGCCGAAGACCGCGACCTACCGCTTCACCCTGCGCCTCGGCGGGGTGACCGCGCGGGCCCAGGCGGACGGGTCGATCGGCTTCTTCCCCGCGGCCTCCGACGGGCCGCCGCTGTACGTGATGCCCAAGCCGTTCATGACCGACGCCACCCCCGGCTCGAAGTCGATCCACGGGAAGGCCCGCAGCGATGCGGTTTCCCAGCGCGTGGAGCAGCAGGGCGACCGGATCACCGTGGTGGTCGAGGCCGACCGCGGCTGGCTGGCCGCGCCGGAGCGCACCTACCCCGTGGTGATCGACCCGACCATCAAGATCGAGACGTCGTCGAACGGCGGCCAGGACGTCCAGCTGTGGTCGGACACCCCCACCCGCAACGACGCCGGGTCGTACCAGCTCTCGGTCGGGACCGACAACTCCGGCGTCGCCCGCAGCCTGGTCAGGTTCGACACGTCCGTGGTGCCCGCGGGCACCAGCGTCGCTTCGGCGAAACTGCGTGCCTACTACGACAACGAGCTCTACATCGACGCGAACGACGTCACGATCGAGGCGCGCCGGGTCACCACCGCCTGGAACGCGAGCACCGCCACCTGGAACACCGCCGCCGCCGCGTTCGCCGAGGCCGGCCTGTCCACCGCGGTCCGGCGCCAGGGCGTGACGCACACCTGGTCCGAGTGGGACGTCCGCAACATCGCGCAGTCGTGGGTCTCCGGCACCAACCAGAACCAGGGCCTGCTGCTCAAGGCGACCGACGAGACGCTGGGCCGCGGCGGGGGCATCTACCTGGCCGGCGACTTCGTCTACAACGGCGACACCGAGACGTTCCCGAAGCTGCTGCTGACCTACGGGCGCCCCGGCGCCACGCTGGAACCGATCACCAAGACCTACGCCACCGGCGCCGAGCTGGCCTGGTCGCCCTACACCGACCCGGACCCGGCCAACCCGAACGACGACATCGTCGAATACCAGGTGCACCGGTCGGTTTCGCAGGTGTACACGCCGTCCGCGTCCACTTTGGTCACTTCACTGGCACCCCAGGCGAGCCGGTTCGTCGACACCACCGCGCCGGTCACCCCGGACAGCGCGCCGGACCTCGGCTGGAACGCCGCCTACTACATGATCGCCGTCAAGACCCGCGACGGCCAGGTCATCCCCGGCGCGACGCAGCTGACCCGGACGCCGAAGGCGGGCCAGGTCCGGCAGATCTTCCGCGCGAGCGCGGACACCACGCTCTCGGCCACCCAGGCGAACACGAACCTGAACGTCCTCAACGGGCAGCCGTGGCTGCAGGTCGGCAACAACGGCACCACCTTCGGCAAGACCCGCACGCTCGTCAAGTTCGACGGCGTCTCGGCGATCCCGCCCGGCACCACCGTCGTGGACGCCGACCTGTCGCTGTGGGCGTTCTACTCCAACGGGTCGGGGGCGACGTTCGACGGGCACCCCCTCACCAAGGCGTTCGTGGAGGACCAGGCCACCTGGAACCGCGCCTCGACGGCGACCGCGTGGACCACGCCCGGCGGTGACATCGGCGCCCGCGCGGACTTCGTCTCCGGCGTCCCCGACCGGCCGACCTGGCACGTCTGGGAAAACGCCGGGATGGTGCAGAACTGGGTGAACACCCCGTCGAGCAACCTCGGCTTCGAAGTCAAGCTCCGCGACGAGGCGACCGTGCAGCAGCGCGTGCTGTTCCTCTCCGACGAGGCGCCGGAACCGCTGCTCCGCCCGACGCTGGGCGTCTCCTACCTCGGCTCGCCGCCCGCGCCGCCCGCCGCGCCCGTCGTGTCCTCTGTGGACTACCCGGCGGACGGGCAGCCGCACGGCGCGGCCGGCCGCCCCGGCACGTTCACCCTGAAGCCGGGCAACGGCGTGGCGATCAGCAAGTTCGTCTACCAGCTCGACTCCGACGCGCAGCCGACGGAGGTGCCGGCCACCGGGCAGCTCGACCTCACCCTGACGCCCGCCGCGTCCGGCACCCGCAAGCTGACCGTCCGCGCGCTCACCGCCACCGGCTACTCCTCGGCCGCGACCACCTACACGTTCGTGGTCGCCGACGCGCCGCGGCACAAGAAGGTCAAGAGCGACTTCAACGGCGACGGCAAGGACGACGTCGTCACCTTCACCCGCGGCGACACCGCGGACGTCTACGTCTCGCTGTCCGACGGCACGAAGTTCGTCCAGGACGGCGTGCGGTGGCACGAGCAGTTCGCCGCGCAGAACGAGATCCCGCTGACCGGCGACTTCGACGGCGACGGCAAGGCGGACGTCGCGTCGTTCACCCGCGGGACGGACGCGGCGGTCTGGGTCGCGTTGTCCGACGGCACGAAGTTCGCGCCCACCCCGGTGAAGTGGCAGGGCCATTTCGCCGCCGGCGAAGAGATCCCGCTGGTCGGTGACTTCGACGGCGACGGCCGCGACGACATCGCCTCGTTCACGCGCGGCACGGACGCCGGGGTCTGGGTCGCCCTCTCGGACGGCACGAAGTTCGCGGCGAACCCGGTCAAGTGGCACGCGTCCTTCGCCGCCGGCACCGCCATGCCCGCCGCCGGCGACGTGAACGGCGACGGCAAGGACGACATCGTCGCCTTCACCGGCGGCGACGCGGCCGACGTGTTCGTCGCGCTGTCCGACGGCACCAAGTTCGCGCCGACAGCGGCCAAGTGGCACGACAGCTTCGCGCCGGACGCGGCTCGCGGCGCGGTCGCCGACATCGACGGGGACGGCAAGGACGACGTCCTCGCCTTCACCGGCGGCCAGGTGACCGCCGCGACGTCGACGGGGTCGGCGTTCGGCACCGCCCGGCAGTGGCACGCCGGGTTCGCCCCCGGCGACGAGCTGCCCGGGGTCGGCGACTTCACCGGCGACGGCAAGTTCGACATCGTCTCCTTCACCCGCGGGACGACCTCGAAGGTCTTCGTCGCGCCCTCGGACGGCGCCCGCTTCGGCACCGGCGTCCAGTGGCACGGCCACTTCGCGGTCGGGTCCGAGGTGCCGCGGCCGAGCATCTTCGCGGCCGGGCCCGGCACGCCGGCGCCGGTGCCGCCCGCGGCGCCGGCGGTGACCTCCGCCGACTACCCGAACGACGGCCAGCCGCACGGCGGTGCCGGCCGGCCGGGCACGTTCGTCCTGCGGCCCGGTGACACCGTGCCGATCGCGAAGTTCGTGTACCAGCTCGACACCGACCCGCTGCCGTCCGAAACCCCGGCCACCGGCCAGCTTTCGGTCAGCCTCACGCCGGGTTCGGCGGGCACCCGGACGTTGACCGTCCGCGCGGTCACCCCCGGCGGCCTGGTTTCGCCGCCGTCGGTGTACACCTTCGTCGTCGCCCAGCCGGCGCAGCCGCCCGCCGCGCCCGCCGTGTCGTCGGCGGACTACCCGGCCGACGGGCAGCCGCACGGCGCGCCGGGCCGCGAAGGCACGTTCCTCCTCAAGCCGGGCAGCGCGGTGCCGGTCACCGGCTACCGCTGGCAGCTCGACGACGGCGGCGCGGCCGACGTCGCGGGCACCGGCGAGGTGGCGGTCAAGGCCACGCCGGCGACCCCGGGCCAGCACAAGCTGACGGTGCGGGCGCTCGGCGCCGAGAACACGGTGTCCCCGGTGACGACCTACACCTTCGTCGTCGCGGACCCGCCGGGCGGACCCGGTGCGCCGCAGGTGGTTTCGGCCGACTACCCGTCCGGCGGCGCGCCGCACGGCGCACCCGGCCGGGAAGGCACGTTCACCTTCCGCCCGACCGGCTCGACCGCCATCGCCGGCTACCGCTGGCAGCTGAACGGCGGCCCGGTCACCGAGGTGGCAGGCGCCGGCAAGGTGCTGGTCAAGATCACGCCGGCCACGGCGGGCACGCAGACGCTGACCGTGCGCACGTTCACCGCCGCGGGGGCGGTGTCCGCGCCGGCGAACTACGTCTTCGAGGTGGCCCAGCTCGCCGCGCCGGACGCACCCTCGGTGTCCTCTGTGGACTATCCGGATGACGGCAGCCCGCACGGTGACGCGGGCCGGGAAGGCGCCTTCACCTTCCGGCCGTCCGGGACCACCCCGGTGTCCGGTTTCCGCTGGCGGCTCGACGACGGCGTGTCCACCGACGTGCCGGGCAGCGGCGAGGTCACCGCGCGCATCACGCCGCCGACCGGTGGCACGCACACGCTGACCGTGTGGGCCCTCGGCGGCACCGGGGCCGCGTCGGCCCCGGTGGTCTACACCTTCGTGGTGGCGGGCGCGCCCCCGACCCCGGACGTGCCGACCGTCAGCTCCACCGACTACCCGGCGGACGGGCAGCTGCACGGCAGCCTCGCCCAGGCCGGCTCGTTCACCCTGCGCTCGCAGGGCACCGTCGCGGCCGACAGTTTCCGGTACCAGCTCGACACCGACGCCGCCCCCACCGAGGTCGCGGCGGGCACCGGCACGGCGACGCTGTCGCTCACCCCGGTCCGCTCCGGCCGGCGCACGCTGACGGTGTGGGCCAAGGTCGGCTCGTCCGGTGTGCTTTCCGCGCCCGCCAAGTACACCTTCGCGGTGGGCGCGCCGTCCGGGCCGCGCGACTACTTCTACGACGCCGCGGGCCAGCTCGCCGGCGTGACCAACAACTCCGGCGAAGCCGCCGCCTACCGCTACGACGCGGCGGGCAACCTGGAGGCGACCGACCGGTACCGCACGGACACCGCGTCGATCTTCGCGCTGGTCCCCGCCCGCGGCCCGATCGGGAGCACGATCGAAATCAGCGGCACCGGGTTCGCCACGCAGGCCAGTGGCAACCAGGTGACCTTCGACGGCGTCACCGCGCAGGTCACCGCGGCCAGCGCCAACCGGCTGTCGGTGGTCGTGCCGTCGGGCACCGGCGCGGGCGCGGTGAAGGTGACCGCGGGCGGCAAGTCGGCCACGAGCCGCAGCCCGTTCACCGTCACCCGGGGTGTCCCGGCACCGGCCATCTCGGGTGTCTCGGCCGACCGCGCCAACTCCGGTGACACCGTCACCATCACCGGGACCGGGTTCGACCCGGACCCGGCGCGCAACGTCGTGCTGTTCCACCAGACCACCGCCCGCGTCAAGCAAGCCGACCCCGGCAAGCTGGTCGTCGAGGTCCCGGCGGCGGCGAGCTCCGGCCGGATCTCCGTGCGCACGCCCGGTGGCCAGGCCACGAGCACGAGCGACTTCCTGGTCGCCCCGCGCGGGTTCGTCATCGACCAGCTCGTGTACGGCGGTCACATCGAGCTCGGCACGCCGCTCGACCTCGACATCCCCGCCGGCAAGGCCGCGGTCGTCCTGGTCGAAGGCAAGGTCGGCGAGCGGCTGCACCTGGACCTGGAGAACAACACGGTCCCGGTGCGCTCGGCCATGTGGATGTTCACCCCGCACGGCGGCGACTTCGCCCGCCGCACCATGGGCGACCCGCTCGACCTGTGGGCGGGCAGCACGCTGCGCCAGGACATCCCGGTGTTCGGCGCGAACGGCACTTACACGATCGTGGTGGCGCCGGACGACAACGCGTCCGGCAAGGTGCGGATCACCGCGTCGCACACGCTGACCGGCGACAAGCTGACCCGGGACGGCACCGGCGTGCCGTTCACCGTGTCGGTCGCCGGGCAGCGCACGGAGATCCCGTTCACCGCCACCGCGGGCGAGTGGCTCAGCTTCGGCCTGACCGACCTGAGCATGCCCACCAACACGTGGGACATGCTGGTCACCGAGCCGGACGGCCGGACCACCTACGTCTGGAAGGCCTCGCTCACCGAGTACATCCCGACGATGGTGTTCCAGGCCAAGCAGACGGGCACGTTCAAGCTCGGCGTCACCTTCGCCCCCGGCGAGCTCGGCGCGGGCAAGGTGTGGCTGTCCGGGGTGATCGAAGCGGGCAGGCTCGCCGTCGACGGGCCCGGCACGCTGATGAAGATCAACCGGCCCGGCCAGTCCGTGCGGATGCCGTTCACCGGCGTGCAGAACAAGCCGCTGCGCTTCGGTATCACCGAGAACACCCTGCGCGAGAACGGCCGCCCGGGCTACCCGAGCGGGATCATGGTGGAGCCGGACGGCAACCAGGTCGAGCTCCGCACCGGCACCCAGGAGATCAAGCCGCTGCCGATCCGCAAGAACGGCGAGCACAACCTGTTCATGGGCGGCTGGGAGGCGGTCGGCGCCGCCAAGGGCTGGCTGACCACGGGCATCGAAGGCGGCACCCTGCCGGCCAACGCCCAGACCAAGGTCACCTTCGACCGGCCGGGCCGCGAGTACTGGTTCGACTACGACGGCGTCAAGGACGAGCCGCTGCGGCTGTTCGCCCGGCTCAAGAGCCTGCCGGGCACCCTGACCATGCGCGTGTACCAGCCGACCGGCGGCAAGCTGGTCGGCAGCACCTTCCAGAACACGCTCGACATCGCGGCCCTGCCGGAGACCGGCCGGTACCGGATCCACCTCGATCCGGGCTACGCCACCACCGGCGACGTGACCATCGCCGCGTCGAAACCGCAGGACCTCGGCGCGCTCACGGTGGACGCGCCCGAACGCGCGGTCTCGATCACCGTGCCGGGGCAGACGCTGGCCGCGAAGTTCACCGGGCAGGCGGGGCAGCGGCTCACCCTCGGCCTGGCCTCGGCGAACATCCCGTTCTCGAAGCTGAAGATCCTCAAGCCGGACGGCAACCAGCTCGACTTCTACTCCGCGCAGTACCTGGCAGGCGGCGCCACCGGGCTCGACCTGATCGCCCTGCCGGTGGCGGGCGAGTACCGGGTCCTGCTGGAGCCGATCGACGACGGCAGCACCCCGGTCGCCGGCGACCTTTCGGTCGCGCTGTTCGGCGAGGCCGACGGCGGCAAGGCCGACATCGGCGGCGCGGCACGCACGATCACCATCGCGCGGCCGGGCCAGAACGGGAAGCTGACCTTCGACGGCACCGCGAACGACGTGCTGCAGCTGGACATCACCCGCACGTTCCCGAACAACACGGGCGCCTACTACAGCCTGATCGCCCCGGACGGGACGGTCTCGCCGCGGCACTCGTTCATGTCGTTCGACCGCTTCAAGATGGCGGCGCTCAAGCAGACCGGCACCTACACGCTGGTGTTCGACCCGGCGGGCGGCGTCACCGGCACGATGACCGTGGCGATCTCCAAGCCGGCGGCCGCGGCCGCCGCCGTGGCCGCGGCGCAGACCCCCGCCGAGCCGCCGAAGCCGGTCACCCCGAAGTGCACCCCGGCCGACCCGCCGCCCCCGGTGGGCAAGCCGGCCCGGGCGCTGGGCGTCCCGGAAGCGCCGCCCGCGCCGAAGCCGGCTCCGGCGCCGTCGAACTGCACGCCCTCCGGTGGCTGGCAGCCCGACAGCGCCAACCTGAACGGCACCGACTGGAGCACCCGCTACGACCCGCAGACCGTCCGGGACCGGCCGCTGCAGTTCCCGGTCGGCTTCACCGGCGTGGTCGGGCAGGTCAAGTCCACCACCGGGCAGCCGCTGACCGGCGTCACCGTCAGCGTGGCGGGCCACCACGTGCCCACCGACGAGCAGGGCAAGTTCGCGCTGACCGACCTCGCCGCGGGGCACGTCGTGCTCCGCGTCGACGGCCGGACGGCGGTGAACACCGGCGGGCGCCCGTTCGGCGCGTTCGACATCGGCGTCGACCTGCAGGGCGGCCAGGTGCTGGTGCTGCCGTACACGGTGTTCCTGCCGGAGATCGACGCGGCGGCCACCGTGCGGGTCCCGAGCCCGACCACCAAGGAGATCGTGCTGACCACGAAGGCCATCCCCGGCCTCGAGGTGCGGCTCCCGGCGGGCACGGTGGTCCGCGACGCCGACGGCAACGTGGCCACCGAGCTGAGCCTCACCCCGATCCCGATCGACCGGCCGCCGTTCCCGCTGCCGCCGACGAAGGTGCCGGTGTACTTCACGGTCCAGCCGGGTGGCGGCTACCTCTTCCCCGAGGGCGCCACGATCGTCTACCCGAACTACACGAAGGAGCCGCCGGGCACCCGGACGCAGTTCTGGAACTACGACCCGGACGGCAAGGGCTGGCACATCTACGGCTACGGCACGGTTTCGGCCGACGGCAAGCAGATCGTGCCCGACCCGAGCGTGCGCTTCTACCGGCTGACCGGCGCGATGACCGCGGTCCCCGGCATGAACCCGCCGCGGATCGCGCCCCGGCCCAACGGGGCCAGGGTCGGTGACCCGGTGGACCCGTCGACCGGGCTGCTGGTCGACGAGACGACCGACATGGTCGTCGACGACATCGCGCCGATCGAGATCAAGCGCACCTACCAGCAGGGCGACACCGACATCCGCACCTTCGGCGTCGGCGCGAGCTTCAACTACGGGCTCTACCCCTGGTCGCCGGGCGTCATCGGCCAGTTCACCTTCCAGGAGTTCGACCTGGTGCAGGGCGACGGCAGCAAGATCCACTACCGCCGGACGTCACCGGGCAAGGACTACGCGGGCGCGGTGTTCAAGGCCGACCCGACGCCGACCCGGTTCGACGGCTCGGTGGTGCGCTGGGTCGACAGCGGCTGGGACGTCACCCTGCGCGACGGCACGGTGATGGTGATCGGCGAAGAGGCGCCGCTGCAGGAGATCCGGGACAAGTTCGGCAACACCACCACCCTGACCAGGGCGACCGCGCCGCCGGGCACCGACGGCAAGGTCCGCGCCAACGGGCCGGTCACCCAGATCACCTCGCCGAGCGGCCGCTGGGTGCGCTTCACCTACGACGAGGCGAACCCGCCCCGGGTGGCCTCGATCGAGGACAACCTCGGCCGGCGCGTCTCCTACACCTACGACGCGACCGGGCACCTGGAGTCGGTCACCGGGCTCGGCGGCGGGATCACCCGCTACACCTGGGAAAACGGGCTGCTCAAGACCATCACCGACGGCCGCGGCATCCGGTTCCTGCTCAACGAGTACGACGCGAAGGGCCGGGTGAAGCAGCAGACCGCGGCCGACAACGGGGTCACGAAGTTCGAGTACGTCGAGTCGGGTGACGCGATCACCGAAACCCGGGTCACCGATCCGCGCGGGCACGTCCGCCGGTTCACCTTCAACGCGGCGGGCGCGGTGCTCACCGACACGAAGGCCTACGGCACCGCACTCGCGGCGACGACGACCAACGAGTACGAGGCCGACGGCGTCCGGCTCAAGTCGAGCACGGATCCGCTGCAGCGCAAGACTTCCTACGTCTACGACGACAACGGTCAGGTCAAGGAGCAGACCGTACTGGCGGGCACCGCGGACGCGCGCACCGAGAAGTTCGAGCGCACCGGCCCGCACGGGGAGCTGACCAAGCACACCGACTCCTACGGCAAGGACACGGTCTACGGCCTGGACGCGCGCGGCGCGGTCCAGACGGTGACCGACCCGCTGAACCGCAAGACCACGTACGTGACCAACGAGAAGGGCCTGGTCACCAAGGTCACCGACCCGGCGGACAAGTCCTCGACGACCGACTACGCCGGCGCGGACCCGGTCCGCACCACCGACCAGCTCGGCCGGGTCTCGACGACCGGGTTCGACGCGGCCGGCCGCTCGGTCCTGACCGCGGACCCCCGCGGCGCGGTCACGGAGACGACGTACACGGCGGCGGGCGAGACCGCCTCGGTGACCGACCCGCTCGGCCGCAGGACGTCGTACGAGTACGACCCGAACGGCAACCGCACCAAGGTCACCGACGCCCGTGACGGGCAGACCGTGTTCGGCTACGACCTCATGGACCGGGTCGAGAAGATCACCGATCCGCTCGGCGGCCTCGAAGAGGTCAAGTACGACGAGAACGGCAACGAGAAGAAGCGGACGACGCCCCGCGGCGTGGTCACCGAGCACGACTACGACGAACTCGACCGGCGCCAGGAGAGCCGGTACGGCACGGAGAGCACCACGAAGTTCGGCTACGACCTGGCCGGGCGCCTCAAGCGGACCGAGGACTCGGTGGCCGGGGTCGCCACGACCGAGTACGACGGCTTCGACCGCATCAAGGCCGAGACGACCACCTCGGGCAGCGTTTCCTACGACTACAGCCCGGCCGTGCGGGACCGCACGATGACGATCCCGGGCCGGACCCCGGTGCGGCACGTCTACGACGCGGTGGGCGACCTGGCCGAGGTGCAGCAGAACGGCGTCACGGTCAGCACCATCGGCCGCGACCGGAACGGGCGGCCCGAGCGGGTCGGCGCGCCGGGCGGCGGGATTTCCCAGACCTACGCCTACGACGACGCCGGCCAGACCAAGTCGATCACCTACCGGGCCGGCACCACGGTGCTCGGCGACCTGGCCTACGGCTACGACGCGGCGGGCCAGCCGATCCGGACCAGCGGCAGCTACTCCCGCTCGGTGCTGCCGGAGCAGTTCGGCCAGGCCGTCTACGACAAGGCCAACCGGATCCGCGCGGTCGGCGCCACGCCGGTCAGCTACGACCCGGACGGCAACCTGCTCTCGGACGGGACCGCGTCGTTCACCTGGAACGCGCGCGGCCAGCTGGCGACGCAGACCGCGCCGGGCCTGACGGCGTCCTTCACCTACGGGGCGGACGGCCGACGGCAGGCCCGCACGGTCAACGGCGTCACCACCAGCTACCTCTACGACGGGGTCAACCCCGTGCAGGAGAAGAAGGCGGGCGGCGCCACCGCGACCCTGACGAGCACCGGGGTCGACGGGTTCCAGCTGCGGGAGTCCGGCGGGGTCACCCGCCGGTACCTCAGCGACGGGCTGGGCAGCACGCTGGGCCTGGTCGACGACGCCGGCGCGGGTGCCACCTACAGCTACGAGCCGTTCGGGCGCACCTACGTCTCGGGCGACGACGGCGGGAACCCGTTCCGCTACACCGGCCGCGAGGACGACGGAACCGGGTTGTACTACAACCGCGCCCGGTACTACAGCCCCGGCCTGCAGCGGTTCCTGAGCGAGGACCCGATCGGGTTCGACGGCGGGTCCAACCTGTACGGCTACGTCGGCAACCAGCCCAACGCGCTGGTCGACCCGATGGGCACGAAGCCGGCCAACAGCTGCCCGATGAACAGCTTCACCCCCGAGACGCCGGTGCGGATGGGCGACGGCACCAGCAAGCCGATCGCCGAGGTGAAGCTCGGCGACAAGGTGCTGGCCACCGACCCGGTCACCGGGCGCACCGAGGAGCGCGTGGTCACCGCGACCATCGTCGGTGCCGGGCAGAAGCACCTGGTGGACCTCTCGATCGACACCGACTCCGACGGCACGGCCGACAGCGCGCTCACCGCGACCGACGGCCACCCGTTCTGGGTGGTGGAAGCCGGGGAGTGGCGGGAAGCGCGCGACCTGCGGCCCGGCGACCTGCTGCGCACCTCGGCGGGCACGTTCGTCAAGGTCACCGCGGTGGCCCAGCGCACGGCCGCGCAGCGGGTGCACAACCTGACGGTCGACGAGCTGCACACCTACTACGTGGTGGCCGGGCGGACGCCGGTCCTCGTCCACAACACCAACAGCCCGAACCCGAACGTCTGCGGCCCGAACGGCGAGCCGATCTACGACATCCCGGGCGGGTCCAGCGGCGGCACCGGCGCCTACGGCAGCATCCCGAAGTCGATGCGCAAGGACTACAACATCGGCGCGCAGGCGGATCCGAGCAAGGACATCCCGCTGTGCTCCTACTGCCGGACGAACAACGCCAACGCCGTCGACCACGTCCAGCCGCGCAGCAAGGGTGGTGACCTGACCGACGCGAACACGACCCCGATCTGCACCTTCTGCAACAGCTCCAAGCGCGACCGGGTCGCTCCGCTGAACCCGCCGCCCGGCTACTCCGGCTGGTGGCCGCCGCAGTGGTGGCCGGCGAACATGAAGGCGACCGTGGGAGCACCGATATGGATTCCCTAGCTAGGGTGCGAACCATGGTGAACGAGATCGTCTACGTGACGCACGAGGACCCGGTGTGGCGGCCGGAGCCCGCCTACATCGCGCTGGTCGACCTGGCCCCGTTCGGGCTGGACGGGCAGCAGGAGCAGGTGTGGCTCAAGCCGTCGGCCGACGGCGGCCTCGAGGTCGCCTGCATCCCCTTCTGCGCCTACGGAATCGCGCTGGGGGACCGGGTGGCGCTGGCGGACGAGCGGTTCGTCGCCCGCGTGGTCGCCCCCTCCGGCCGGCGCGTGTTCCGGGTCTTCTTCACGGAGCCGCGGCCGCCGGGTGATTCGCGCGAAGCCCTGCGCAACGCCATCGCCGACGGCGGCTTCCTGGCCGAGTGGCAGGGAGACCGGCACGTCGCGATCGACGTGCCGGAGGGGGCCGCCACCTCGGCGGTGTGGATGGCGGTCCGGGAAGAGATCGAAAACCAGACCGCTTACTGGGAATGGGCGGACGGAGAACCGTTCCGGACGACGGACGGCGCGTGATCCGCGGCCAATGGGAGAAACTGGGGGAGCAATGCAAGCGTTGGCGGGCTGGAGACGGCTGCTCGCGGTGACCGCCGCGGCATCGGTGTTCGCGGGGGTCTTCGCCGGGCAGGCACGGGCCCAGGAAGGGCAGGTGCACGAGCCCGCCGGTGCGCAGGTCGTCGACGGCAGCTACATCGTCACGCTGAAACCCGGCACCGCCGCCGCTTCGGGGTCGGGCGCGCTCACCCGGAAGCACGGTGGCAAGGTCAGCCGCACGTTCGGCGCGGCGCTGAGCGGGTTCGCGGTGCACGCCTCCGCGGCGGAAGCGAGACGGCTGGCCGCGGACCCGCGCGTGGAGCGCGTCGAGGCCGACACCGTCGTGCGCGGGACCGCGACCCAGACCACGCCGCCGTGGAACCTCGACCGGGTGGACCAGCACAGCACCGTCCTGGACGACCGGTACACCTACGCCGAAGCCGCCGGTGCCGGGGTTTCGGTGTACATCATGGACACCGGTGTGCGCGTCACGCACGCGGAGTTCGGCGGCCGCGCGAGCGTCGGCTTCGACGCCATCGGCGACGGCTGGAACGGGCAGGACTGCAACACCTCCGGGCACGGCACGCACGTGGCAGGCACGGTCGGCGGGGCCACCTACGGCGTGGCGAAGAAGGCCAAGCTGATCTCCGTGCGGGTGCTCAGCTGCGAGAACTTCGGCACGGTCAGCGAGATCATCGCCGGTGTCGACTGGGTGACCCAGCACGCGCAGCGGCCCGCCGTGGTCAACATGAGCCTCGGCGGCGGGAAGTCGGACGCCGAGGAACTGGCGGTCAAGAACTCCATCGCCGCGGGCATCACCTACGTGGTGGCCGCGGGCAACGACAACCGGGACGCGTGCCAGGCGAGCCCGGCCGCGCTGCGCGAGGCGATCACCGTCGGGGCCAGCAACCCGGTCGACGAACGGGCCCGCGACTGGAAGGAAACCCCCAACGGCGTCGCCCTGGGCTCGAACTACGGGACCTGCCTCGACCTGTTCGCGCCGGGCGAATCGATCAAGTCGTCGCACAACGCCACCGACACCGCGACGGTGACCCTGCGCGGCACGTCGATGGCCAGCCCGCACGTGGCGGGCGCCGCCGCGCTGCTGCTTTCCCAGTCGCCGAACCTGACCCCGGCCCAGGTGACCGCCACCCTGCTCGGCCAGGCCAGCTCCGGCGTGCTGAAGCCGGCCGACCTCGGCACGGGCTCGCCGAACAAGCTGCTCTACACCGGCGTGCCGCCGCAGGCGGTGTGCGCGCTGGCCGACGACACCCGCCGTCCCGTTCCCGACCAGGGCTCGGTCACCAGCACGATCGACGTCACCACCTGCCCGCGCAAGGTCGCGGCCACCGCGCGGGTGCGCGTGCGGGCCGAGCACCCGTTCCGGGGCGACCTGTCGGTGAAGATCACCGCGCCCAACGGCCTGGAAAGGGTGCTCAAGGAGGCCGACGGGGCCGACGCGGCAACGGACCTCGACGCCACGTACCCGCTCACCGGAATGTCCTCTGTGGACGCGAACGGGCCGTGGAAGCTGGTCGTGACCGACAACTTCGGCTTCGACGAAGGCACGCTGACCCATTGGGACCTGGTGCTGGCCGAGCCGCCGGTCGGCCTGCCGGTGGTCACGTCGGCGACCTACCCCTCCGACAGCCTGCCGCACGGCGGCGCCGGCGTGGCGGGCACGTTCTCGTTCGCGCCGGGGGACGCCGTGCCGGTCGCGAAGTACTCCTACCAGCTCGACGGCGAGGCGACGGCGAAGGAGGTGACCGCCACCGACAGCCGCGCGACGGTCACCGTCACCCCGGCCGTGGCCGGGCACCGCACCCTCACCGTGCGCGCCTTCAACGGCGTCGGCGAGCCGTCCGACGTGTTCGTGTACGACTTCATCGTCGCCGACCAGCCGCCGCCCGCGGCGCCGGTGGTGTCCTCTTCGGACTACCCGGCCGAAGCGCAGGCCAACGGCGGCGTCGGGCTGCCCGGCACCTTCACCTTCAAGCCCGGCGGGTCCGCGGCGGTCACGAAGTACGTCTACCGGCTCGACACCGACGCGGCACCGTCCGAAGTGGCCGCCACGGGCCAGGTTTCGGTCGGCATCACGCCGTCCACGGCCGGGGCGCGGACGCTGACCGTGCGGGCGGCCAACGGCGGGGTGCTGTCGGCGCCGACGACCTACTCCTTCACCGTCGCCGGGGCGTCCGACGTCGTCGACGGCGGAACGCTCGCCGTCGAAGGCGCGGCGGTCAGCGCGGCCGTCCCGGCGGGCAAGGTGCTGCGGTTCGGCTTCGACGGCACGGCGGGCGACCGGCTCGGCTTCGGCGTGACGGCGAACTCGGTCGGCACCAACGCGCGGTTCTGGCTGACCGACCCGTCCGGAAGGGCGGTCACGGTCGAGCCGAACAACGGGCCGGGCTACATCACGGCGAGCAACGCCCGTTCGGCGCCGTTGCCGACGCTGGCGGCGACCGGCCGGTACTCGCTGTACGTCGACCCGAACGGCGCCGGCACCGGCAGCGTCACCGCGCAGCTGGTCCGCAAGCTCACCGGCAGCACCGACACCGCGGCGCAGGGCTATTCGTTCACGCTGGCCAAGGCCGGTCAGCTCGCCGAAGTCGGGTTCGACGCCGTGGCGGGGACCTGGTACGACTTCGGGTTCACCGAGCAACCCGAGTTCCAGCTGCTGTCGGTGGACGTGTTCGACCAGGACAACGCGAAGGCCGGTGGCACCCAGCTCGTCTTCAGCCGCTACTCGGGCCGCTTCCGGGCCGCCACCGCCGGCCGGTACCGGCTCGTCGTCGGTTTCTACTTCGGCGAAACGGGCAGCGGCAAGCTGTGGCTTTCGTCCGAAGTGGACGGCGGCAGCGTGACCACGACGAGCGCGGGGAAGACCCTCACGCTGTCCCGGCCGGGGCAGAGCGCGAGGCTGCGGTTCGACGGGACGGCGGGGCAGCGGCTGGGCATCGGGTACACCGACACCAGCTTGAACCCGACCGCGTCCGTGACCGGACCCGACGGCGCCCCGGTTCCGGTGACCGCCCACAGCGGCGGCGCGTCCGTCGCCGCGCTGACCGGGACGGGCAGCCACGAGCTCCTGGTCGGCGGCGGTACCGGGCCGGTCACCGTCTGGCTGTCGGAGGACGTGGCGGCCGGCGCCCTCACGACCACCGGCGCGGCCAAGCCGGTCACCGTCACCCGGCCCGGGCAGCACGCGCGGGTCACCGTCGACGGCACCGCCGGGCAGCGGCTCGGCCTCGCGACGACCGCCGGCACCACCGGCTTCACCGAGTTCAACGTCGCGGCGAACAACCCGGACGGCACACAGCTCGACTCCGCCGCGGGGCTGAACAGCCCGGACAGCTACACGTTCGCCCCGCTGCCGTCGACCGGCCGGTACGAGCTCGTGGTCAGCTCCATGCGCAGCGCGACCGGAACGGTGACGCTGACCCTGTCCGAGCCCGTCGTCGCGGGCACGATCACGGCCGGCGGCGCGGCGGCGACGGTGTCGGTGAGCCGGGCCGGGCAGGACGGCCAGGTCTCCTTCACCGGCGCGAGCGGAGACAAACTGCGGCTGACGTTCGGCAGCAGCACGCTGACCCCGAGCACGGCCTTCAACGTGACGGTGTTCCGGCCGGACGGCACCAGGCTGGTGGACCGCGTCTCGCGGACGAACCTGACGCCGTACGACCTGCCGGCCCTGTCGGTGGCCGGCACCTACGTGGTGCTGGTGGAGCCCTGGTCGGCCTCGACCGGCTCGATGGCCGTGGGCCTGGCGAGGCAACCGTGACGGTCGGCAGGCGGGCGTTCCTGGCCGCGGTCGGGGCCGTCGGCCTGGCCGGGTGCGCCCCCACGGCGGAGCCGCCCCTCCGGGCCGCCGGTCCCCGGCAGCCCGGCGTGGTGACGCCGGCCCCGGCCCGGATCGAGCTGGCGGCGTTCGACGTCACCGCGCGCGACCGCGAAGGGCTCGCGGCGATCCTGCGGGCGCTGAGTGCCCCGGCACCGGGCGTCACGCTGACGGTCGCGGTGGGGGCGTCGTTGTTCGACGGGCGCTTCGGGATCGAACGGCCCCGCCTGCTGGAGCCGATGCCGCCGTTCCGCAGCGACGTGCTCGACCCCGACTGGTGCCACGGGGACCTGCTGGTCCAGGCGGGCGCCGCGACGGCCGAGCCGATCGAACGCGCGCTGGGCGCGAAGATCCCCGGCCTGGTGCCGCGCTGGCGCCAAGCCGGGTTCCACCCGGACGGACCGGTCCGCAACCTGTTCGGGTTCCGCGAGGGCGCGGGCAACCCCGACGTGGCGGACCCGGCGCTGATGGACCGGCTCGTGTGGGTCCAGCCGGGCGACGACGAGCCCGCGTGGTGCGCGGGCGGCACTTACCAGGTGGTCCGGCTCATCCGCCTCGCCACGCCGACGTGGGACTCGAAATCCGTGCCGGACCAGGAACGGGTGTTCGGCCGCGCCAAGGAAAGCGGGGCCCCGCTCGGCCGGCAGCGGGAACAGGACGTCCCGGACTACGCGGGCGACCCGCGGGGCGAGGTGATTGCCCTGGACGCCCACATCCGGCGGGCGAACCCCCGGACGCCGGAGAGCGAGGCCCACCGGATCCTGCGGCGCGGGTACTCCTCGACCGACGGCGAGGGGCGTGCGGGCCACCTGTTCGTCTGCTTCCAGCGCGATGTGGAGCGGGGTTTCGCGACGATCCAGCGGCGGCTGGCGGGGGAGGCGCTGGAGCGCTACACCCTCCCCTTCGGCGGCGGGTACTACTTCGTGCTGCCGGGCGCCACGGGCGGGGGCGACCACCTCGGCAGAAGCATGCTGGGGTGACCGCGCGATCGCTCGAGTGCACTGTGGACCGCACCGCTTCCGCGGCGGGGCCCCGAGGGTCGCGGCCCCGATCCTCGCCCCGGACGGCCGGATCGTCGCGGCGCTGGGGGTGCTGAGCCCTGCACCCGGTGAGCTGCCGCGGCTGCGCCCGTTGGTGACGACCGCGGCGGCGGAGGCCGGCCGGGAGCCGGCGGACTCGCTGCGGGGCCGCTGAGCTGCCGTCAGTGCCCTGCCGCGGCTTGTCTTGGCCGGGCAAGGAAGGTACCAACCCGCACGACGCGTCCGGAGCGCGCCGCGACCTCTTCTGCCACAGCGGCGCCAAGATCCCGAACGACCCGCCGAACCCGGACCGAGCCGTGCGAAACCCGAGGGGCCGCTGAGCGGAGCCGGCCCTTCCCGGAAATCCGGGGCCGGCACGGTGAAGACCACGCTCACCTCCGTCGGCGAGGACAAGCGGCTCGACGTCACCCTCACCGTCTCGCGCGTGCCGCAGGACCAGGCGCTGAGCGTCCCGCTGCCGATCGGCGGCGGCACCAACGCCCCGCAGTCGGCGTTCTCCTCCACCGGCGGCGTGCGGAACGCCGACGCGGCCTGAACCTGGCGATGTCCCACGAGCGGGACGGGCAGCGCGAGCCGGCCGCGCGATGGCTCCGCCGGGCCCACGAACCGGACCCCGGGCCTCCTCGGGGCGTCCGGCCACGAGGCAGCCGTGGCGGGCCGGTTCGACCAGGTCGAAACCCGGTACCGGGCGGGCGCGGAACTCGGCGACACCACGCTCATGGCGATGCTCGGCTCGTTGCTGCACGAGCAGGAAGCCGGCCGAGGCCGAGACCTGGTACCGGCGCGCTCGAGCGTCCGGAGCGCTGGCCGCCATCGAAGGGGACTGAGGCACCCGGCAGCTCCCGCCCGTGGGAGACGTGCGTCTCCCACGGGCGGGACTCCGGCGATCAGACCTTGCTCGCCACGAAGTCCGCCGCGTCGGCGGCGTTGCTGCCGTAGCTGAAGTGGGCCAGCGGGTTCGTGCCGAGGAACTGGCAGATCGGGTCGCCGTCGGCGCAGTAGTCCTTGGTGCGGCTCTGGTAGGTGCCGGTGACGCTCCGGCCGTCCGACCGGATGGGGTTGCCGAACAACAGGATCGCGGCGACGCGCGGCGCGATCGACGCCGGGATCGTCGCGACGATCGGGCCGCCGACGATCACCCCGTCGCTGCTGACGCCGATCGAGTTGTCGACCACGTTGGCCCCCTGCGAGTAGCCGACCAGGACGAAGCGCTGCCGCGGGCAGGCCGCGGCCTGGCTCGTGACGTGGCCGACCAGGTCGCGGTTGCCCTGCTGGACCGAGGCGGGCTCGCCGAGGTCGGCCGGGTAGTTCACCGGGTAGCTGCTCGTCGAGAGGGGTTGCAGCCGGCCCTGCACCGCCGAGTAGACCGGGTCGCCGACGATCCAGCCGAGCGTGCCGGGCTCGAAGGTGCCGCGGGCCACCGACACGTCGATGTCGGCACAGGTCGCGGCCGAGGCGGCCGGCGCGGCCGCGACGACGCCGATCGCGGCGAGCACGACCGTGGTGCAGACGGTGAGCAGCCGGGCTGCGCTGCCGAAGACTGAGCTCATGGACTATCAACACCTTTGCTCGGAACGGGAAACCTCGAGAGCGAGGGGAACGGACGGCGGGAACGAGCCGCCGGGCGAAGGTGAGCGTCGCACCGGTTTCCCGGCCGGGCAAGGGATCCGCGGTGTCACCGCCGCGCGGCTGTCCACGGGTGACAGAAAGTCCACTGTGGACACTCAGTTCCGGCGCTTTCCCGGTGGCCGCTCGTGTCCGCCGCGGCCGGCCGCCGGTTGGGCGCCGGCCGCCGGGGCGCGGTTTGCCCGGAGCCGGACGTCGTCCTCCCCGGGCACCGCCTGTCGCTTCTGGACACTCCGGACGTCGAGGTGATTGCCGCGCACCTCGCCAGTGCCCTGGCCGCACGCGGGAAACCGGCGGGGTCTTGATCGGTCGAGGCGCCGATGCCACCCCTTGGCGGTTTACTCCGGTCCGCGGCCACTGCTTTACTGCCGGGTAAAGCGCGGGAAGGCCAGCACCACGGGTGGAGGAACGCTTGACACCCCGGCAAAACGGTCACCGGTTCGCCGCCGTCCGGCGTCCGGCGGACGACGGCGAAGAAGACGGAATCCGCAGACGCGGGCAGGCGCGTGAGCTCGCCGAGTTCATGCGGCCCGCCCTGCCGCGGCTGGTCGAGCAGATCGTCCGCGAGGTCTGGCGGGCGGTCCCGGTCTACGCCAGGCCGGGCGAGGACCGGTACGCGCACGTGACGCGGCAGGGGGTCGACTGCGCGGTCAGGCTCTTCGTGGACCTGGTCGAGGATTCGGCGACCGCGCGGGACGAGCTGCACGAGATGTGCCGGCGGCTGGGGGCCGGCGAGGCGCGTGCGGGCCGCACCTTGGACGACCTCCAGGCGGCGTACCGGGTGGGCACCCGGGTCGCGTGGCAGGGGATCATGCGGCTCGGGCAGCGGCACCGCCTGTCGTCGATGGCCATGGGCAGGCTGGGCGAGATGCTGTTCGGGTACGCCGACGAGCTCGCGAAGGTGTCCTTCCAGGGGTACCGCGAGGCGCAGGCCGAGATGGAGGACGCCCGCGAAGGCCTTCGCCGCCGGTTGCTGCAGCTGGTCCTCGAGCGGCCGGCCGTGCCGGTCGAAGTGATCACCGACGCCGCCCAGGCCGTCGGCTGGTCGCTGCCGGACACCGTGGTGGCGGTCGCGGTCGAGCCGCACGCCCACGTGAGCCGGACACCGGTGGCTTCGTGGGGGCCGGACGTCCTCGGCAACCTGGAGCTGCCGCACCCGCACCTGCTCCTGCCGGCCCCGGTCGACCAGGACCGGCTGCACCGGATCGGCTCGGACCTCGGCGCCCGGATGGTGCTGGGCCCGCCGACCCCGCTGGACAAGGCCGCGAACTCCCTGCGCTGGGCCCGCGCGGCGGAACGGCTGGTGGCGCGCGGCGTCCTGCCCGCGGCCCCGATCACCCGGTGTGCCGAGCACCTGACGACGTTGTGGCTGCTGTCGGACGAGGACCTGGTCGACCAGCTGGCCCGGCAGCAGCTGGCCCCGCTGTCGGCGTTCTCGGAGGCCACCCGGCTGCGGCTGGCCGAGACGTTGCTGTCGTGGCTGGGGCACGGGGGCAAGATCCCGAAGATCGCGGCCGAGCTGGTGGTCCACCCGCAGACGGTCCGCTACCGCCTGCGCCAGCTCCAGCAGGTGTTCGGAGACCGCCTCCACGACCCGGGGGCCCGCTTCACGATGGAGCTGGTGCTCCGGGCCATGGCGCTGCGCCGGGACTCCGGCAACGACGTGACCGGCCCGGGATAGCGCCTCCGCGCCGGGCGCGGCTTGGGTAGCTTCGGGGGATGAGGATCGGCGAGTTGTCCCGGCGCACCGGCGTGAGCCCCCGCTCCCTGCGGTACTACGAAGCACAGGGCCTGTTGACCAGCACCCGCTCCGCCGCCGGGCAGCGGCACTACTCCGACGTCGAGGTCGAGCGGGTGTCGCTCATCCGGCAGCTGTTCGACGCGGGCCTGTCCAGCCGGGTGATCGCGATGGTGCTGCCGTGCGTCGAGAATCCCGGCGACCTGGGCGTCGTCGAGTACGCGTACGCGACGATGAAGCGCGAGCGCGACCGGATCGACGCGGAGATCGCGCACCTGACCGAGACCCGCGAGGCGCTCGACGGGCTGCTCGACGCCAACCGGCGGCACCGGGCGAAGCCGGCCTGACGGTGTGACCCGCGACTCAGCCGGTTGCCCCTGACACCGGTGTCAGCGGCCAGGCTGGCCGCAGGGCCCGGAACGACCGGGCCGGACACGGAAAGGCGCGGAAAATGGGACAGGCATGGGGTTTCGGCAGGCACGGCGGGCCGGAAGTGCAGGAGTTCTTCGACCGCCCCGACCCCGAGCCCGGGCGCGGTGAGGTGCTGGTCCGGGTCGACGTCGCCGGGGTGAACCCCCTCGACCACCTGCTGCGCGCCGGTCTGGTCCCCGGTCTCGACGGCGGCCGCCCGTTCCCGCACGTGCTGGGCATGGAAGCGGCGGGCACCGTGCTCGCACTGGGCGAAGACGTCGACGGGCTCGAGGTGGGCGACGCGGTCTTCGGCTTCGCGCTCACCGGCGGCGGCACGTACGCCGAGACGACGGTGCTGTCCGCGCCGAACACCGCGCGCATCCCCGCGGGCCTGTCCGCCACCGCGGCGGCGACGCTGCCGGTGGCCGGGACGACCGCGGTGGACGCGCTCGACCAGCTCGGCCTGCCGGCCGGCGCGACGATCCTGGTGAACGGCGTCGGCGGCGGGGTCGGCCTCGCGGTGGCCCGGCTGGCCGCGGCGCGCGAGCTGCACGTGGTGGGTACCGGCAGCGCCGCCAAACGCTCACCGGCGGAAGCGGCCGGGGTGCGCTTCGTCGACTACACCGCGGAGGACGTCACCACCGCGGCCCGAGCACTGGCTCCCGGCGGCTTCGACGGGATCGTGGACCTGGTCGGCGGTCCCTCGCTGCGGGCGGTAGCGCCGCTGGCGCGGGATCCCCGCAACGTCATCGCGGTGGGCGACCAGTCCGTGTCCGAGATCGGCGGCCGGTTCGTCGAGCGCCGCCTGGGCAGGGAGAACCTGGAACGTGCCGCCCGGCTGGCGCTCGACGGGGTCCTCGCACCCCCGATCACGGCGGTCCACCCGTTGTCCGACGCTCCGGCCGCCCTGGCTGTCGTCGAGGAGGGGCATGCCGCGGGCAAGGTGGTCATCAAGGTGACCTGAGTGGTCCGGCACCGATCAGAAATCCGGCGCCCCGTCGTCAGTTCTGGTAGCTCTCGTACCGGCGGAAGGATCGACGACCATGACCGAGGCCAGAGCGCAGGGCGCCGACGAGGCCGCGTTCATCGCGGCGGCCCGGGCGGGCGACCCGGCGCGGTTCGCGCTCGTCACCGAGCGCCACCGGCGTGACCTGCAGGTGCACTGCTACCGGATGCTCGCGAACTACGAGGACGCCCAGGACCTGACCCAGGAGACGTTCCTGCGGGCGTGGCACAAGCGGGAGTCGTTCCAGGGTCACGCCGCGCTGCGGACCTGGCTGTACCGGATCGCGACGAACGCCTGCCTCGACTTCCTGGCCAAGCGCAACGACCGCACGCCCCTGCCGGGCCCGCCCTCGGAGGTGCTCTACCTGCAGCCCTACCCCGACCGGATGCTGCCCGAGGACCCCCAGGAGTCGGTGGTGGCGCGGGAGACCGTCGAACTGGCGTTCATCGTCGCCGTCCAGCACCTGCCGCCGCGGCAGCGGGCGGTGTTCATCCTGCGTGACGTCCTCGGCTGGCCGGCGTCGAAGGTCGCCGGCGCCCTCGAGCTGACCGTCGCCTCGGTGACCAGCGCCCTGCAGCGGGCGCGGGTGACGGTGCGCGAGCAGCTGCCCGGCCGCCGTCTCGACTGGCGGAGCCCCGCCACCCACGAGCTGTCGGACGACGAGCGCGGAGCGGTCAAGGCGTACATCGACGCCCACGAGCGCAACGACCTCGACGGGCTGAGCTCCCTGCTGCGCGCCGACCTGCGCTTCGCGATGCTGCCCGAGGCCGGCACCGCGACCACGACGGCCGCCGACGCGGTGAACGGCTGGGTCGCCGGCGGGCTCTTCCGGCGCGGCCACGACGACTGGCGCGGGATCGCCACGACGGTCAACCGCATGCCTGCCGCCGCACTGTACCTCCGCACCCCCGGCGGCTCGGCGCACCGGCTGTTCGCCGTCGCGGTCCTGCACGTCGTCGACGGCGAGATCGCCGAGCTCACCGGGTTCGACGCCGCCGGCAAGCCCTGGCTGGGCCTGCCGACGGCGCTGTGACCGGGGCTTATCGCCTCGTCTCGTACCGGTTGAGCACCACGCCGCCGGGAAAGGTCCGCGTTTCGAGCAGGTTCAGGTTCACCCAGCCGTCCAGCGCGGTGAAGAACGGCGTGCCGCCACCCACCAGCACCGGGTGGGTGGCCACGGCGTACTCGTCGATCAACCCGGCCCGCATGGCCGCCCCGGCGAGCGTGGCGCCGCCGATGCTCATCGAGCCGCCGTCCTCGGCCTTGAGCCGGGCGATCTCGGCGACCGCGTCGCCGGTGACCAGGCGGGTGTTCCAGTCGACCTTGTCGATCGTCGAGGAGAACACCACCTTCGACATGTCCCGCCAGTTCCGCGCGAACGCGATCTCCGCCGGGTTCGCGCCGGGCTGCTGGTCACCGGTCGGCCAGTAGGAGCTCATCGTCTCCCAGAGCTTGCGCCCGTACAGCGTCAGCTCACTCGCCCGCTCCTGGTCGAGCCACCACTGGAACAGCTCGTCACTCGGCGGCCCGCTCCACCCGATGTCGTCACCGGCCGCGGCGATGTAGCCGTCCAGCGTCAGGTTCATGCCGAAGATCAGTTTCCGCACGGTGCCTCCTGTAGGTCGTTCTCACCCGTACAGACGGGCGGGGCGCGGAAAACTCATCGGTCGAGATCTGCGGCCGGGGCCGTCAGGCGCTCGTGGATCGCGGCCCGAAGCCGGGAGCGTTCATCACCACTTCGAAGCCCGGCGAGCCGTGCGAGGGGCCTCGAAGACGGGCGGCAACGGGCTCGCCGGCGGCAGTTCCTGGGAAGCGATGACCCGGGGTGGCTCGGGCAGCGCACGCAACGCCTGGCGCAGGGGGCCGATGGCGGCCACCGTGTGGGCGACCACGGTCGCCGGCCGGTCGGCCGCGAAGGCGGCTCGCGCGATCTGCCATTCCGCCGGGCCGAGCAGGTCGTCGCCCGCGTTCACCAGCGCCGCTTCCCATTCGATCGGTACGCTGGTCATGGCGTCGTCGTCGAGGGATTCGCCGCCCGCCCAAGCCTCGTACGCGATCAGGCGGCGGACCGTCGAGGCGAGTGCTTCCGGGTCGGTCGTCCCAGCCAGGCCTTCCGTGGCCGGCTTGGGCAGCACAACCTCGTCGGCGCCGTCGCGCGGCACTTCGAATTCGAGCAGCAACCACACGATCCGGGGGAGGTTCCGCACGCTGTCGGCATTGGCCAGGAGGCTCCGCAGGCATGCGCACAGCAGCCAGGTGGGCACCTGCGTCCGGGAAAGCCGCCCCAGTTCCGGAATGGCCGCGTCGAGTTCCGAGCGCTGGGCCTCCACGTCGTCCATCCGCAGCAGCCAGGCGGCGTGTTCGGTCAGCGATGGGGCCGATGCCGCCACGACGTCGGAAAACGTCGCAGGATCACCGGTCGTCGACCGGGGCACCAGGACGTCGTTCAACCTGATGCGCACCTCGTCCGGCGCGACGTCGTGGGAGGTGATCACCAGGTCCGGGAACCGGGCACCGCACTCGTCGTGCGCGGCGATCCTGAAGTCGACGAGCGAGTTCCGCTGTTCCTCCGTGGTCCGGCGGAGCGCGGGCTCCGGGAGATCGATGCGGACGTCCCGCGGGGCCACGCTGTTGATCAGCAGCTCCGCCGCTTCACAGGGGGAGAAGGGTCGCTCGAACGGCGGTCCCGAGCCCAACCGGGCGAGACTGACTCCGTTGTCCAGGAGGTACTCCAGGGTGCGTCGGATGTTGCCGCCCGGTTCGTCCGTGACCGCGCCCGACAGCAACCGGCCGGCTCTTTGGGCGGTTTCCCCGTCGAGCAGGACCCGGGCTCGTCGCAGCAGCGCGTCGCGGGTCGACGCGCACACCGCCGCGGGCCAGCCGGCCGCGCCGAGCGGCGATGAGAAGATGGCGACGGGCCGCTGGTCAGCCGAAACTTCGACGACGGCCAGGTCATCGATACGGCGTTGCACGAGTACGTGGATCTCGCGGTCGATGCCGAGTTCCCGGGCCGTCCGGGCGAACACGTCGGCAAGCCCGCCGGCGGCTCGAGCCACCCGGTCTTCGTCGGCTCGGGCCGGCACGGTGAACACGACTTCCAGGGCGGGCGGGTTCCGGAACGCACGGACCAGATCGCCGACCAGTTTCCGCAGTTGCGCGTTCATGGCAGCTCTTTCCGGGCGACGACGAAGATGCGCGGGCGCTCCGCCGCCAGGAGCCGCCAGACGTACGGACGGAGTTCAGGTGTGGTGGTGCGGATGGGGACGCTGCCCGGTGGCAGTTCGTTCGCGCGCCAGGCGCGCAGCGCTTCGACCAGTTCTCTCGTGTCCGTCCTGGGCATCGCCCAGCCGGATCCGTCGGCGGCGAGGCCCGCGGCGATGCGTGCCTCGAGGTCGGCGGGCAGCGCGACCGGTTCCGCCGCCTCGCCGCCGGAACCCAGTGTCCAGGGATGGAGACTCCGGCGGACCGTCGTCAGCATTTCGTAGGGGTCCTCCTGGTCGCCCGCGGCCGCGAAGCTCCTTCCGATCGTCTCCCGGTCGCGGATCGTGACGCCTTCCCGGAGGAGCATCCGGAGCAACCTGGTGAGCCGGAACCGCCCCGCCGGGTCCGGCGGGAGCCAGTCCGGTCCGCCGTCCGGACCGGCCGCCGCGTCCCAACCCGAGATCCACAACTCGATGTCGTCCACCGAGATCCAGCGGAAAAGGTTGTCCCGCAACACGTCGTCGAGCCGGTTCCGCAGCGGCGTCAGATCACCGGGCCGGTCGGCGGGCAGGGCAATGGTGGCCACGACACGTCCGTAGACCAGGAAGCACACCGTCCGGGGGCTGAGCGACTCGTCGACTCCTACGCCGATGCCGGGCACCCAGACGCCCATTTCCCGCGTCAGGCGGTCGCGCAGACCGCCGACGAGCGAACCGACTTCGGGAGCTCCCTTCAAGTGGGCGAGTCCCTCGCCAAGGGCGATCTCGATCGCTCCGACGAAGGGCGACATCGCGGGCTCCGGCACGGCTGCGCGGTCGAGCCGGTAGATGTTCGCGTACAACCGGCGTCTGGCCGATACGTGCCCGGCCGGCGAGTGGGCCGGCGGTCTGGCGGCGAAGACCGTCCTCACCCCGTCGATCTGGGCCCACAGCGAGTTCACGTCGACCGCGAAGGTTTCGACCAGCTCCGTCAGGGTGTCCTCGTCGATTCTCCGGAGATGACCCGCCGCTGTCCTGGTGAGAGGCTCGCCCGCCACGAAGTGGGACAACGCGAGCCTGGCCCGAACTCCCTCGCGGGTCCGGTCATCGGGCACCGCTTCCAGCAGTCGTTCCCAGACCTGCCGGGCGGTGGGCAGGTCGCCGCTCGCGAGCAGTGCGTCGCAGTGGGCGATCAGCCCGCCGGCCACGTCCGCCAGCCGGTCGCACACCTCCGGTGGGCGGCCGGCGGCCGCGAACGGTGCGTACAGCTCGACAGCCTCGCGCAGATCACCCCGGGCGGCTGCCGTCCGTGCCCGGGCGAGCTGCACTTCGGGCAGCTCGGGCGGTCGCCGGAGGTCCAGCAACGTGCTGATCCGGCGTGCGCAGTCGCCTTTCGCCGCTTCGCACGCGTTCCGGACGGCCGCGGCGTGGGGTGCGTCGCGGGTGGCTTCGACCAACAGCGGCAGTTCGCAGGCGGAAAGGTGGACCAGATCGCCGATGGTCATCGACTCGGCGATCGACGACGACAACAGGGCGCGGCCGGTTTCGACGTCGTGGGCCGAGCCGCGAACGAGCAACGCCTGGGCGAGATCCATGCCGTTCGATGTGACGTGCCGAGCCGCGAGCCCGCTCACGCGGCGGAAACCCTCGACGGCCTCGTCGATCCGGCCGGTCCGGTAGGCCGCCCAGCTGGTGACGCCCGGATGGGTCGAGGTGTCCGCGGAGGAAAGGATCTTTTCGTACAGCGATCGCTCCGCGGCGTAGTTTTCCGCTGCTGCGTAACAGATCGCTTGCAGGAAACGGACACCCAGGTCGTCGGTTTTCGCGCTCTCCAGCAGCTCGACAGCCGCGAGCGGCTTCCCAAGTTGCAGCAGGACGGTCGCTTGCGCCACGCACACCCCGAGATCGAGCTCGTTGAACCGCCGGTGCTCTTCCACGATCTTGTTCGCTCGAGCGACGTCACGAACGTCGAGCAGCGAGTACGCGTACGTCACGACGACGTAGGAATCGGCACTGTCTTGATCGTGCGCAGCAGCCGCGGCCTCGACGGCTTCACGGTAGTAGCCACGACGGCGCAACCAGTCGGCCAGAAACGCGTAGCCACGGGCATACGTGGGATCTCGCAACAGCGCCCGCTCGAAGAGCAGCGCCGGTTCGCCCACACCGAGGGCGTCGTCGACCAGTGCCAGGGAAGCGAGCGCCCAGCTGTCCACCGGCTCGGACCCGGCCGCGCGGAAACCCTCCTCCAGTTGTGCTTTCGCCTGCCGGAGCTGGTCGTGGTCCGGACGCCACTCCGCGGCTGTCGCGTGTTGCCGCAACGACTCGCCGAACGCCCACCGGAACGGCGGGTGGTTCGGCGCCAGGTGCACGGCGCGTTCGAACAGTTCGAGCGCTCGCCCGGATCCTGTCACGGCGTAGCGTTCGCCCGCTGCGTAGTACGCTTCGGCCGCGTCGGGGTGGCGGTCCAGCTCGTCGAGCAGCTTCGCCCGGTCGACGAGCACCCGGCGTTCCGGGTCCGCGCCGGCGCCGGTGATCCCCTCCGCCAGGGCGCGGTCAATCAGTTCGAGCGCCGTTTTCGGGTCCGACCAGCGGATCTGCACGGCGATCCGCCAGAGCAGCACCCCGGGTGTCTCGACGTACAGCGAGCCATGTGCCGCATCCGTGCCGAATCGCAGCGCTGCCGCGTCGTAGAAGTCGCGGGCGTCGGCGTGGAGTTCTTCCCGCTCCGCCAGCCTGCCGGCCGCGACGAAGAGGTCCGGCGATCCGACCTCCCGATCCAGCAGGTCTTCGGTCAGCTGGTGGGCGTCCTGCAGGTGTTCCCGGGCGATGTGCACCTCGACCAGCGCCGCCAGGGCCAGGTCGCGGAATTCCGGGGGTGCGTTGTCGGCTCGGCGGGCCACCTCTTCGGCCACGGCGGACGCGCCGTTCAAGTCGTCGAGCCGGCGTCGGAGGAGCCGGGCCTTGAGCACCCGGAGTCTCGTGTCCAGTGCCACCGGAACCGCTCCCGTGGCCAAGATGCCGTCCACGCTCTCGATCGCGTCGTGCCATTCGGTCGACGCGAGGTGGTGTGTCAGCGACCGCAGGCGCGACCGAAACGCCGGGATGTCCTGCTCGGGGTGGTCGAAGTCAGCGACGACGTCGGCGGTGTCGAAGCGCAGCGCAGCGAGCGCCTCGGACCACGCCGTGAGCCAGCCGGTCCGCCAGGCCATGGTGTCCGAACCGGTCGCGAGCCGACGGCGGAGCGCCGCAATCCACGCCTGTTCGAAGGGACGCCGGTTCGCTTCCCGGTCCTCGGAAGCGAGACCGAGTTCGTAAACCTGCCGGAGCACGGCGTCGACCTGCCGCAGATCCGCCCGGAGGCAGTCGATCGAGTCGAGCGGGTTTCCGGGATCGCGTCCCTTCAGCAGCTTCAGTGCGGCCTTGACGAGAGCTTGACCGCCGGTCGAGAGGGGAGTCAGTTCGCGCAGCCGGGCCCGTCCGTTGGCCAGGGCTGCTTCCGTCTCCTGATGCTGCCCGTGGGCTTCGGCGTTCGTCATGACCCGGCCTCGGTTGTCACGTCGCGGAGCGCGCGATTCAGGTAGCGGGCGATCTCCTGGAACCCGTCGTCGGGGGCGGCCTTCCGGCGACGCTCGTGGATGGCGAGCCGGGCGCTTTTGACATCGGACCACTTCACGTCGGCGATCCAGGTCCGGGTCAGCGCCAGCGCCTGCTGGTCGATTCCGGGCGGGAGGTCCGCCAACGCGTCGAGCAGCCGCTTTCCGACGTCGATCTGCTGCGGCGCCGGGGGCGTGGCCGTGGGCTGGCGCAGCGGCGCGACGCCGAACGTGCTGACCGTGGCTTCCTCGTCGATGTCCCGCGTGCGGTCCGGCGCTTTCATCAGGCGTGCGTCACGGGCGCTCTGCGTGTACAGGACGGGTGTGCCGAAGTGCCTGTCCGCGCGGCGCAACCGCATGGCTCGTCGACCGGTCTGGACGGCTTCCCCGATCCGGTCGCCGGCGGTCATCGCGGAATAGAACCCGGTCAGGAACAGGTGGCCCTGGTCGGAGCTCATCGGGTATTGCATCGCGAGCACCGCCGGTACCCCGGCGACCACGAACTGCGGTGCGAGCTGTTCGAAGTGCTCGGGGAATTCGCCTTCCCAGTCGCTCAGCGCGAGGATCAGCAGGGTCGGTGGGTAGGACGACAGAGTCTCGACGAACGTGTCGGGCTGCTGCCACGAGTCCGGGCACTCGACTGGGTACGCCGTCTCACCGTCGGTCACCCCGCTGCCGGGGCGCGGGAGGTAGACCGACATGGTCCCGGCCTGGATCCGGAAGAGGGCGGTCAGGTGCACGACATCGACCGGCTTCCCGTCTTGCGCCAGCTTCCCGAGCGAAGCGTCGATCTTCTCCGCGTCCCACCGGTCGACCTGTTCGATCTGCATGGATCGCCGGGTTCGCTCGTCGGCCCGGAGGTGGGCGATCAGCCGGGCGGACTCTTCGCGTGCCGTCGTGAAGCTCTCCGGCAAGCTGGTGACGAACAGGACGCGCACCTTGTCGTCGGCCGGGAGGATCTTCTTGTCCGGGAACCCGTCCACGTACCGCCCCAGCACCAGGTTCAGCTCCGAGGCGAGGAAGAAAGCCCGCATGCCGGGCACCCCCGGGTAGCGGAGGAACTCCCAAGGCAGGGTCGCCACGAGCGAGTCGTCGGAGAAGCTGATCCGCACGCGCATGTACCCGAGCTGTTTGTCCTTCAACTTCCTGTAGCGCTCCAGGAGCTCCGTTCCGACGTCGTTGTCGAACGCCATCTTCCACAGGTGATCGCCGAGCACGTTGAAGGTTTCCGGCACCAGGAGCTTCAGCTTCTCGTCCGGGTCGAGCCGGGTGAGGGTCTGCCACCGCCGGAGCCACTGCTCGAGCACCCTGATCATCTCGAGGTGCGGATCCGTCTGAAGTTCTCCCGTTCCGCACGGCACCAGCGTCTCGCCGTCCGGGCCGAGGGTTTCCCCCCTGACCTCGTTGCCGACGACAGTGATCCGGAACTCGCAGCCCGTCGTCATCGGACGTCCTGCTTCGCCTGCGACAACGCTGTCCTGCTCTGCAGGTACACCACGGGCAGTCCGAGCAGCCGCGCATCGTTGCCGCAGATCCGGAACCGCGCCTGCTGGGCGGCGGTGTCCAGGTCGTTGCCGTCGGCGAGCGCTTCGTAGAGGCTCGTGCTGAACGCGGTGGCCGTGCCGTTGGTCACCGGGTACTGCATGGCGATGACGGACTGCACCCCGTGGCGGATCAGCTGCGGTGCCACTCCGGCGAAGCTGGCTTCGTAGTCGGCTCGCCCTAGATTGCACGAATGGAGAACGACCGCGCGGGGAGCCCTGCGGTGCCGGCTGAGGATGCCTGCGATCCTGCGGTCGTCCACCCAGTCCGCTCCGCCGTCCTGGTCCACGAGAGCCAGTGCCGCGGCGCCGCGGTCGTCGTCGAACTCGCCGTGGCCCATGAAGTGGACGAGGTCGGGCGCGCCGACCCGGACGGCTTCCTCGAGGTCCCGCTCGGTCGGGTTCTCCAGGGTGGGCAGAACTTTGTAGTTCAGTTTCGTCGCGGTTGCCGAGATCTGCTCGACCACTTCCTCGTACTCGACCTCGCCGAGCCGGGGATCCGCAGGCTGGCTGACGACCACCAGCACGGTGAGCGTCTCCTGGGGAGCGAACCCGCTGTCGGCCCCGCTGAGCGGAATGTAGCGCGACAACACGAGGCCGGGTTCGGTGGCGAGGAAGGCGCCCCGCCGAGTGGGGGTGTCCGGCCGGTACAAGTACTCCCAGGGAATGGCGGCCAGACGCGACTCCGCGGGGAAACCGAGCTCGAGCCGGACCCGCTGCACGGAGTCGATGATCGATTGGAGCCACGACCAGTTGCGGCCGAAGAGACAGCGGTGCAGCAACGAGCCGAAAGCCCGGATCTCGGATTCACGCCAGTCGGAGTCCCGTCTGGTCAGCCACCGTTCGAAAAGCCTGATGAGCTCGGCGTCGAGCCCGCTGTAGCCGATCGGCCAGACGACCGATTTATCGTTGTTGTCCCGCCGGTGGGCCTGTACGTGGCCTTTCGCGTCGACCGTCACCGAGATCCGCACATCACCCATCTCGTCACGTCCAAACCAATCGCACGGAGCCGTCTTCGTCGGGGTAGCGCACCCGGTAGTCGAAGTCGCCGTTCTGACCGTCTCGCCATTGCAGCGTCCGGGGGTTGGCGTAGTTGAACACCAATTCGGCGCCGTCCGGTGCGTAATTGATCACCGTGGCGACCGCGGTGTCGTCCGGATGGCGGAAATAACTGCCGTTGCTGGAGAACAGGTAGTGCTGTGCCGGAGCCAGCCGGATGATCTCTTTCGACACGTTGTTCGCGCTGCCGTGGTGGGGCAGCTTGAACGCCGTCAGCGGCAGGATTTCGGTGCCGCGTTCTTCGAGCAGGCGGCGTAGTCCAGCCAGCAGCACGTTCGGGGTGGAATCGCCGGTCAGCAACACCCGCCGGTCGCCGAACTCGGCCAGCAAGACGATGCTGCTGGCGTTCGGGATCTTCGTGTCCGCGCCGGCGCGGCGCCGGGCGAGAGCAGCTATGTCCGGTGCCGGCGTCCGGCCGAGGTAGCTGTCCTTCGGCCGGAGCCTGGCGCGTGCCGCGAGGGCGGCCAACGCGTCTTCCTCGGAACCGACGTCGATCCCCGCGTCATGACAAGCCTGCTGCCAGCGGTTGCGAAGCATCCGAAGAGTTTGCCGGTCCGGGGCGACCACCGTCAGGGAGAGGGCGCAACACATTGTCAGTCTTGGTAACGTGCCCGTGGCCGGTGCGGCCACGGCCGCGCCGCCGAAGGCCGTGTTCCACGGCAAGCCCCGCTCGCTGATGATGGCACCGAGGATTTCGCCGTGCACCGGGGCCAGCTCGCCTTCGGCCAGCTGCGGAGCACCGTTGAACCAGAGCTGGCCGATTTCGAGCCCGAGCTTTTTGTCGTTGACGAGCAGAATCGTGCCTTCGACGTGGTCCGCGTCGACATGGGTGAGCACCAGCAGGTCGAGCGACCGGATGCCCCTGGTCCGCAGGCTCGCCGCTATGTCGTCATACGCCGCGGCGGGACCGGCGTCGATCAGGGCTCGATGAACGTGTTCACCTCGCCCCCAGGACACGAGGACGCAGTCGCCGTGTCTCGCGGGCAACAGCTCGACGGAGATTGAGCTGACCTCGCCGGACATCGAAACCTCCCCTGTTGCGCTCATCGGTTAGGTAGCTTCGGTCGGCCATCGTGTTACGGTTCGAGACCCGATTGCGATATTAGGCGTAAAGCACGTGAAGGTCGTGGTCCGGAAGATCTTGATTGTGGGTTGATCGCATGCCAGATCCGGCGAGTTCACCCTCTGCGCCACCCCGGTGGATCGTTGATTCACCCGCCATTGGCACGGGGCTCAAGCCTGCACCGTGTGGCGATTCATTGCGGCCCGCCCGTCCCGCACCGGCGGATCACCCGATCGCGGTAACGTTGTCCGGCGGTGGCTTCAGGGCCACGCTCGCCGGGCTCGGGGCTCTGCGACTCCTTGCGGACATCGGCAAGCTCGGCCAATTGCGGTACCTGTCGTCGGTTTCCGGCGGATCGATCACCAATGCGGTCACAGCCCGGTTTTGGCGCGATTTACGCGCCCATCAGTTCAGGAGCGAGGCGTACGACGAACTGGTCATCGATCCCGTTGTCCTACGGATTTCGCGGCAATCGCTGAAGGCTTCCCTGATTCGGGGACTCTGGCGCACCATCGGGCCGGACACCCGCACGGACCTGCTGTCTCGGCGTTTCGACGAGTGGTTCTTCCACGGCACCACGCTGGAGAGCCTCGATGCCGAGGTCCGCTGGATATTCAGCGCGGCGAACCTGGTCACCGGTGTCCGGTTCTCCTTCGAACGCGACGTGGTCGGCGACTACACGACCGGGTTGGTCCCGACCGCGGACAGCGGGTTGCTGCTGAGCCAGGCGGTCGCCGCTTCGGCGGCGGTGCCCGGTGCGTTCGCTCCGCTGGTGCTGAAGGAGCTGTCGTTCCCCTGCGCCACCGAGGCGCCGGCGCTGGTCGACGGCGGCGTGTACGACAACACCGGCCTCGAGGCCATCGATGGTGAGGGCTACCGGCAGGCGTTCCTGGTGACGATGAACGCCGGCGGTCTGCTGCGACCGGGTTCCTACGGGAAGATCCCGGTCCTGCGTGACCTGGCGAGGGCGAATTCGCTGCTCTACCGCCAGAGCACGACCTTGCGGACCCGTCACATGGTGGATTTGTTCCGGCGCGGAAGCCGGGTTCCCGACGGCGAGCCCGTTCCGATCGGTGCCCGCCGCGGGGTGCTCGCCGGGCTGGCCACCGACGTCGCGGACGACGGTCCGGACGCCTTGTCGCGGTGGCGGCAGGTGCATCCCGAGTACCGGACGTATCAGGGTAGAGACCTGTCGTGCGTACCGACCGTGTTCGACCGGATGGAACCGGCTCTCTGCCGCGCACTCGTCTACCGGGGATGGTGGCTCATCGGCGCGACGCTGTCGCTCTACCACCCCGGCTGCATGCCGGACCCGAAGGAGATAGCCGCACCTCGGCTCCAGGAGTAAGCCCGCGAGACGGCTTCGCGGGGCGGTCTCACTCGGGGTGCCGGCCTGGTGAGGTCCCGCTCCGGCCGGCTCACGATGGCTCGAGCCGGGCGCCCCGCCGCCAGATCGCGCGTGTGTTGAGCGTGTCGTCGACGTCGGTCGTCGGGTCGCCGTCGACGAGGAGGAGGTCGGCGCGGAGTCCCTCGGCGACGCGGCCGCGGTCGCCGAGGCCGAAGCGGCGTGCCGCGGTCGCGGTGGCCGCGCTCAGGGCCTGAGGTGGGGTCAGGCCGGCGGCCACGAGGTAGCGCAGTTCCCGGTGCAGGCTCGCGCCGTGGGCCAGTCCGCCGAAGAAGGTCTCCGGCATGGACGCGTCGGTGCCCGCCAAGACGTCCACGCCCGCGGTGGCCAGTGCCCGCACGGTTGCCAAGACGTCTTCGAGCTTTCCCTGCGGGTAGCGGTCGTAGCTGGACCGCAGGGTTTTGTCCCACTTGCCGTCCAGCCGGCGGGCGACCCGGGGATCGTCGGCGAGGTCGCTGCCGGTGATGCCCATCATCGACGCGTCGAGGCCGATGCACGGGACGACGAACATGCCCGCCTCGGCGATCAGGTCCACGATTTCCGTGGTGTGCGGCCGGTCCATGAACACGTGGACGAGCCCGTCGATGCCGGCTTCGACGGCCATCCGGGTGGCTTCGAGGGTCAGGGTGTGCGCGACGGTGAGGGCGCCGTGCTTCTTGGCTTCGGCGACGCCGGCGTTGATCGTGGCCTGGTCGAGCATCGGCAGCCCGGGATGCCCTTCGACGCTGCCGTCGTCGATCATGAACTTGATGTAGTCGGAGCCTCTGGCCAGCAGCTGGGGGACGTAAGCGGCGGCTTCCTCCGGAGTGGTGGAGAACGGCATCAGCGGCCTGACCGGCGGCAGGTCGCCGGCCGGCCGGAAGCCCGGCGGCATCAGTTCGCTGGGGTGGCCGCCGGGCGGGGTGATGGCGAAGCCGGCCGACCGGAGGTCGGCGACGGTGTCGTCTTCGGTGATGTGCGCCCGGTTTTCGCGGGTGTTCATGCCCTGCATCTCCAGCTCCGTGGTGACGCCGAACCGCAGGGCCAGTGCCGCGGAGTCCGGGCTGGAGTGGACGTGCGCGTCGATCAACCCGGGCAGCAGGGTCGCGCCCCGGCCGTCGACGACCTCGGCGCCGTCCGGTGCTTCGCCGCCGACCTGGCGGATCGTCCGGCCGTCGAGGACGACGGTCAGGACGCCCAGCGGCTTCTCCCCGTCGAAGACCCGGGCGCCGGTGATGGCAGTGGTGGCCATGGCGGCCTCGCTTTCCTTTCGCGGTTGCATACCTAATGCTATGTAATTTACAGATGGTATGCAAATGCCGGGAGTACTACGATCCGGAGGGTGAGCAGTCCCGCCGAAGACCCGCTGCTGGACCAGATCGGCCCGGCCCTGTCCCGCCTGCGCCGGCGCACCCCGGCCTCCGGCCGGGACATGTCCCGCAACCTGGTGCTGAACGTGGTCGCCGACGCTCCGGGCGAGCTGACCGTCGGGGGGCTCGCGGCGGAGATGGGCGTCGCGCAGCCCGTGGCCAGCCGGACGGTCGCGGCCTGCATCGCCGAGGGCCTGCTGCGCCGCGCGGCGTCCCAGGCCGACGGCCGGCGGACCGTGCTGGAACTCACCGAGCGCGGAGAGGCCGAGCGAACCCGGTTCGCGGCGGAGCAACGCGCGGCGTTCGAAGACATCACCGCGGAATGGCGGCCGGAGGACCGTGTGCAGTTCGCGCGGTTCCTCGTCCGCTACACGGCCGACGCCGCGGCCTGGGCTCGCCGCCGGCGCTCCGGCGGCGAGTAGGGCCGGCTTCCCGGGACCCGCGGCCGCAACGTTTTCCCAAAGTCTCCTCAACCCCCACCGGCGACAGTCGTTCCGTCCGGCGAACACCAGGGGGCGCCGGGATTTCCGGTCCCGAACAGAGGAGACGAAATGCGCAACAGCGATCTCGCGGCGAGAGCCGGGAGGGCGGTACTGGCACTGCTGGCGGGGTGGAGCCTGATCGTGGGTGCGGCCGGGACGGCTTCCGCCGCCCAGGCACCGCCCGGAGCCGCTTCGGCGGAAGCGGTGCTGACTCCGCGGCAGGCCACCGAGTTCACCCGGCTGGTCGCGGGGCAGGCGGCCCGGCCGATGGTCCACCCGTCGTGCGTCGACGACGCCTGCGGGGTGGAACTCAGCCCCGCGGAAACCCAGGCCCTCTGGAAGGCCGTGGTGAACCAGCCGCTCCAGACGGTGCGGAAGTACTGCGAGGGCCTGTTCAACGGTGCGCTGAAGCCGTACTGCGCCCAGGCCGCCCAGTTCCTCGGCAACCTGAGCGCCCCCAACGGCCGCTGCCTGTTCGTCGGCCTGGCCCCGGCCCCGAACGGGTCCAAGCTCGTGATCAAGTACACCACCGCGTTCTGCTGGTGACCGGTCTCCGGTCGCGGTGACGACCACCGCGACCGGGGAGCCCGCCCTCGTCCGGGCGCACGTGGGGGTCGTCCGGACGAGGGCCCGCTCCGCGGGCACGGCAGGCCGCTTCCCTCCCCGCGCCGGCCGCGGAATACTCCGGAGGCACACAGCCGGGCGGAGTCGGGTGGGGGTGTCGATGGAGTTCCGGGTGCTCGGGCCCGTCGAATTCGTCGTCGCCGGCCGGGTGGTGCCGACCGGGCACCCGCGGCAGCGCTGCGTGCTGGCGGTGCTGCTGACCGAGGTCAACCGGACGGTGCCGACCGAGCAGCTGATCGACCGGGTGTGGGGCGAGCACCCGCCCAACCGGGCCCGCAACGTGCTCTCCGGGTACATCACCAGGCTCCGCACGGTGATTTCGGACGCCGGGACGTCCCTGGACCGCCGTCCCGGCGGGTACTCGTTGTCCGCCGATCCGATGCTGGTCGACCTGCACCGGTTTCGCGACCTCGTCACGCGCGGGCGGGCCGCCCAGGACCCCGGACTCCTGACCGAAGCGCTGAACCTCTGGCGTGGCCAGGCGTTCGCCGACACGACCAGCGACTGGCTGGTCAACACGCGCGCGACGCTGGAGGCCGAACGGCTCGAAGCGCTCTTGCGGCGCAACGACATCCTGCTCGGCCGCGGCGGGCACGCCGACCTGCTGGCCGAACTGCACGACCTGGCCGCCGCGCACCCGCTCGACGAGCGCGTGACCCGCCAGCTCGTCACCGCGCTGTACCGCTGCGGCCGGCAGGCCGACGCACTGGCCGCCTACTCGAGAACGCGAGCGCTGCTCAGCGACGAGCTGGGCCTCGACCCGAGCCCGGAATCCCAGGCGCTGCAACGGCAGATCCTCGGCAACGACCCCGCACTGACGGCGGCACCGCCGCCACGGCCACCGGCTCCCCGCCCGGTGCCGCGGCAGCTCCCCGCGGTCACCGCGGACTTCACCGGCCGGGACAGCGAACTGGCGCTGCTCGACGCGGCCGGGGCCACGCCGGTGGTCACCATCGACGGCGCCGCGGGCGTCGGCAAGACGGCGCTGGCCGTCCGCTGGGCAAGACGGGTGGCCGGCCGGTTTCCCGACGGCCAGCTGTTCGTGAACCTGCGCGGCCACGCGCCCGGCTCGCCGCTTTCGGCCTTCGGCGCCCTCGCGCAGTTCCTGCGGGCCTTGGGCGTTCCGCCCGACCGGCTGCCGCTGGACGTCGACGAAGCCGCCGCGCTGTACCGCAGCATGCTCGCCGAGAGCCGGGTGCTCATCGTGCTGGACGACGCACGGGGACCCGACCAGGTGCGTCCGCTGCTGCCCGGCAACCCCGGCTGCACCGTGGTGATCACCAGCCGCAACCGGCTCGGCGGGCTGGTCGCCAAGGACGGCGCGCGGCGGCTCGCCCTCGACGTCCTCGACCCGCGGACCGCCGTCGAACTGCTGAGCAGGCTCCTCGGCGCGCAGCGCGTGGCCCGGGAACCGGAAGCCGCGGCCGACCTCGCCCGGCTGTGCACCCACCTGCCGCTGGCGCTGCGGATCTCCGCCGCCAACCTCGCGAACCACCCGCTCCGGCCGATCGCCGAGCACGCCGGCGAACTGCGGGCCGGGAACCGGCTGGACGCGCTGCAGATCGACGGGGACCGGGAGGCAGCCGTCCGGACCGCCTTCGAACTGTCCTACGCCGCACTCGAACCCGGCGCGCGGCTGGCGTTCCGCCGGATCGGGCTGATCCCCGGGCCGGACTTCACCGCGGCGTCCGTTGCCGTGCTCCTGCCCGGCTCGGCCGAGGTGGCCACCCACGCGCTCGAGACGCTGTCGGCCGCGCACCTGGTCGAAACCGCGGGCGCCGGCCGGTACCGGTGCCACGACCTGCTCAAGCTGTTCGCCGCCGAACTGGCCCGGACCGACGAGGACCACGCGGCCGCGCTGGACCGGCTGATCGCGGCCGCGCTGGAAGCCACCGGGTCGGCGGCGGCCGTGCTCTACCCGCACATGCTCCGGCTGCCCGGCTGCGGGCCCGGGCGCGAGGTCTTCACCGGCCACGGCGACGCGCTGGCCTGGCTGGACGGCGAACGGGCGGGTCTCGTCGCCCTGATCGAGCACACCGCGAGCCACGGCCCGCGGCGCGTGGCGTGGCAGCTGGCGGACACGCTGCGCGGCTACTTCTGGCTGCGCCGGTGCGCCGGCGACTGGCTGGCCGCCGCCCGCGCCGCGCTGGCCGCCGCGCGCGCGGACGAAGACCAGCGGGCCCAGGCCGCGGCCCGGCTCAGCCTCGCCGACGTGCACTGGAGCGTCGGGCAGCACGCCGACGCGATGGCGAACTACGCGCGGGCACTCGAACACGCCCGGCGCGCCGGGTGGGCCGACGGGCAGGGGACCATCCTGGGCAACCTGGCCAGCGTCCACCTCGAACGGGGTGAACTCGCGCTGACCCGCGAGAACTACACCAGCGCGCTGGAGCTGCACCAGGAGAAGGGGCGCCGCGCGGTGACCTTGAGCAACCTGGGCAACCTCGACTGGGAGCAAGGCGCGCTGGCCGAGGCGCAGGCCCACCTCGCCGAGGCCCTCGACCTGCACGAATCACCGGTCGCCAAGGCCAACACGCTGGTCAACCTGGGCGGTGTCCGGCACGACCTGGGGCTGCCGGACCAGGCACTGGCCGACCTGACCGAAGCGCTGGCACTGGCCAGGGAGATCGGCGACGAGGCGGACGTGGCGAACGCGCTGGTCGGTATCGCGGCCGTGCTGCGTGAGGCCGGAAGACCGGCCGACGCCCGCGAGCGCGGCCGCGAGGCGGTCGAGCTGGCGCGGCGGATCGGCGGCCGCCGGATCGAGGCGAGCGCGCTGAACGTCCTCGGCTCGATCAGCCACCGGCTCGCCCGGCACACCGAAGCGGTCGAACACCACGAGCACGCGCTCGAACTGAGCGGCACGACCGGCGACCGCCGCGCCGAAGTCGAAGCGCTGACCGGACTCGCGGACGCGATGCTGGCCCTCGGCCGCCCGGAGGTCGCCGCCGGCCACGCCGCACGCGCGGTTTCCCGCGCCGAGGAGGCGGGATACCGGCTGATGGCCGGATACGCCGAAGCCGTGCTCGCCGACGTCCACCGGCTCCGCGGCGACGCGGCTTCGGCCGCCGCGCACGCCGGCCGCGCGGCCGAAGCCTTCGCCTCCACCGGCGGCCGGCTGTGGTTGTCCCGGATCCGTCAGGAAGCCCCGCGCCCGTGATGGGTCGGCGTGGGCGACCCGACCGGCACCGGCCCCGAACCCGCCGACGACGTGACCGTCCCGGACACAACGGCGTTCCCCGCGACGAAGGCGAGCACCGCGACCGCGGCGACCAGCACCCGCCTGGCCGTCGCTTTGCCGAACTTCATGACGTACCTCCCGTTGGTCGATGAACGAAGCCCAGCATCGCCGTCCGGGATTGAGGAAACATTGAACCGCAGCCGGTCCCGGTCGCCCCGGGACCGAACCGGCCGGCGGGGGTTTCCGCCGCGCGCGCCGCTACGGCCGCGGGACGCGTTCGGGGTGGTCGGTGATGATGCCGTCGACGCCGAGCCGGGTGGCGCGCTCGATCTCCCGCGGGTCGTTGACCGTCCAGGCGTAGACCCGGATCGCCGCCTCCTGCAGCGCGGTGACCTGCTCGGCGCGGATCGATTCGAACCCGAGACCCACGCAGCGGGCACGGGCCGCGCGCGCCATCCCGATCGGGTCGATCGGCGCCGCTTCGACGAGCGCGATCGTCTCCAGGCCCGGGTGCCCGGTGGCGGCTTCGCGGACGACGTCGTGGTGGAACGAGGCGATCGCGCACTGCTCGTCCGGGAGGCTCTCCGAGATGGTCTTGAGCGTGGCTTCGACGGTTCCCGGCACCAGAACCTCGGCCATCAGCCGGACTTCGGTGCCGCGCAGGAGCTCGCACACCTCGGCCAGCAGCGGGACCGGTTCGCCGCCGACCCGGACGTGCGCGCGGAGGTCCTCGTAGTCGAGGTCCCAGAGGTAACCCGTTTGGCCGGTGACGCGGTCGAGGAGCTTGTCGTGGAACACGACGAGCCGGCCGTCGCGCGTGGGCTGGACGTCGATCTCGACCATGTCGATGCCGAGCCCGATGGCCTTCTCCACCGACACCAGGGTGTTCTCGGGTGCGTGCCCGGCAGCCCCGCGATGACCGATGACCAGCATTCCCGTCCTTTCAGGATGAGCACAGCGGGGTGCCGTGCTTCCAGAGGTGTTCGAACCACGAGCGGTACACCCGGAACAGGTGGGCGGTCATGGGGTCGGTGTGCTTGCCGTCCAGGTAAAGGTAACCGAACTCGCCGCCGTGGAGCTTGCCCTGCGCGAACTCGGTGAAGCCGAGGTACAGGTGCCGGTCGTCGACCAGGAAGCCGTGGAGCACCGGAGGCAGGTCGTAGGACCTGATTTCGATGGAAATGTTGCTGCGCTGGAGGAAACCGGCGTTCTCGGCGACCTGGTTGCCGATCTTCTCCACGACCGCGGCGGCGGTTCCGGTGTGGATCGAGCTGCCGCCGTCGACGATCGGGCGGATGTGCTCGGAATTGCCGTTGATCAGCATGCCGCGGTAGTCGAGGTTCTGCAGGTTCTTCTGGAAGATCAGCCGGTAGAGCAGGAAGGTCTGCACCACTTCCAGATCCAGGCCGAGGTTGAGCACTTCCGTCCGCTCCGCCGGCGCCACGTCCGTCGCGATCAGCCGCTGGAGGTGCTCGAGGACCTCGTGCACCCCGGTGAGGACGACCGACGCCGGTCGCGACGCGGAAGCGGGTTCCGCGGTGTGGCGGCGCAGCAGTTCGCCGACGATCGCCGCACCGGGCAGGTGCTCGACGATCAGGCCGGTCAGCTGCTCGTTGCCGGCGTCGACGGCCGCCTGCAGCGGAGTGCGGCCGTTGAGACGGGCGTCGGCGCGAACGCCGGCACGCAGCAGCAACCGGACGGCTTTCCGGTCGTCGTCGGCGACGCATCGGGCCAGCGACGCGTCGGACACCTCGACGCCGAGCCGGCGGAGCGCGGACCGGGCACGGGCCCGCTTCGAAAAGATCCAGACGACGACCCCGCTGGCGGCCAGGAGGAGGGTGATCGCGGCACCGAGGACGTCGGTCCAGCTGCCCGCGTCGAGCGCCGAGACACTCGCCAGGGTGGGGAACAACACGCGAAATGTCCCTCCCTGCGCGAGTGGATCGGCCGCCGAGCTTAGCAGGAGGACCCGCCCCGGTCGCCGCATTCGCGCCGGTCACCCCTTTGTCATGCAGATGTAGCTCGTTCGGGCGTAGTGCTCCGGTGAATCGGCGAGAAAGCCGCCGGATCGATTTCGGATGCTCTGCGGGTACTCGTCGGTGCTGCGGCGGACCGGCCGAACTACTATGGAACGTAGTTGGCCGGTGTACCTTGCGGCTACCCTACCCCCCTAGGGTATAAAGGAGGCATGAGCGAACAGACCTACACCGTGGCCGGCATGACCTGCGAGCACTGCGTGCGTTCGGTCACCGAGGAGATCGGCGGGATCGACGGCGTCACCGGCGTCGTCGTGGACCTGCCCACCGGGAAGGTGACCGTGCGCAGCAGCACGGAGCTCGACGTCGCGGACGTGCGCGGCGCCGTCAAGGAAGCCGGCTACGAGCTGACCGCCTGAGCCGCGGCAGCTCCTCCCCTGCGAGGACAGGCACATGAACACAGCAGCGAAGCTTTCCGCCTACGGTGCGGCGCTCGTCCTGGTCGCCGGTGGCGCCTGGGCGAGCGGCACCGCTGTCGGTCCCCTCTCCAGCGCGGCTGGGGTGCCCGGTGGCGAGGACACCGGGCACGGGGACACCCACGGCGGCACCGTCGCGGAGGCCGCGAAGACCGATGAGCCCGGCGGGCTCGCGTCGTCCAGGGGCGGCTACACCCTCACGCCCACCAGCACGACGCTCATCCCCGGGACGCAGACGCCGTTCACCTTCCGCATCACCGGCCCGGACGGCCACCCGGTGACCCGCTTCGACGTCGAGCACGAGAAGCGGCTGCACCTGATCGTCGTCCGGCGGGACACCACCGGCTTCCGGCACGTGCACCCGGAACTCGCCGCCGACGGCACGTGGAGCGTGCCGCTGCCGGTCTCGGACGCGGGCAGCTACCGGGCTTTCGCCGACTTCAAACCGACCGGCGCGGAAGCGATGACGCTGGGCGTGGACCTGGTCGTGCCGGGCGAGTTCCGGCCGGTGGACCCCGCCCCGGCGAAGACGTCCATTGTGGACGGCTATCGGGTTCGGCTCGACGGCGATCTGCTGCCCGGCAGCATGTCGAAGGTGACCGTGACGGTCACCGAGGACGGCCGGCCGGTCACCGACCTGCAGCCCTACCTCGGCGCGTACGGCCACCTGGTGGCGTTGCGCGGCGGTGACCTCGGCTACCTGCACGTCCACCCCGACGGTGAGCCCGGCGACGGCAAGACCCCCGCGGGTCCCGCGGTGACGTTCCACGTCGAGGTCCCTTCGGCGGGCACCTACCGGCTGTTCCTGGACTTCCGGCACGCCGGGGTCGTCCGCACGGCCGAGTTCACCGTCGGCACGCGAGAGAGGGCGGGGGCATGAGCACCGAGGCGGCCACGGGCGAGGTCGAGCTGGCGATCACGGGGATGACGTGCGCGTCGTGCGCGATGCGGATCGAGCGGAAGCTGAACAAGCTGGACGGCGTCACCGCGACGGTCAACTACGCCACGGAGAAGGCGAAGGTCGTCTATTCCGGCGATGTCGAGCCGCAGCGGCTGGTCGAGCAGGTCGAGGCCGCGGGCTACGGCGCCACGCTGCCCACCCCGAAGCCCGAAACGCCCGAGACGGCGGAGGACGACCCGACCCGGGCGTTGCGGCAGCGGCTGATCGTGTCGGCGCTGCTGTCGCTGCCGGTGGTGCTGCTGGCGATGGTGCCGGCGCTGCAGTTCACGTACTGGCAGTGGATCTCGCTGACGCTCGCCGCACCGGTCCTGGTGTGGGGTGCGTGGCCGTTCCACCGCGCCGCGTGGGCGAACCTGCGCCACGGCGCGGCGACGATGGACACGCTGATCTCACTCGGCACGCTGGCGGCGTTCCTGTGGTCGCTGTACGCGCTGCTGTTCGGCACCGCGGGCGTGCCGGGGATGAAGCACCCGTTCGAGCTGACCATCGAGCGGATGGCCGGCGACGGCAACATCTACCTCGAGGTCGCCGCGGGTGTCACGACGTTCATCCTGGCCGGCCGCTACTTCGAGGCCCGCTCCAAGCGCCGTGCCGGCGCCGCGCTGCGGGCGCTGCTCGAGCTGGGTGCGAAGGACGTCGCCGTGGTGCGGAACGGCCGCGAGGAGCGGATTCCGGTCGAGGCGCTGCAGGTGGGGGACCGGTTCGTCGTGCGGCCGGGGGAAAAGATCGCCACCGACGGCGTGATCGAGGACGGCGGCTCGGCGGTCGACGCGAGCATGCTCACCGGGGAAAGCGTGCCGGTCGAGGTCGGCCCGGGTGACCCGGTGGCCGGCGCGACCGTCAACGCGGGTGGCCGGCTGGTCGTGCGGGCGACCCGGATCGGGTCGGACACGCAGCTCGCGCAGATGGCGAAGCTGGTCGAGGACGCGCAGACCGGGAAAGCGCAGGTCCAGCGGCTGGCCGACCGGGTGTCGGCGGTGTTCGTCCCGATCGTGATCGCGCTGGCGGTGGGCACGCTGGCGTTCTGGCTCGGGGCGGGTGGCACGGCGTCGGCGGCGTTCACCGCGGCGGTGGCGGTGCTGATCATCGCCTGCCCCTGCGCGCTCGGGCTGGCCACGCCGACCGCGTTGCTGGTCGGCACCGGGCGGGGCGCGCAGCTGGGCGTCCTGATCAAGGGCCCGGAGGTGCTGGAGTCGACCCGCCGGGTGGACACCGTGGTGCTGGACAAGACCGGCACGGTCACCACCGGCCGGATGGCGCTGGTCGAGGTGCACCCCGCGGACGGGGTCGAGGCGGGCGAGGTGCTGCGGCTGGCCGGGGCGCTGGAAAACGCTTCCGAGCACCCGATCGCCCAGGCGATCGCCGGCGGCGCCCGGGACGAGGTCGGCGACCTGCCCGACGTCGAGGACTTCACGAACGTCGAAGGGCTCGGTGTCCAGGGCGTCGTGGACGGCGTGGCGGTGCTCGTCGGCCGGACGGCGTTGCTGGCGGAGTGGAGCCTGTCCCTGCCCGCCGAGCTGGCCTCGGCCAAGGCCGAAGCCGAGCAGCTCGGCCGGACGGCGGTCGCGGTCGGCTGGGACGGGCGGGCCCGCGCGGTCCTGGTCGTGGCGGACACGGTGAAGCCGACGTCCGCGGAGGCGATCGCGCAGCTGCGGGCGCTCGGGCTGACCCCGGTGCTGCTGACCGGGGACAACGAGGCCGTGGCGAAGGCGGTGGCCGCCGAGGTCGGGATCGAGCGGGTGGTCGCCGAGGTGCTGCCGAAGGACAAGGTCGACGTCGTCCGGCGGCTGCAGGACGAGGGCAAGGTCGTGGCGATGGTCGGCGACGGCGTCAACGACGCGGCCGCGCTGGCTCAGGCCGACCTTGGGCTGGCGATGGGGACCGGCACGGACGTGGCGATCGAGGCCGCGGACCTGACCCTGGTGCGCGGCGACCTGCGGGCGGCGGTGGACGCGATCCGGCTGTCGCGGCGGACGTTGCGGACGATCAAGGGCAACCTGTTCTGGGCGTTCGCCTACAACGTCGCGGCGTTGCCGCTGGCCGCGGCGGGCCTGCTGAACCCGATGATCGCGGGGGCGGCGATGGCGTTCAGCTCGGTGTTCGTGGTCAGCAACAGCCTCCGCCTGCGCGGCTTCCGCGCGGCGAACTGACCGGCCCCCGTGAGGGCCGTCCGGCGGGCGGCCCTCACGGGCAGGAGACCAGGCCGGCGCCGGCCATCAGGACCACCGCGACGGCCGGCGGCGCCACGAGGGCCACCAGCCCGCCGATGACCGCTTTCGTGCCGGCGGTGAGCCGGTGCCCGGCGTCGCCGGCGGCGAGCCGCTGCAGCCGGATCGCGGTGTCGCCGCCCGCCATCGCCAGCGCCCGCCGGGGGCCGTCGCCCGCGCGGATGGCCAGCAGCGCCGAACGCAGCGGTTCGCGGCCGCACTGCGCGGCCGCCGTCCGGTCGGCCGCCAGCTCGACCAGGAGGCGGACCGCGCCGGGGAGTTCCCGCATCAGCGGGACGAACCCCAGCGTCCGGCCCAGGACCTCGGCGCAGGCGGTGAGCACGTGGTGGTGCCCGCGGACGTGCGCGCGCTCGTGCGCGAGGACGGCCTGCAGTTCGCGGTCGGACAACCGCCCGGCCAGGCCCTCGCTGGCGACGATCAGGGCCCGGCGGCCGCCGAGGCTGTAGGCGACCGGCTCGTCGTGCGGCAGCCACAGCGTCGGGATCGGCCGCCCGTCGGCCGAGCCGGACAGCCGCAGCGCGGCGAGGTGACGGCGGTGCAGGACGTTGCGCCGCCGCCGACGTCCCGCCCAGGCCAGTGCCAGCCGGCCGGCGACAGCCACCGCGACGACGGCCGCCCCGCCGCCGACGATCGGGTCGAGCTCGGGCAGCCCGTCGTGACCGACCGCCGACCAGCAGTCGTGCAGCACGGCCATGATCGCCGCGGCGGGCCCGTGCCCGGGCAGGGCCAGCAGCAGAACACCGCCGGCGGTGCCGGCGACGAGCCCGGCCGCGGTCAGCAGCCACCAGGCGAGCGCGGTGCCGGGGCTCACCAGGGCGGAGAACCTGCCCAGCGGCCGCGGTGACCACCAGCCGACCACCAGGACCCCGAGCAGGAGCGCCGCGGCGGTGATCACCGCTTGCGCGGCTTCCGGCGCAACGCCTTGCGGAGGAAGTCCGACTCCTCCTCCGACGCCGACCGCACGAAGTGCAGCAGCACCGACTCTCGGTCGCCACCGGAGTCGAGCAGCTCCCGCAGCGTCTGCGCGGTGGCCTCCTCGCGGGAGGTGACCGCGGTGTAGCGGTAGGCGCGGTTCTCCATCTCGCGGACGACCCAGCCCTTGCGGTGCAGGTTGTCCAGCACCGTCATCACCGTGGTGTAGGCCAGGTCGCGGTGCCGGTTGAGCTCGTCGAGCACCTCGCGGACCCGCATCGGTTCCGTCGCGCTCCAGAGCACGTCCATGACCGACGCCTCGAGCTCACCCAACTTCAGCATGGCACCTCCGCGCAGAAGGATACTTCGCCGCCGGGATCACCCGACGATGCGCCGGGCGCCCAGCAGGTGGCCGTCACCGCGCTGGGGACGCACGTCGACCAGCTGCCCTTCGGTGGGGGCGTCGACCATCTTGCCGTCGCCGACGTACATCGCGACGTGGTGGATCGCACCCGCGTTGCCGGTCCCGTCGTCGTAGAACAACAGGTCGCCCGGGACGAGCTGGGTGAGCGGCACGGCTTTGCCCGCGGTGAACTGCCGGCGGCTGGTGCGCGGGATGGTGATGCCGGCCTGCTGGTACGCCCAGGACGTCAACCCGGAGCAGTCGAACTCGTCCGGCCCGGTGGCGCCCCATTCGTACTCCGAGCCGCGCTTGGACAGCGCGGCCTGCAGCGCGTCGTTCGCCGCTCCGGGCGGGCCGAGGTAGGAGCCGTTGTCCTGGACCGTGCCGAGCCTCCTGCGGTCGGCCGACGGCAGTTTGCCCAGCGCCGTGCGCACTTCGGCGATCTGTCCGTGCAAGTTCTCCTGGCGCTTGCGGACCTCCTCCAGCGCCGCGGCCGCGTCGTCGGCGGCCAGCTGGGCCGTCTTCTGCGCGTTCGCCGCGGCCGTCTTCGCGTTCTCGGCCCGGTGCACGGCATCGCGCAGGCCGCCGAGCACGACGGTCTTCTGATCGGCCAGCATCGACAACGCCGACGCGCGGTCGAGGAACTCCTGGCGGTTGCCGCTGTCCAGCAGCATCGCGGCGTCGTTGAGCTGCCCGCCGTCGAGCGCGGCCAGCGCGATGGTGCCGACCTGCGGGCGGAACCGCGCGATGGCCGCCTGTGCCCGGCCGAGGTCGTCGGCGGCCCCGGTCACGTCCGCGTTCGCCCGGTCGCGGTCGGCCTGCCGAGCCTTCAGCTGGTCCTGCGCGCTCAGCAGGTCTTCGTCGGCCTTGGCGGCTTGCGCGCCCAGCTCCTGGTAGCGCTGCATCGGGTCCTGGCCGGGCGGCGGTGCCGGCTGCGCGCTCGCGGGGAGCGTTCCCCAGCCGATGAACAGCAGCGCGGTGGTGGCGACGAGCGGGTGTCGCCGGGATCGCCGGTGCGGTGTCACGGGTGCTGACTCTCCTGTCGCGGGGGATCCGGTCCACTAACGTGCTTAGTACTATCCGGATAGTTGTCAGCATGCTGTGAAGGTCCGTGAGGGACACCCCGGGTTCACCCGGGGTGTCCCTCACCTGTCCGGAATCAGCTTTGCGAGAGCAGCCCCTGCATTTCGGTGATCTCCGCCTGCTGGGCGTCGATGATCTTCTGGGCCAGTGCCTTGGCGTCGGCGTTGCCGCCCTTGGTGAGCTCGGTCTTGGCCATGTCGATCGCGCCCTGGTGGTGCTCGATCATCATGCCGAGCCACATCTTGTCGAACGCGGCGCCCTTGGCCTGCCCGAGCTTCTGCACGTCGGCGTCGGACATCATGCCGGGCATCGAACCGTGGTCCATGCCCGGCATCGACGAGGCCGCGGGAGCGCCCCAGGCGGTCAGCCAGCCCTGCATCTGCCGGATCTCCGGGTCCTGGGCCTGCTCGATCCGGCTCGCCAGGTCGACGACCTTGGGGTTGGTGCTGCGGGAGGGCACCAGCTTCGCCATGTCGAGAGCCTGGCTGTGGTGCGGAACCATCTGCTGGGCGAACGCGACGTCGTCGGCGTTGTGCCCGGCTGCCTCCCGGTTCGGGGCCGGCGCGGACGAGCTCGAGCTCATCCCCGGCATGGACGGCTGGTCGCTGCTGCTGCACGCGCTCAGGACGAGCGCGGAGACGACGGCAATGCCGCCGACGAGCAGGTTTTTGGGCATGACGAATCCTTCTCTGTGAGTTTGCTGCCGGAAAACCGTGAGGACCGAGAGAAACGCGGCCGGTCAGGTCCGCAGAACGCAGAGAGAAGTGAGGATCAGCCGCCCGCGTCTGTCGGGTGGCCGCTCGGGATACAGGGAGCCACGAGGACCCGCCGGGGCGGCGAACTCCGCCGCCCGCAACCGGCCGAGTGCCGCGAGCGCAAGGAAGAGCGCCACCACGGCCGAGACGACGGCCAAGCAGAGGTGGAGGAGGTTGTGGCCACCGCCGTCCGGCATGCCGGGGTGCTGCTCGCCGAAGCCTGCATCGACGACGGCCGTCTCGGCCATCGGCGCAGCCGCCATCACGGAGGCGCCCTCGGGATTCATCGCCATGCTGACGTGGTGCATGGCGACAACGCACAGCGCGAGCGCGCACAGCAGGAGAATCCGCTGCACCTTGCCGAGCCGGGGCGCTGCCATGCCCCTACGGTACTCAACGCTCGCCGATCGCGGGGAAGCGGGCGGCCTTGGTACTAAGCGGAGTAGTCGACGTCGTAGTGACTGCCCTGAAAAGGTTTACGGTCGGACCACGCGCCTGGCGATCTGCGCGTCCAGCGGGCTCATGTCCTCGCTCACCGGCTCCGACGGCGGCCACCAGCGGAAGTCCAGCACTTCGTCGTTGACGGTCAGCCGGGGCATGTCCTCGAGGCGAACCCGGTACACGGCCAGGAGTTCCCGACGCTGCGGCTTCGTGAGATCGAACTCGGCCATGACGGCGAACGACAGGTCCACGTCGTGGATGCCGGTCTCCTCGGTCAACTCCCGCACTGCGGTCTCGCGCGGGCTCTCGCCCGTCTCCCGGATCCCTCCCGGCAGCTCCCACTGCCTCCGCCGGCTGTCGAACACCATCAGGACGGCTTCCGTGTGGACGGCGACGACCAGCGACGCCGGCACGGCCAGACGTCCCAGCTCCGCTTCCGCCACGAAACGAAAGCCGACCAAGGCGTTGCCGGCACGGTCACGGATCGGGAGTTCAGCCATGGCTTCCCACTTGCTTGAGATCGGAACGCCCTCGGTCCAAGGGCACACGGCGTCGACGGCGGTCGAGGTAGGCGGTTCTCGGCGTCAAGGCCCCATGCCCGCGAACAGAGCCCGGAACACGCGGTCGACGTAGTCGTGGGTCACGGGCTCCTGGGTGATCAGGAACTTGAAGTACAGCGGACCCGACAGGATCGCCATGCCCAGGTCGAGGTCGAAGCCGGGGGAGAGCTGACCCTGCTCCTGGGCCTCCCTGAGCCGGGCGGTGGTCCGTTCCGTCTGCGGGCGGATGAAGCGCTCGTTGAGGGCGGCGGCGACCGCGGGATCGTGCTGCGCCTCGCCCACCAAGGCCTGGTAGAGCGGGCCCCACGGCGGGGTGCCCAGCAGGTCGACCACCGCCTGGGTCTGCCGGCGCAGGTCGGACAGGACGTCGCCGGTGCCGGGGTAGTCCAGGACGGGCTCGTTCCGCGTCAGGAGCGAATCGAGGAACAACAGGCCCTTCGAGGGCCAGCGGCGGTAGACCGTGTGCTTGCCGACGCCGGCGCGGGCCGCCACCCCCTCGATGCTCAGCTTGGCGTAGCCGATCTCCTGGGCGAGGTCCAGCGTGGCCCGCATGATCGTTTCGGTCCGCTCCTCGGCACGGCTCATGGCCACCACTCTAATGGAACGGCACGTGCCGTGTTGACTTCCGGCGCGCGCTCGGCCACGCTGACCCATAACGGCACGAACCGTGCCGTGCCGTATTGAGGGAAAGTGTGTGACTGTGAACTGGTTCACATGTGGTCACAGCCGAGCGGAAGGCGGTGTCTGGTGGGCATGACGAACACGGAACAGACCACGGTGCTGATCACCGGAGGCAACAAGGGACTCGGTCTCGAGGCGGCCCGCAGGCTCGGCGAGCTGGGCTGGACGGTCTTCCTCGGCTCGCGCGACGAAGGTCGCGGACAGGCGGCGGTCGAGAAGCTGGCCGCCGGTGGCGCGAAAGCGGTCCTCGTCCCGCTGGACGTGACCTCGGACGAGTCGGTCGCCGACGCCGTACGGCTGGTCGGAAAGCACACCGACCGGCTGGACGTGCTGATCAACAACGCCGGCGCGCCGGGCGGGGCCGTCCACCCCGCGGAGGCCACGGCCGAGGAGATCCACTCCGTCTACGACACCAACGTGTACGGGCCGGTCCGGGTCACGCACGCGTTCCTGCCCCTGCTGCAGGCGGCCGACCAGCCGCGGGTGGTGATGGTGTCCAGCGGCGTCGGTTCCTTCGCCGTCGTGACCGACCCGGACCAGACCGCTTCGAAGCTGCACGAGCTCGCCTACAGCTCGTCCAAGGCGGCACTGAACATGCTCACCGTCCGGTACGCCCAGGCGTTCCCGGACATCAAGTTCAACGCCGTCACGCCCGGCGAGGTGGCCAACCGCAAGTTCGCCGCCACGGACATGAACAACCACATGGGCCAGCTGACGGTCACCGAGGGCACCGACCCGTTCATCAAGCTCGCGACGCTCGACGCCGACGGACCGACCGGAACCTTCGTCGACCGCCTCGGCCCGGTGGCCTGGTAACCACTTCCACTGAGGAGAAGGACATGAGCAGCAAGGTTTGGTTCGTCACCGGTTCTTCCCGCGGCCTCGGCCGCGAGTTCGTCGAGGCCGCCCTGTCCCGCGGGGACAAGGTGGCCGCGACCGCCCGAACGGCCGGCAGCCTGGAGGACCTGGTCACCAAGTACGGCGACGCGGTGCTCCCGCTCGAAATGGACGTGGTCGACAAGGCCGCGGTCTTTGAGAGCGTGCAGCGGGCCAAGGAACACTTCGGCCGGTTGGACGTCGTCGTGAACAACGCCGGTTACGCCCAGGTCGGCGCGATCGAGGAGCTGACCGAGCGGGAGATGCGGGACCAGCTGGAGACCAACCTGTTCGGCGCGCTGTGGGTCATCCAGGCGGCGCTGCCCCACCTGCGCGAGCAGGGCGCGGGGCACATCGTCCAGCTGTCCTCGGCGGCCGGGCTCATCGCGGTGCCGCTGGGTGGGGCGTACCACGTCTCCAAGTGGGCGGTGGAAGCCCTGAACGAGGCCCTCGCCGGTGAGGTTGCCGGCTTCGGCATCAAGGTGACCATCATCGAGCCCGCCGGTTTCGCCACCAGGGACGGCAAGAACCCGAACCCGCTCGACAACGGTCACCTGGCCAAGCTGAACCCGGTGTACGACGACGTCCGCGAGCGCCTGGCCGGCTTCACGAACAAGCAGCCATCCGGCGACCCGGCCGCCGCGGCCCAGACGCTCCTCAGGATCGTCGACATGGCCGAGCCGCCGCTTCGAGTCCTTTTCGGACAGGGGTTCTACCCGCTGATCCAGCAGGCCTACGCCGACCGCCTCAAGACCTGGGCCGACGGGCAGGACCTTTCGGTGGCGGCGCACGGCAACCTCGACCAGGACGCTCCGGTGAGTTCCCGGCGGTAACCAGGTCGGCTCTGCCTCACCAGGCGAGTGGGGTGTGGTCTTCGAAGGCCGCACCGGCGGGGCCTTCGGCGGGGAGGGTGGCCGGGCGGAGGGCGACCGCCGCGCCGGCCGGGAACACGACGATGCCGGCGATTTCCTCGGGTACGCCCGGGCTCAGGTGGCCGGTTCGGTCTTCCCGCGGAGGCCTTTCGCGACGTGCTGCAACCAGATCACGTTCGCGGCGAGATCGGCCGTCTCCACACCGGCGGGGAGAGCCGGGGCGGTCCGCCGCCCCGGCGCGCCCGCACGGTGCCTGCGCAGTCCGGCGCGGAGCATGGCACCTTCGGCGTACGCGGCCCTGACGTCCGTGCGACGGCGCCGGTGCCGCGGGTCGGCGAGCACCCGGTCGTAGTCGGCGACGTCGCAGTGGCCGAGCAGCGCCCGGCGCGCGTCCCAGATCTGCACCACCCGCAGGTGCAGCCGCAACGGCAGGTCATGGGGGTGCGGCGACCACTTGTCGTCCCACCAGGTCTCGACCGCGGATCCGAATCGGCGCGCGAGCCGGGACGGCCCCAGCGGCATCCGGACGTGCGGGCAGGCGGCGGTGAGCTCCGACCAGAGCGGGTGGAGCCGGCGGAAGGCCCGGTGCAGGCGCCACCACCGCAGGGCCGCGGCCAGTCGCGGGCCCCAGCCGGGCACCGTGACACCGATCAGGACGAACGGCAGGGCCGCGGCGATGAGCCACCCGGTGACGGCGCCTTCCTTGACCGGGATCCGGTCGCCCGTGACCGCCATGACGATGAACGTCGTGCGCACGGCGCAGTACACGCCGGCCAGGGCGTAGCCGATCGTGCCGATGACCAGTCCCCGGCGGATCCACGGCTCGTCGACCAGCCGCGACCATCGCCAGGACATGGTGCCGGCGCCGGTCACCGCCACCGCGACGTAAGCCGTGAACAGCGTGAGGTAGCAGGCGCTGACCGGGCTGTTCGCGTAGTCCGCCACGAGACCGGCGTAGAAGTCCTCCGGCGGCGCACCGATCGCCGCCGTCAGTGCCGGCGCGAGCACGGCGAGCAGCGCCAAGCCGTGCCGCTTGACGTGCCGGATCGCCGCGTTGCGCTCGTTCGCCATGAACACGTAGGCGCTGTAGCCGAGGTAGGCGGCCGTCATCGCGGTCACGTGCTGGGCGATCGAGATCCAGCGCAGCCTGGCGGGGATCGGCACCAGCAGGTGGAGTCCGTAGACGAGCAGGCCCAGGCAGAGGCTGACGGCAAAGATCTGGCTGCCGAGCCAGGCGGCCCGCAGCGCGAGGTTTTCCGGCCGGCGGAGCACGGACCGCAGCAGGTACATCGAGCAGGCGGTGGCGATGGCCGCGGCGATGACGGTGGGATCGCCGAGGGCCGCGGGGTCGAAGCCGGTCACGATCCCGGCCGCCGGTTCATGAGCGCGGCTTCGAACCGGGCGTTCGCCTCCGCGACGGCCTTCGAGCGGTGCGGCGCCGGAACCATGCTGCGCGCGGCGCCGGCCCGCAGCCACATCAGGGCCGCGGCGATCTCGGCGACCTTCTCCTCCACGCCCGCATACCCGTCCCGGCGCGCGAACCGCTGCGCCGTCTCGACCACGCCGGGGTCGAGCTCGGTCAGCTCGTCGCCGGTGAGATCGGTCAGCGACGTGCCGTGGTGGCCGAACAGCACGTGAGCGGCTTCGTGCATGATCACGTGCTCCTGCTGCAGCGGCGGCAGCGTCTCGTCGAACACGATCACGAGGTCGCCGGCCCGCTCGATGACGAGCCCGCCCGCGCCGTCGCGGGGCAGCGCCGCCGGGTACAGCGAGATCCGCTTGCCCCGGCGCGCGGAGATCTGCTCGAGCAGCCGGTCCAGGTCGAACGGCGGGTCCCAGACGAGTTCGTCGAGCACCTCGTCGACGAGGCGGCGCAGCGTGGCCAGGTCGGTCTCGCCCGAGAGCAGCGGGTCGCTCACTCCTCCGCCTCGGCGGCGCCCAGCTGCTCGATGAGGCGGGCGACGGTGAGGAGGCTGTCCGGGGAGAGGCTGCCGAGCCGCGCGTTGATGCCCGTCACCCCATTGCGCTCCGCCGCTTCCCGGAGCCGGCGTGCCGCGGTCAGCGAGTCGAGCTCCTCGTCCGCCACCGCGGCGCGTTCGTCGTCGAGGAAGTAGCTCACCTTGACGCCGAAGAACCGCGCGAGCGCTTCCAGCGTCTCGATCTTGGGGTTCTGCTCCTGGCCGGTGCGCAGCTTCCAGACGGTGGTGCGCGACTTGCCGATGTGCTCGCCGATCACCTGGTCGGCAACGGAATCCGGGCCGTCTCGCGCTGACTTCTTCGCGATCAGGGTGGTCAAGGCGTCCGCGAGCGTGCGGTGGTGCCTCTCCGCTTCGGCCATGTGACTCCCATCGTGTTCAGTAAACTTTACTTGACAATGCCGACCGGTCGCCCGCTATTGTCGGACCTCGCCGGACGAGGTCGCACACTGGTGCCCGATCCGCCCGGCGCACGGGGGGATCCAGGGGGTGCTGTCGGTCGTCCGCGCGAGCGAACACCCGGCAGCGATCCTGGAGCCTGGGGCCCGAGGTGAGACCGGAGGCCGCCGGACACGGGGGAGCGCGTCCGGGCTATGAGGTGCACCCCTCGTTCCAGCAGGCAGTTCCTGCGATTTCCGCTCGGCGACGCTGCCGGGCGGTTCGTGCACGGGCGCGGGCCACCGCTGCCCACCGAATCCGGGGGAGTAACTTGCGAAAACCACGTACCTGGTTCACTGCGGCCGTTGCGGCGTCACTGACCGTCGCGGCCGGCCTCGCGCCCCAGCCCGCGCTGGCCGAGGACGACTGCTCGGCGGGCAAGGTCCTCAACATCGTCGCGCACCACGACGACGATCTGCTGTTCCTGAGCCCGGACCTGATCCACGACATCCAAGAGGGAAAGTGCGTCCAGACCCTCTTCCTGATCGCCTCGAACTACCCGGGGAATCCACCGAGGCCGATCAGCGACACCGAATACATGCAAGAGCGGGAGCGGGGCGTGCGCGACGCGTACGCCACGGCCGCCGGCGAGGATCCCGGCAGCTGGACGTCGCAGCACTACCAAGCCGACCAGAAGGAAGCGACCCAGTGGACGCTCAACGAGCGCGTGTCCATTGTGGAGCTGCGAATCCCCGACAACTCGACCCCGCCGGGCAACAGCCTGTGGTGGCTGTACGCGCTGGACCAGCCGGTCACCACTGTGGACAACGAAGAGAACGGACCGCAGACCTTCACCCGCAGGGAGCTCGGCGACTTCCTCCGCAGGATCGTGGCGAACTTCCGGCCGGACGAGATCCACGCAGGCGACCCGCTTGCCGATCACCGCACGACGGGCTACCACGAAGACCACATGGCGACAGCTCGCCTGGTCCGGTGGTCGCTGGAGGACTGGGCGGGCGCCCCGCCGATCCGTTACTACCGCGACTACTCGATCGTCGACGAGCCGTCGAACCTGCCGCAGCAGGACATCGACGCCAAGATCGACGTGTTCACGGCGTTCGTCCGGCACGACTGGGACATCTGCAAATCAGGCGGTGAATGTCCGCCCGAGGAGTGGGAAAACACCCTGTACCCGAACTCCATGAGCCGGCAGTACCAGGTCGACCAGAACTGGCGCGAAGGCTACATCGAGCCGTTGCCGGAGCCCTACGGCGACAACGGCCGGGAGGATCTCCCGTACATCCGCGGCCACTACAAGATCGTGAACGTGGCGACCGGCGGCGAGCTGGCGGTGTACAACGCCTCGCTGGACAACGGCGCCCGGCTGACCACGTGGAGGCCGACCGGCACGCCCAACCAAACGTTCGAACTGCGGGCCCACCAAGGCGGCTGGGAGATCTCCCCGTTGCACTCCAAGGACCCCGGCACGGACCGCTGGAAGTGCCTCGACGTGCCGGGCCACAGCACGGACTCCGGGATGGAGGTCGACCAGTTCGACTGCGGTGGCTGGGGCCGGAACCCGGACGAAGGTCCGCGGGATTACTTCCACCAGACACTGCGGATCATCAAGCAGCCTGCCGGCGACTACGAGCTCGTCTTCAGGCACTCCGACCTGCGGCTGACCGCGCCGCCGAATGACGGTGGCACGGTGATCCAGGCATCCTGGCAGGCGAACGACAACTACCAGAAATGGATCCTCGTGAAGGCCTGACGGTTGCCGCGCACCCCGCGCAGGGATTGTTCACCTGCGCGGGGTGTTCGCCAGGCCGACGAGCCGGGCTTTCGGGTTCGGTATCTCGCTGTCGTCGTGCGCGAACATTGGATCGGCGCCCCGGTGGACAGTGTTCTCGATCGTGGTCGCGGCTTGCCCGCCACTGGCTGTCGAGTTTCCTCACCTCGCCGTTTCGTCCGGCGTCATGGCCGGGCTGGAGGAACGATGGCCACCGGGCAGGTCGCGTGCTGGATCATGGCCTGGCTGGTGGAACCCAGCAGCAGGCCACGGAAGCCACCGCGGCCGCGGGTTCCGACCACCGCGAGTTGCGCGGTGCGCGCGTGCTCGAGCAAGGTGGGTGCCGGCCTGTCCATCGCGACGTCCGGTTGCACCGTCACTTCGGGATATCGTGTCCGGAACGGAGAAAGCCGCTCGTCCAGCAGCTTCAGGTGTTCCTTGCGGATCGCCTTCCAGCCCGTCGCGAGGGTGGACTGCCAGCCGATGGGGATCGCCTGATCTGTCCAGGTGTGCACGGCCACGAGCGGGACTCCGCGGGCGTCGGCGGCTTGGAAGGCGAACGGGATGGCCGCCTCGCCGGCCGGAGAGCCGTCGATACCGACCACGATCGGGCCGTCCTGCCGCGGTGGGGTCCGGGGACCATCGCTGCGGACGACGACGAGGGGACCGTGTCCGTGGGCGGCCACCTGCACCGCGACCGAGCCGGCGAGCAGGCCGGTGAACCCGCCCAGGCCCCGTGAGCCGAGCACGACGAGGTCGACGAAGGCGGATCGGCCGATCAGGTGTTCGGCGGCCCAGCCGTTGGTGAGTTCGGTGCTCACCTTCACCGCTGGTGCCGCTTCGGTCGCCGTCTCCTTGGCCGCGGCGAGCCGGCGCAACCCTTCTTCGGCCACCACCGACTTGTAGCCACCGAACGCGGCCGCGTAGGGCGCGGCGATCGGAACCAGCGCGCACACGTGCACGATCACCAGCGGCCGGTGCCGCAGCACGGCTTCCCGCGCGGCCCACCGCACGGCCTCGGTGGCCGACGCCGAGCCATCCACGCCCACCACGATCGGCCGGGTTTCGGTCGGTTCCGCCATCGCGTCACTCCTCGGCCTGCTCAGGTGGTCGTCCGCACCATGCTGGCTGCGGTGCCGCCCCGGTGGGGAGAGACGAAAGGCCCTGGGCGGAGTGCTCTGATGCCCTATCTCGCGCGGTGGCGCCGGGGTCGGATGGGAGAAACGAGTGGCCCGCCGCGGGAGGACTTCGGTGATCGAGAACGACGCGACCTCACGGATGCACTGGTTGCGAAGGAGGGCGGAACCGGCGCTGGTGGTCGTCACCGTCGGTGCGTTGCTCGCCGGTGGTGTCGGCCGGCTGGCCGGTGCCGGCGGGTTCGCCGACGTGTGCTGGGTGACCGGGACGGTGGTGGCCGTGGTGCCCGCGGTGTGGTGGGTGGTCGCGGCGCTGCGGCAGAAGCGGGCCGGGGTGGACCTGATCGCGGTCCTGGCGCTGGGCGGCACGCTGGTGGTGCACGAGTACCTGGCCGGGGCGTTGATCGCGGTCATGCTCGCGACCGGACGCGCCCTGGACGCCGCGGCCGAGCGGCGCGCGTCGCACGACCTGCGGGCCCTGCTCGAGCACGCGCCCCGGTCGGCACGACTGCGGCGCGGTGACGCGGTGTCGGTGGTGCCCTTGTCCGAAGTCGCGGTCGGTGACGTGCTGGTGGTCGGTCCCGGCGAGGTCGTCCCGGCCGACGGGCTGCTCGAGGGCGCCGCGGTGCTGGACGAGTCGGTGCTCACCGGCGAGCCGATGCAGGTGGAGCGCACCGCGGGCGACCCGGTGCGCAGCGGTGTGGTCAACGCCGGGCCGGCGTTCGAGCTGCGGGCCACCGCGACCGCCGAGGACAGCACCTACGCGGGCATCGTGCGGCTCGCGCGTGAGGCCGGTGCGGAGAGCGCGCCGGTGGTGCGGCTGGCCGACCGCTACGCCGCCTGGTTCCTGCCGCTGTCGCTGGTCCTGGCGGGGCTGGCGTGGGCGTTCAGCGGCTCCCTGGAACGCGCGGTCGCCGTGCTGGTGGTGGCCACGCCGTGCCCGTTGCTGCTGGCCGCGCCGGTCGCGATCGTTTCGGGCCTGTCGCGCTCGTCCCGGCTCGGGGTGATCATCCGTGGCGGCGGTGCGCTGGAAACGCTCGGCCGGGCGCGGACGCTGGTGCTGGACAAGACCGGGACGCTCACCGCCGGCCAACCGGCGGTCGTGGAGATCGCCGCGGCACCGGGGTGGGAAGCCGCCGAGGTGCTGCGGCTGGCCGCGTCGGCGGAGCAGCTGTCGCCGCACGTGCTGGCCGAGGCGATCGCCGCCGAAGCCCGTGCTCGTGGCCTGTCCCTGTCACTGCCTCGTGACGTCGTGGAGGAACCGGGCCGGGGTGTCACCGCCACGGTCGACGGCCGCCACGTCCAGGTCGGCAAACCGGCTCAGCCGGCGGACCGGGCGTGGGCGACCGCGGTACGCGGCCGCGCCGGTCTCGACGGGGCCGCCCTCGCGTGGCTGGCCGTCGACGGCGAGCTCACCGGGGCCGTGCTGCTGCGGGACCCGCTGCGCCGCGACGCCCCGCGTACCCTGCGGCGGCTGCGCGCGGCCGGGCTGCGGCGGCTGGTGATGCTCACCGGCGACCGCCGGGAACCGGCCGAGGAAATCGGCACTGTGCTGGGCCTGGACGCGGTGTGCGCGGACCAGACGCCCGCGGACAAGGTCGCCGCCGTCCGCGGTGAACGCGAACGGGACGTCACGGTGATGGTCGGTGACGGGGTCAACGACGCCCCGGGGCTGGCCGCCGCCGACGTCGGCGTGGCCATGGGCGCCCGGGGCTCCACCGCGTCGTCGGAGGCCGCGGACGTCGTGCTGACCACCGACCGGCTGGACCGGCTCGCCGACGCCATGGACATCGCCCGCCGCGCGCGCCGGATCGCGGTGCAGAGTGCCGCGACCGGCATGGTGCTTTCCCTGGTCGCCATGGCCGTCGCGGCCGTGGGCTGGTTGCCGCCGGCGGCCGGGGCGTTGCTGCAGGAGGGCATCGACGTCGCGGTCATCCTCAACGCGCTGCGGGCGTTGCGGGGCACACCCGCCGGCGGTATCGCGCTGGCACCGGCCACGGAGCAGCTGCTGCACCGGTTCGCCGCCGAACACGACGAGCTGCGCGGCAGCCTGCCGATGGTGCGCGACGCGGCGAACCTGCTGGCCGAAACCGGCGCGACCCCGGCCGCGCTGGCCGAACTCGAGCGCGTCCACACCTTCCTGGTCGAGCGGCTGCTGCCGCACGAGCGGGCCGAGGAAACCCAGCTCTACCCGGCACTGGCCACGCCGCTGGGCAGCGACGAAGCCACCGCCACGATGAGCCGGGCGCACGCCGAGATCGAACGGCTCACCCGCCGCCTGACCCACCACCTCCGGCTCGCCGAAGCCGGCGGCCGGATCGACCCCGCACAGGTCGACGACCTGCTGTCGGGCCTCTACGGGCTCTACTCCGTGCTCAGCCTGCACTTCGTCCAGGAAGAGGAGAACTACTTCGCGCTGGCCTCGGACACCGAACCCACCGGAGCACGATCATGACGCGGCACGAGGTGTCGTTCCCGGTCGCCGGGGCACGGTGTGCCGCGGACCTGTACTGGCCCGGAACTGCCGCGCGTCCGGTGCCGTGCGCAGCCCGCGGCAGGTGATCGACGTCCGTGAGCAGCGCGAGGAACTACCGCGCCGCCGTGGCCTACGCCCGCACCCTGCCCCGGGATCGATCCGGAGCGGATCGCGCTCTGGGGCACCTCTCTCGGCGGCGGCCATGTGCTCGCCGACGACCCGGCCATCGCCGCGGTGGTGGCCCAGACACCGGTCATCGACGGGTGGCGGCGCGGCCGCACCCTCGCCCGGCGGCTCGACCGCGACGTCCCGGCGCAGACCCTGCGGTTCACGGTGGCGGCCGGACGGGACCTCGCCCGCTGGTGGCGCGGCGAACCCCCGTCCTTCGTCCCGGTCGTCGACGAACCCGGCCGGGTCGCGGCGTTCGTCGAACCGCGCGCCCGAGAAGTGTTCATGGCGCTCGGCGGCGAGGCCACCGGCTGGCGCAACGCCATCGCGCCGCGGCGCCGCGACACCGGCCGGAACTCCGTCCGACCGATGAGTGCGCCGCTTTGGCGGGCGCGGTGCCTGCGTTGCACGCCCCGACGAGCCGGACGACGCTGCGGCGGGCAATTGACTTACTGGCCCGGTACCGGGCGCTGCCCGCCGAACTGTGCCGACGAGCGCCGGCGGGCGGCTTCCGCTGCGGGGCGGCGGAGTGTGGTGGCGGTGGAAGCAGCGGATCGCTCCGGCGGCCGTGGCGGCGGACATGACGAGGAGCTGGATTCGCTGCGGAAGTCCCGGCCACCCGAACGGGTAGGCCGCGACGCACGCCAGGCCGGCAACGGCCCAGATCGTGAACAGCACACGGACCAGCCGCCGGTCGCCCTGGCTGCCGTACCGGCCGGCGAGCCGCAAGGTCGCGAACGCGATGACGACCACCGCGAGCTGCGTCACGACACTGGACCCCAGATGCACCAGGTGCTGCCACGACACTTGCCCGGTGAACTCGAGACGTTCGCACACCGGATCCACAGTGGACACGCAGTCCGGGACGAACACCGCATCGAGCACCGTGCCGGCTCCGAACACGACGAGGCTCCGGCGCAGCGCGACCGCACAGCGAGCCGGCGGCAGCCGCCGCCGCAGCAGGTAGGCGGCCGCCACGTAGGCGGCTCCGGCGATCAGGTCTCCGGCACGGAACAGCTGCTGGTAAGGCTGGAAAACCGGATAGTGCTCACTGACGAAGCTGCGGACCGGATCCAGGCCGGTCGGCAGGACGAATTCCAGCAGCCACAGCGCGTACGCGCCGCCGGCGACCAGCAACAATCCGGCCGCCCCCGGTCGAGCCCGGTAGGACCCGCGCATGCGAACCCCTCCCTGTACCGAGCCCAGCATGCGGTGAACCGGACGTCGCGGGACAGAGGAGTCCGGCACCGCCCCGGTGCCGGAAGTCGCCATTTCGACGCCACAAGTCCTCTATCCCGTCCGGGTCCGGCCACTCATGCAACCTCGGGTACGGGACGTCGGTGGTGATCTACTACTCGTTCCTGCCGGAGATCGCCACGGCCGACGAGCGGGACGGCGTGTCCACCCGCGGCTGGGCCTTCGGCTACCTGGGCGGCGGGCTCGCACCGGCGCTGCAGCTGGCCGTGTACGTCTTCCACGACTCACTCGGGCTGAGCACAGCCAATTCGGCGCAGATCGCGTTCGCCGCGTCCGGGCGGACGCTCAACAGTTCCCGTCGGTGCGCTGGGTCAAGACCTACGACCCGGCCGGTCACACCGAACGCCCGGACGGTGCCGTGGACTCCATTCCCGAATGCCTCGAGCCCTGAGGGGGACTCGCGCGCGAACGTCCCGCCGCCGGCTCAACCGGGCCTTGGCCAAACGAGCTTGGCTCAGCCCGCTCGCGGTCACCGTGTTCGGCGGTGTCGATCCGCCGAGGCGTGGGGATCGCGTCCGCCGGGATCTGCGTGACGGCGAGGTCATCCGGCGATGGGCGGAGTCGGTGCCGGCCCGGGTGCGGGCTGACCGTCCACCGCCCGATCCCGCCTGACACCGCCCACCGGGCGCCCACGATCGGCCGGCGACGGCTCGGCCACTGGCTCCCTGAGGTCCGCGCCTGCTGAACTCGGCACGGCAGCTGCGCGTTCGACGTTCCGCTTGACTGTCGCCAGCATCCTCGCCTGCATGATCCAGACGACCAAGGGAGCGAACCAGAAGGCGACGGCTCCGAACCACCGCGGGCGGAAGACCTCGTAACCGCCGATGACCAGGCGCGTGCGCCCGCCGGGCAACTCGTTCAGCAAGAAGCCCCAGAGTCCTTCGGTGTAGGCCGCCGGCCGCGGCTGCGTCGGATCGAGCCGGCGGCCTCGCAGATCACTCGACCCGTGCAGTCCCAGGAACCGGTTCGGTTCGAGCGCCGCGACGTCCCAGGCGTCCACCGGGCCATGGCGGCGTGTCCAGTACTTCACGGTGTCGCCGAGGCCGAGGTCCTGCCACTCGGGATGGACTTCCCGGGCACTCGGGCGGCCGGCATTGTCGAGCCGGTCCCAGGAGTACCAGCCGCCGCGGTCCCCGCCCAGCTGGACGAGCCACGGCCACACCGCGTCCGGCGGGGCTTCGATCGTGACGGCCATCGTCGCTCCCCGTTTCCCGCCCGGGACCAGGCCGGCACCGGGATACGGTTCGGCGACCTCCGCATCGGTCGCACCCCAGCGCATCAGCCGAGGCCGCACCCAGGCCGCGTACACCACAGCTGCCGTGGACACCAGACCTGCCACACCCGTGAACTTGCCTGCGACTGTCATACGACAAGCTTCGGAATCAGCTCACGCACGGCGCAAGGGACCAACGTCACCGCCGGCGAGGACATCGTCGGCGGTGCCGGCTCCGGGTTCCGTGGCGCGGGTCAGTTCGGTTCGTTGGCGACCTTGACCCCGCCGAAGACGGCGGTGGCGTTGACCTTCAGCAGCGGCGCGTCCGGTGCGAGCGAGCCGTCGCCGGTGGTCTTGTCTTCGTAGCCGCCGAGGATGGGCAGGCCGCCGAGCTCGACCCGCCAGTCCTTCGGTACCAGCACGTCGACCCCGCCGAAGAGGGCGAAGGCGTCGACGGTGGCTTGGTCGTCGATGTGGGCCTGGCGCAGGTCGAGGGTGGAGCCGCCGAAGATGGCCGAGACGTCGGCGTGCTTGAGGTGCGCTGAACGGTCGACTGCCTTGGCGCCGCCGAACACGACCATCGATTCGCCGCGCGGTGACGCAGGCCGGCGCCGGAGCCCGGCGAGTACCGCGATGCCGATGACGAGCAGCATGGCGGGCCAGAACAGGTCCTTGTCGGTCCACTGCAGCTGCCCGGCCAGCAGCGCGATGCCGACGACGGTGATGACGGCCGGGACGAACGTCAGCCGCCGCTGCGACCAGAGCACGGCCAGGCCGAACCCGATGATGGCGACCGGCCACCACCGTCCGGCAGTGACCTCGAAGCCGGCGACCCCGGCGGCGTCGAGGATCCCGAACACCCCGAGTACCAGCAGAACGAGCCCGATCCAGCTCCTTACCAGTTTCATCGTGACCTCCTTGCACCCCCTGGGTCACCGTGGCGCACGGCACTGCCGGACCGTAGGGAAAAAGGCCCCTGGTTCACAGGACTTGCGGCAGGGATCGCCGGGCGGGGTGATCCACTGCGGACACGTGATCCCCGTCGGGCGTGGCGTCCTCCGAGATCATCCGCCGTCAGTGCCCGGTCCGGATAGGTCGGCCGGGTTGGCCGGCCCCCGTGGCCGGTGCGAAGTCGCTGTCACCGGGCCCTAATCGTCATCGTCGAGGACGGTCTTCGGCGGGTACACCCAGGTGATGCCCAGCGAGCCCAGGCCGCGATCGACGAGGTCCCGGCGGATCTGGTGGGCCGTGCAGCCGCCGTAGACGAGGTGGGTCAGGCGCCTCGTGCGCGGGTCCGTGATCAGGCTGAGCACGCCGTCACCGAAGGCGTGGTGGTCAACCTCTTCACCGGGGAGGGCGTATTCCGCCTCGATCGCCGCTTCGTAGCCACTGCGCCCGTTTTCGCCGAGCATCGCGTACAGCTCGTCGTCGATGGCCTTCACCTGCGGCGGGTGATCGAGGTGATGGGTGATCAACGTGCTCTGTCGCCAGCTGCCATCGCCGCGTGCTGTCACCTTCGTGCCCCCGTCCCGTTCGTCGAACTCCGGACCGCAACCTTCCCTCGCGAGGACGCCGGCGGAACAGGGACTTTCGTGGTGACCGCTGAAGGCCGAAGGCTCTTTCCCGCACGCGAGCCGAGTGCTGATGGACCGATCCTCCCGGTTTCCACGGCGTTTGTGCCCTTCGGGTGGCGGACCTCGAGACCGTCGGCGAGCCGCGAACGGGATGGTGGTGGACGGCCCGGCCGCCGGAAACGATGGTGGCGGCGGGTGGCGGGGAGGGGGCGACCCGGGCCGTCACCACCGTTCCGTGCGAGGGAGCCCGCTGCCGGGGGGAGGGGGGCCGCTGGCGGCTCCCTCGGTCTTGATGGTCCTCGCCTCGGCCGGCTTGCCGTAGGGGGTGAAGTCCCTGTCGGGGAAGCACAAAGTCAGTTCGAAAGCGCTAGATCAGCACCCGTTCGCGGTCACGGGCGATCGAGACCGGGATGCCGGGTTGCACTGTGCGGAGGCGCGATGCCAGCTCTTCGGCGCTTTCGGGTTCGCCGTGCACGAGGTGGATCGTTCCGGGCGGTTCGCCGGCGCAGGCCCAGCGGACCAGCTCGTCGGCGTCGGCGTGGGCGCTGAAGGCGTCGATCTGCGCCACCTCGGCGCGGACCGGCACGTACCGGCCGTGGATCTTGATCTCCCGAGCGCCGTTGGCGAGGTTGCGGGCGCGGGTGCCGGCCGCGGCGTAGCCGACGATGAGGACGGTGTGGCGGTCGTCGGGCAGCATGTGTTCGAGGTGGTGCAGGACCCGGCCGCCGGTGGCCATGCCGGAGGCCGAGAGGATGATCGAGGGCATCACCGGGTCGTTGACCCGCATGGAGTCTTCGGTGGTGCGCAGCTCGACGAGGTGGCCGGGGTCGAGCGGGTCGCCGGCGCCGAGGTCGGTGCGGATCTCCGGCCACCGCTCGTTCATGGCGGTGCGGTAGACGCGGAGCGCGGCGAGCGCCATCGGGCTGTCGACGAAGATCGGCAGCTCGGGGATCGCGCGGCGGTCGGTCAGCTTCTTGAGCGCGGCCAGGACGACTTCGGTGCGGTCGACGGCGAAGGCGGGGATCAGGACGCTGCCGCCGCGGGCGGTGGTCCGGCGGATCACTTCGGCGAACGTCGCGAGCGCGGAGGCGTCGTCGTGGGTCCGTCCGCCGTAGGTGGATTCCAGCACGAGGGCGTCGCACGCGGGCCGGGGCTGGGGCGGCCGGAGAACGCCGTGGGCGGGCCGGCCGAGGTCGCCGCTGAAGACGATGCCGCGCCCGTCGGCGGCGCGCAGGTGAGCCCACGCGGAGCCGAGGATGTGCCCGGCGCGGCCGAACTCGAGCCGGACGCCCGGCCCCACGGTGGTGACTTCCCCGAACCTGATCGGCTTCAGCAGCCGGATCGCCTTCGCGGCGTCGTTCTCGTCGTACAGCGGCAACGCGGGGCGGTGCTTCGACCAGCCGTAGGTGTTCGCGTGCGCGGCCTCGGCCGTCATGAGGTGGGCGCTGTCCCGGAGCACGATCGGCACCAGCCCGGCCGAGCCGTGCGTGACGTACACCGGGCCGTGCCAGCCGGACCTGACCAGGACCGGCAGGTAGCCACAGTGATCGAGGTGGGCGTGGGTGATGACGACGGCGTCGACGTTCGCGAGCTCGTGGGGCATCGGGGCCCAGTTGCGGCGGCGGAGCTTCGCCAGGCCCTGGAACAGCCCGCAGTCGACGAGCACCCGGGCGTCGCCGGCCTCGACGAGGTACTTGCTGCCGGTGACGGTCCCGGCGCCGCCGAAGAAGGTGAGTGCGGGCTGCGGCATCGAGGACCTCCGGTGGCCTCAGTGGTCGTGCGCGGCGGCCAGGCTGGCGCGGCAGGCGCGGACGAGCTGGCGGGTGGCGTGGGTGGCCGGTGTCTCACCACAGGAGGGACAGTGCACCGAGACGTCGCCGGCCAGCTGGTCGATCGCGACGTTCAGGGCGCACTCGCAGGTGCGGCACCAGCGGGTGCCGGTGATGACGACGACGTGCAGCGGAGAGGCGACGCAGTCGTGCAGCCAGCGGCGGTGGGTGCGGCAGGTGATGCGCTCCAGTGGGTTGAGGCCGTCTTCTTCGGACTGGTCTTCGCCGGTGAGCGCGATGGCGAGGCGCTGGTCGCCGATGTCGGCGTAGCGGGGGTCGACGAAGTCGGCGGGCCGCAGGGTGAGCCGGTCGCGGCGGTTGCGGAGCAGGGACGTCGGCTCGGCAGTGACTGCCGGAGCGAATCCGCGAGAGGAGTGGCTGTCCATGGCGTGCCTCACTTTCGTCAGGATCCAGGCTCCCCCGGTCAGGGCCGGGTGACGAGGGCCCGACCGCCCCGGTTCCGTGGGACCGGAGGCCCTGGTTTCGATGGGGCGAAGGCCCGGGCCGGTGAGGACTTTCGGCCGTCACGAGGGGGTGCGCACCAGGTACGCACCACGACCGAGGTGGCGTGCCGGGCGTTCGCCTCGGCAACCGCTCAGGCGTTTCGCAGGGTGATCGTCGCCAGGGAGTACTCGCGGACGACCGCCTCGAGCTCGGCAGGGTCCGGGTCCCGGTGGGCCGGCAGGGTCAGGCCGAAGCGACGCTGCGCGTCCGTGCGGCCGAGCTGCGCGATCGCCTTGCTCAGCTGGCCGGCCACTGTGGACGGTTCCTCCTCGAGTTCGGCGTGCATCTGCTGGGTGAACCCCCGGTGGGTGACTGTCACTTCGGTGGAGTCCCGCAGGTTGGCTCGCCACCCGTGCTGGGTGACGATCAGCAGGGCGTCGTCGAGGTCGGCGAAACCGACCGGGATGTCGTAGTGCCGCCCGGTGCGCCGGCCCGTGAGGTGCAGGATCAGCACGTTCGCGTCGAGCAGGCGGTGCAGGCGCGAGCCTGCGATCGCTCGCACCAGGGAATTCATGGCGGTGATCAGCCGTTGTGGTGGGATCCGCCGGGTGATGGTGTCGCTCATCGCCGTTCTCCTTGCGTTCGCCGGGTTGTCAGTCGTGGCAGCGGCCGAACGGCGTCGGTCCGGCCGTTCCGCCTGGGCCGGTGGAAGTGACGCCGAGTGGCTCAGAAGTGGTTCGTCATCGGAGCCGAGGCGGACGAGGCGGTGGCGGGGGTGGCCGTGCGGTCCAGGAGGACCGCGATCACAAGCGCCCCGGCGACCACGAGGACGCCGCCGGCGTGGCGAGCACGGCCCGCCTCCTCCGGCGGTTGCGGATCACGTCAGTGCGCCCGGCCGATCGAGAGCTTCAGGTAACGGGTGATGCCGAACCGGCACCACGCCTGGGCGTACTTCGGTGCGACCTGGGTGAACGCCGCGTCGGCGTCGACGACCCGCGGGTCGGTGACCTGGTAGGTGACACCCCGGGACCGCAAGGTGGCCGTTCCCGCGGCGAGGACGTTGCGCAGCCAGTCGACCTCGGTGCCGTAGGGCAGCGGCACGATGAAGCCGCCGTCCGGGGTACGGCCCGCGACCACCGGCGTGGTGTACCGGCGACCCGAGCGGCGCCCGACGTGCTCGAGAGCCGAGGCGTACCAGTGCTTGCGCCCGGCCGGCAGCAGCATCACCGGGTTGAGGACGTGTTTGTTGAACTGCCTGACGGTGTCTTTCGCCGAGCGGTGCCGGTTCGCCGTCCGTGCAGGCTCCGTTGTGGACACGGTGTGCTCCCTTCCCGAACCTTGGCCGGACTTCCCGATTACATCCCCGCGGGACTCGGGCGGCCAGGGGAAAAGGTCTCGCGAGCAGGGGCAGGAGGACCTCGGACCGAAGGACGGCGCCCACCGCGTGCCGGCTCCCGGTGGACTGGTCGCCTCCGCGAGTGGCCTCGGCAGTCGGCCGTGGCCCCTGCCTCAAGGCCGGGACGTTCAGGTCCCGGCCGGCTCCCGTGCCAGCAGGGCGAGGACCTCGGTGTCGTCGATCCGGTCGAAGTCGGTGTACCAGTCGCCGACGGGGCTCTTGCGTCGCAATGGGACCGGGCAGAGGGTCTGGGCGACGCCGGTGGCGAGCGAACGCAGGACATCGAGGGGCGCGACCGGCACGGCGAGGACGATCCGGCCGGCCCCTCTGGCCCGCAGCACCCGGATCGCCGCACGCGCGGTGGCGCCGGTCGTGATGCCTTCGTCGACCAGGACGACGGTCCGCCCGGCAACCTGCAGGGGTGGGCCGTCCGGGTGGTAGCGGGCGGTTCGCCGGGCGAGTTCGGCCTTCGCCGAGCGGGCGACCCGGCCGAACTCGGCCGGCGTGACCTTGAGCGCCCGGATGGTGGCCGGGTTGCTCACGACGACGTCCGGCTCGCCGATCGCGCCGATGACGAGGTGCGGGCGCCGAGGCGCGATGAGCTTGTGCACCAGCAGCGCGTCCAGCGGGGCGTGCAGCGCGTCGGCGACCTCGCGGGCGACGGCGACGCCGCCGTGGGGCAGGCCGAGGACGACCGGGTCGTGTCCGCGCAGGTGGTGCAACCGCGCCGCCAGGGTCTGGCCGGCTTCCCGCCGGTTCCGGAACCGCATCCTTCGCCTCCCGCAGTCGGCCGTCCCAGCACCTTGTCCGGTCGGCGACCGGGCCGAGCAGGGCTGGAAGTCACGGCCTCGGTGGCACAAAGTCCTCCATGCGCTTCCGGAGTCGTCAGCGGCTCGGGCAGCACATCGGAAGCCACTCCGACGTCGTCGCGCTGAACGTGATGGCAGGTTCGCGGTGGGGAACCGCGGCGGTCGGGATGGGACGGGGACTTTCGGCTCTCGCGGCGATGGGGCGCCGGGCGGATCGCGGGTGGGCGACGAAGTCGAGGGGATGGCGCCATGGCAGTCCGGAAACCGTTGGGATCCAGGGATCGCTGCTCGTCTCGATCGCCCTCGCTGGCGTGTTCGCCGGCCTCCGTGCGCTGCCGCCGGGGATCCCGGCCGATCGGCTGGTGCTGCTCGGCGCCGGCGGCGCGGTCATGCTGGCCGGGCCGGCCGGCCTGCGGCGGATCGACGCGTGAGCGAAAGGCGCCTTCAGCTCCCTGGCGGTGACTTCCGGCCCTGTCCCGTCCGGGGATCGCCGGGGTCGGCTGGGGTGGTGAACCGGATCGATGTCGACCGCGCGAGTCCCACCGACCGCGCCTTCCTCGCGATGGGCACCGGCGACGGCGGGCCGGTGCAGTTCGGTGTCCTCCTGCTGCTCGGCCGGGCGGCCGGGCTCGACCTGGCCCGGGTGCGGCAGCTCATCGGCGAACGCGTCCCGGCCGTCCCGCGCCTGCGTCGCCGGCTGGTGCCGGCACCGCGGGGCGGTGGCGGCCCGATCTGGGCCGACGACCCGGGGTTCGACGTCCGCCGGCACGTCCGGCCGGCGGTGTGCGCGCCGCCGGGGGATCGGCAAGCGGTGCTCGACACCGTGCTCTCGCTGGTTTCGGTGCCGCTGTCCCGGGATGCCCCGCCGTGGTCGGCGACTTTCCTCACCGGGCTGGCCGGCGGGGAAGCGGCGCTGGTCGTCGTGCTCGACCACGTGCTCGCGGACGGGGTCGGCGGCCTCGCCGTCCTGGCCCGGCTGGTCGACGGCGGAGCCGAGGCGGGCGCGGTCCCGTTCCCCCGCTCGTGGCCGGGTGCGGCGGCGCTGCGCCGGGACGCCCTGGCCGGCCGGCTGCGGTCGGTGCGCCGGATCGGGCCGGCCGTGCGTGCCCTCGTCGCGTCGACCGCGGCTGCCGGCGGCCTGCACCCGCCGCGCGCCGCCCCCTGTTCGCTGCTCGGGCCGGCGGGCTCCCGCCGCCGGCTCGCGGTCGTCCGGGCCGAACTCGCGCCGCTGCGGGCTGCCGCCCACCGGCACGGGGCCTCGGTGAACGACGCCGTCCTGGTCGCCGTGGCCGGGGCCCTGCACCGGCTGCTGCGGGCGCGCCACGAAGACGTCCGGACGTTCGCGATCGGCGTGCCGGTGTCCGGCCGGGCGGCGGCGGATGCCTCGCACCTCGGCAACGCGGTCAGCCCGCTGCTGGTCACCGTCCCGGGTACCGGCGACGTGGCCGGGCGGCTCGCCCTCGTCGCGGCCCGGGTCCGCGCCTCGAAAGCGGCCGCGACCGGGCCGCCGCCGATCGCCGTGCTGGGGGCGCTGTTCCGGCCGCTGGCCGCGCTCGGCTTCTACCGGTGGTACCTGGACCACCAGCGCCGGATGCACACACTCGTCAGCCACGTGCGCGGCCCGGCCGGGCCGGTGACGTTCGGCGGTGTCCCGGTCACCGAAGCCGTTCCGCTCAGCGTCGGGGCGAGCGGGAACATGACGGTGCTCTTCGAAGCGCTCTCCTACGCCGGGAGCCTGGTGATCTCGGTGCTCGCCGACGCCGCCCGGTGTCCCGACCTCGGCGTGCTCGCCGACGGCTTGGCGGCGGAGCTGGCGCTGGTGGGCCGGGAATCCCGGTGAGGCATGGTCTTTCGGCTCCGGCGCACGAGCACGACGGTGAGCTGGCCGGCGCGGCCTGGGAGGTCGACCTGACGTCTCCGGAGGCCCGGCCCGATCCCGGGACGTGGTGCACCGAAGTCGTCCAGCCGTACCGGATCCAGTGAGCCGTCCGCGCCCGGCAGCGGACGGCGGGCGCGGGGAGGCGGCTGCTCGGGGGGAAGAACGTGGAAACACCGGCACACCGCGACAGCCGGCGCCTCCCGCCGCCGGACACCGAGCTCGTCCGGCGGGCGACGGCCGGTGACCCGGCGGCGGCCAAAGCCTTGTTCCGCCTGCTGCGGCCGATCGTGCTCGGTTACTGCCGCCGGCGGCTCCGCGAAACCGTGGCGACCGAGGTGGAGGACTGTGCCAGGACGTCATGGTCGCCGTGCCGGCGGCCTTGCCGGGCTACGCGTTCGGACCCGAGAAGTTCCTCCCCTGGGTCTTCGGCATCGCGGCGCACAAGGTCGCGGACTGCTACCGCGCGCGGAACAACAGCCGGGAGCAGCTCGTGCCCTCGGCGAACACCTCGGCCCGCCGGAGTGGCGGCCCGGTGACCGTGCAGCGCCCGCAACTCGCCGGGTGGTCGGAACACCGAGGGGCGGCGGCCGGTGAACGACGTCCGGGTCCGGCGAGTTCGCTCCGCGGCCACTATTCTCGTTTTCCGGAATTCTCCGGGGGAGTTCTCCTCCGTTCGGTGGCTTCGCCTGCCGTGTGGGAACTGTCAACCTTGGCGGGTCGTTCCGGGCTCCTCCGCCCCCGGCTCGGGGTGACGCATTCAGGGAAGCGTTGGCGGCGGCCGGCCCCCCGGGTCGCCGCCGACGCCCTGGTCCGAATTGGACGGTGCAGGCGATGGACGTACCCGAGATCGTGCTCTGCGAGCAGTGCCGGCACCCGATCTCCCCGGAGGACGGCCACGTGGTGCGGCAGGTCCGCGACGAGGCGCACCCCTTGCTCGCCGTGTTGCACAGCTACTCGCACGCCGACGGCGACCCGGCCTGCCGGGCCGCCCGGCCGTCCCGGGTCAGGGTGGAGCGGGAAACGCGGGCTTTCCCGCCCGTCGTCGACGCGCCGCCGGAGGACAAGCCGCCGGACGGGTGACTCCGCTTTCCGGCCGGTGGCCACGTCGCTCAAGGAGCCGGCCTCTACGGCGCGGAACGACATCGCCTCGGGTGCCCGGGCACCTGCCGGTGCCGGGCGCATCCCGGCACCGGCAGCGCCGGCGAAGCGTGGGTTCAGTTCCGGTTTCCGTGCGGCCGGGTGAGATCGGCGAAGGAGCCGATGACGGCGGGGCGCTGCTCGACGATCGCCAGGGCGTAGGTGAGCACGAGGTGCGCGGTGCGCGCCTGCTGTGCCTCCGCCTCGTCCACCCGGCTGCGGCCCAGGACCAGGTTCGCTTCGCGGCGCAGCCAGCGGTTGCGTTCGCGGCGGAGGAGCGCGACCTCCGGCTGTGGGGCGGCGGGTTCGGGGAACAGGGTGTCCGGCATCGGTGAATCTCCTCGAAAACGACGTGCTGTGGCCAGGTTAACGGGGAAGACGTTGATTCGCTGCCCGGTGCTTCAATGGAATTTCTCCGATTCATGGTATCTCGGCGTTGATTTCGCCCGGTGGTTTACCGGAGTCGGAAAGTGTCCGGCCGGCTCCCTGCTCTTCCTGCGAGGCAACCGAAGCCGGGGCGGGGTGGTGCCATGACTCTCGGCTCTGGTCTATTTCGGGAGCGGAGAATCTCCGCGGCGTTCGGCTGCCCGGTTCCGGTTTTCTTCCGGTCGGCGTGGCGGGTACGGGGCGTGGCGGGCGCTGCCTTATCTTGGCGCGAACGATGAGGAAGATCGGCTGTGTGGCGCGGCAAGAGTGGCGCGACGACGCACGAGCATCACGAGCCTAGATGAGCTAATATCTAGTTTAACTAGATATTTCGATGGTGATCTCGTGGGCGGTGGGTTATGGAACGTCTGGCTGAGCAGTTGAGAGCCGTGATCGTGGCCACCGACGAATACCGGCGCGCCATGGCGTCCGCCTTCGGGGTCGGCGTGCACGAAGCGGCGGTGCTGGGCGAATTGCTGCACGAGGGGCCGCTGCCCCCGTCGGCGCTGGTGAAGCGGCTGGGCATCGCATCGGCGAGCGTGACCGCGCTGCTCGACCGCCTCGAAGTGGCCGGCTACACCCGGCGCGAGCGGCACCCGACCGACCGGCGCAGTGTCCTGGTCGTCCTGACCCCCGGCGGCAGGGCAGCCATCGAAGCCGGCTTTGCGCTGTTCACGGCGGACGTCTACCAGTCGGTTGCCCAGTCGGAACCCGCTCACGTCCGGGAGTTCACCGTGGTGCTCGCCAAGGTCGCCCGTGCGCTACGGGAACGCGCCTCCCAGCCTGGCGCGATCACCGAAGCGCTCACCGAGCGGACCAGGTCCGCCGGGAAGGAGGACCGGTCGGCCGAGCCGGCCGGGTAGCCGGGTTCGCCGGCCACCCGGAAAACCCGGTACTCCGCCGGCCACGCGGCCGCGAAGAGCGCCGCGACGCGACGGCCGGCGGGTGGAGTCCGAGTCCGGTGGTGAGCGCGGCCAGGTCCTACGCCACACCACTGCGGTACAACCGGCTGCGCGGCATCGGCTCGGCGGTCGCTGCGGCGGATCCGGGGGTGGTGTCCATGGGGTGTTTCACTTCCGTTGGGGTCCGGAGCCGGTTGGGTGGGGGGTGCGTACCAGGTAGACCGGGCAGGCTGCGTTGTGCAGGAGTGCTTGGCTGGTGGAGCCCAGCAGCAGGTCGGGGAAGCCGCCGCGGCCGCGGTTGCCGAGCACGATGAGCTGGGCGTTTGCGCTGCGCTCGATCAGCTCGCGGCGTGGGTGGCCGCGGACGACGATCTGCTCGACGGTGAGGTTGCCGGTGTCGTGTTCGCCGGTGAGTTCGCTGAGCAGCTGTTGGCCGGCCGCTGTGGCGGCTTGCGGGTTCAGGTGTGGTTCGGTCTCCGGGCGTGGCTCGTCTGCCGGTGCGTGCACCACGATCAGGTGGGTTTTCCGTGCCTGTGCTTCGGCTACGGCTGCCGCGAGGATGCGGGCGCTGGGCTGGCTGCCGTCGATCCCGGCGATGACCGGCTGGTGCGCGGCCTCGGGGTCGTCCCAGGAGTCGCCGCGGACCACTACCACGTCGCAGGCGGCGTGTGCGCTGACGGCTGAGGCGGTCGAGCCGGCGAGCAGGCCGGTCAGGCGGCCGCGGCCGCCGGAGCCGAGGACGATCAGTGCTGCGGTCTGTGATGCTTCGATGAGGGCGGGTGCGGCGCGGTCGGGATCCAGTCGGGTGGTCACCGTCGGCGCGCCCTGTGCTGCGGCGATTTCCTGTGCCGCCCGCAGGTACCGGTGCCCGTGGGCGCGGAGGGTGTTTTTCAGCTCTTCTGGTGGTGGGACGACTCCGCCGGCGAGCAGTGCCGGGAAGTCGAGGGCGTGCACGATTTCCAGCGGGACATCGTGCAGCCGGGCGGTGCGGGCTGCCCAGCGGACGGCGTCGAGCGCCTCGCCTGATCCGTCGGTTCCGGTGACGATCGGTTGGTGCGGCGTGTTCATCGGTGGCTCCCGGTCCGGCTGTCGTGCGCCGACGTTACGGCGGCGGCCGCGCCGTCCGCTGCGGCCGGAAGTCCTCCGGCGAGGGGACTTCCGGAGGCCGTCGCCGCAGCCTCTTTCCGCAGCACGGCGAGCACGACGGTGCCATCGACCGTCTCGCGCTCCTGCAGCTGCCCGGCGAGCGCGTCGAGGGCGGTCCGGTGCCGCTGCAGCAGGCCGGCCGCCCGGTCTTGGGCCGCGCGCACCAGCCGGGCGATCTCCTCGTCGACCGCTCGCTGGGTCTGTTCCGAATACGGCCGGCCCAGCAGCTCCGGCTGCCCCTCGGCCGCGCTGTAGCCGATCGGGCCCAGTTCCGGTGACATCCCGAACTCGGTCACCATCTTCGCCGCCAGCGCGGTCGCGCCGGCGAGGTCGTTGGCCGCTCCGGTCGAGGTCTCGCCGAACACCACCAGCTCGGCCGCGCGGCCGCCCAGGCGGACCGCGAGCAGGTCCGTGAGGTGGCTTTCGCGGTAGAGGTGCCGCTCGGCCTCGGGCAGCTGCTCGGTCGCGCCCAGCGCCATGCCGGCCGGCAGGATCGTCACCTTCGCCACCGGGTCGGCGTGCTCGCACAGCGCCGCCACCAGCGCGTGCCCGGACTCGTGCACCGCCACCGAGTGCCGCTCCTCGGGCAGCAGGGCGTTGGAGCTGTCGCGCCGGCCCAGCAGCACCCGGTCGCGGGCGGCCGCGAGGTCGGCGGCGGTCAGCACCGTGCGGTCGTCCCGGACGGCGTTGATCGCCGCCTCGTTGACGAGGTTGGCGAGGTCGGCGCCGGAGAAGCCCGGGGTGCCCCGCGCGACGATGCCGAGGTCGACGTCCGGGTCGAGGTGCTTGCCGTCGATGTGCGTGGCCAGGATGGCCGCGCGCTCGGCCTGGTTCGGCAGCGGCACGGTCACCTGCCGGTCGAACCGGCCGGGCCGCAGCAGCGCCGCGTCGAGGGTCTCGGGCCGGTTGGTGGCCGCGAGCACGACGACGCCGCCGCTCTGGTCGAAGCCGTCCATTTCGGCCAGCAGCTGGTTGAGCGTCTGTTCCCGTTCGTCGTGCCCGCCGAGACCGCCGCCGGTGCCGCGCCGGCCGCCGACGGCGTCGATCTCGTCGATGAAGATGATCGACGGTGCCCGCGTCCGGGCTTCTTCGAACAGGTCCCGCACCCGGGAGGCGCCGACCCCGACGAACATCTCGACGAACGCCGAGCCGGTGATCGACAGGAACGGCACGCTGGCCTCCCCGGCGACCGCGCGGGCGAAGAGCGTCTTCCCGGTGCCGGGCGGCCCGACCATGATGACGCCGCGGGGCCCCTTCGCTCCGGCGGCGGCGTAGCGCGCCGGGTCGCGCAGGAAGTCGATGATCTCGCCGATCTCCTGCTTGACCCCCTCGTACCCGGCGATGTCGGCGAACCGGGTGGTCGGGCGCTGCGCTTCGATGATCTTGGCCTTCGCGCGGCCGAACCCGGTCGCGCCGAGGCCGCCGCCGGCGGACTTCTGCGCCCGCATCCCGGCCCAGACGAGGAACCCGAGCAGCAGGAAGAACGGCAGGTAGCCGAGCAGCCCCGACAGCAGCGAACCACTGGCTTTGGTGGCGGTGATCGCGACGTTCTTTTCGCGCAGCTTGGCTTCCAGCTGTCCCGGTTCGAGTGCCGTGGGGATGCGGCTGGTGAACGCCGCGCCGCCACGCCGCTTCCCGTCGACCGCGCCCTGGTCGTCGACCGTCACCGACTCGACGTGCCCGGCGTCCACTTCGGACAGGAACTCGGTGTAGGTCATCGACGGTGCGGCAGGCGTCAGGAAGGCCGGCACCACGAGCGCGCCGAGGATCAGCAGGCCGAAGGCGGTGAGCAGCCAGCTGCCGGCTCGTGAGCGCTGCGGCGGCTCCGGTTTCGGTGCTGGCGTCGGCGGCGGACCGGACCGGGCCGTTCGGGACATGGGAGGCGCTCCTGGGGGTCTCGGGGTGATCCCACTTTCGCGGCCGCGCCGGTCGTGAAGAAGGGCCTAACGTCCCCGGCCCGAAGGACCAGGGCAGGTCGCGCGGTTGCGGCCGGGTGGCGCATCCTGGCCCGGGAGTCCCCGCGACCCGAGGAGGACGGATGACCCTGCCGACGACCATGGCCGCCTGGCGCGTGACCAGGCCCGGCCCGATGCCCTCCGGTCCCCTCGAGCGGTCCCGCGTTCCGGTGCCGCGGCCCGCCGCCGGCGAGCTGCTGGTGCGGGTGCGGGTGTGCGGGGTGTGCCGGACGGACCTGCACGTCGCCGAGGGTGACCTGCCGGTGCACCGGCAGGGCGTGACGCCGGGGCACGAGGTCGTCGGCGAGGTCGTGGCGCTCGGGCCGGACGCCACGGGCTTTGCGCCCGGGGACCGGGTGGGGATCGCGTGGCTGCGCGGGACGTGCGGTACCTGCCGGTACTGCCTGCGCGGCCGGGAGAACCTGTGTCCGGAGTCGCGGTACACCGGCTGGGACGCCGATGGCGGATATGCGGAGTTCGCGGTCGTTCCGGCGGCGTACGCCCTGCCGCTGCCCGGCGGCTACACAGACGACGAACTGGCGCCGCTGCTGTGTGCCGGCCTGATCGGCTACCACGCCCTCGCCCGCGCCGAGGTGCCCGAGAACGGCCGCCTCGGCATCTACGGCTTCGGCGGCAGCGCGCACCTGACCGCCCAGGTGGCGATCGCCCGCGGCGCCACCGTGCACGTCATGACGCGCAGTGCCGACGCGCGCAAGCTGGCGCTGGAGCTGGGGGCGGCGTCAGCCGGGGAAGCCGCCGACCCACCGCCGGAGCCACTCGACTCGGCGATCCTGTTCGCGCCCGCGGGCGAGCTGGTGCCGCCCGCGCTGGCCGCGCTCGACCGCGGCGGCACGCTGGCCATCGCGGGCATCCACCTGTCCGACGTGCCGCCCCTGAACTACCAGCAGCACCTGTTCCAGGAGCGGCAGGTGCGCAGTGTCACGGCGAACACGCGCGATGACGCGCGGGAGTTCCTGGACTTCGCCGGAACGCACCACCTCAGTGTCAGCACCGTGCCCTACGCGCTGGCCGACGCGGACCAGGCGCTGGCGGACCTGGCCGCGGACCGCGTCAACGGCGCGGCGGTGCTCCGGGCCCGCTGAGCCGGGCAGCAGCCGGACGGTCACGGCCGCCCGGCCGGGGTCCGGAGGTGCCGGACGGTCGAAACCACCCACAGGAGAGCGACCAAAACGACCAGCACGGCGAGCGGGCCGCCGTCGCCGGTGACGAGGGCCAGGACCGCGGCGGCCAGCGCCCCCGCGCCGAGCGGCACGCTGAACCACTTCTCCGCGCCGGTCCGGGACCAGGCACCCAGGACGAAAGCGGCCAAGCCCAGCAGCAGTGCGGTGAGCGCCATCGCGCGGACGTCGTGCACCCACATGGCCGTGCCGTCGGCCAGGTAGTCGATGTAGAGGGCGACCGTGAACAGCACCGGCACGGCCGCCACGGCGTCTCGCCATTCTTGTGCCATCGGGAGTACCTCCTCCCGCTCACGATGCGCTTCCGGCCTGGTGGGCGGGAGCGGCCGAAGGTCACCGGGCGCGGGGACGAACGACCGCAGCGATCGCGTCCGCGTGGGCCCCACCGTCGGGATCGCGAACCGCAACCCCGGAGGGAAGGTCATGAGCGCAAGCGGAAACGCGCCGGTCGTGGTGGCCGTGGACGGCTCGGAAACGGCGGCCTCGGCTGCGTTGTGGGCGGCCGGGGAAGCGGCCCGGCGGCACGCTTCGCTGCTCGTCTTCACGGCGTACGGCTACGAAGCAACCGCGTTCGGCGGCAAGGTCTTTCCGCCGTCGGACTGGCTGGCGGTCAAGGAGGCCGAGGCGATCGCGTGGGCGTTCGAGGAGGCCTCTCTCCGCAACGCGCCGCTCGCGTTCCAGGGCGAGTCCCTGCGCGACTCGGGGCAGCGGCTGCTCGCCCAGCGCCTCGCCGGGTGGCAGGAGAAGTACCCGGACGTCACGGTCGAGCGCCGCGTCGAGCGCGACAAACCCCGCCACCGCCTGCTGTCCGCCGGCCGCGGCGGCTTCACCGGGCTGGTCCTCGGCTCGACGAGCCAGGCCCTGCTGCACCACGCGGCCTGTCCCGTGATGGTCGTCCGCACCGGGAACGCCTGAACGGCGAAGGAGTACCCGGCATGACCACGGTTTCGGCGGTGACGACCGCGCAGACGCCGTTCGAGGACATCGCCGAACTGCTGACCGGTCGAGAAGCACCACGAACTCGGTGATCACAACCGGTTCCGGCCGGTGGCGCCGCATCCACGGTCAGCGGCCCGTGGGCACAACGGCGGGCGATCCGGAACCTCACCGCTGCCCGGCTGACCACGGCCCGGCGGCGCTCGGATTCCACGACCTCGAGAATCTCGTGGTCAGCGAGGGACGGCTGCCCTGGACGACCTGAAGAGAGACTCCCTACCCCGCCGGCCGGCGGGCTTTCGCGCCCAGCACCGCCAGCTCCAGCGTCCGCGCGATGTCACCCGGGCTCACCACCCCCACGAGCGCGCCGTCCGACACGACCAGGGCGAGGTCCTGCCCGGGCCGCCCGCCGATCCGGCCGAGGACCGCCGTCAGCGGAGTTTCCGGCGTTGCCACCAGGCACGTCGGCGGGTGGGCGCAGACGTCCTCGACCCGCGTCGCGGCGCGCTCCTGCTCCGGTACCCGGGCGAGCATCGCCAGGCTGATCACCCCGATCGCACGGCCGTCGAACGCCACCACCGGGTAGGTGCGAAACCGTGCGGGCGCGGCCTGGTCGACGAACCCCTGCACGGTGAACCAGCCGGGCGCTGTCACCGGGGCAGGCGTCATGATCTCGCCGAGCCGGATCCGGCTCAGCAGCTCGCGCGCCGGGCCCACGGCCAGCTCGGCCCGGGCGCTCAGGCTCAGGAACCAGCCGATGCCGGCCAGCCACAGTCCGGCAAAGCTGCCGGACCACAGCAGCCAGGCCAGTCCCAGTGCGGCCAGGGCCAGCCCGAGGGCCTGACCCGACCGGGCTGCCGCCGCCTGGGCCCGCCGCTTGTCGCCGGTGCGCCACCAGACGAGTGCCTGCAGGACCCGGCCACCGTCCAAGGGCGCTCCCGGCAGCAGGTTGAACGCCGCCAGGACCAGGTTCGTCCAGCCCAGCCAGGCGAGTGTGACGCCCACGACGCCGGACAGCAGCAGGGACGTACCCAGGAAGCCGGCCCCGGCCAGCAGGCTCGCCGCCGGGCCGGCGATCGCGACGGCGAACGCGGTACGCGGCGTCGGGGCATCGTCGGTCAGTTCCGTACTGCCGCCGAACAGCCACAGCGTGACGCGGTCCACCGCGAGCCCACGGTGCCGCGCGACGAGCGCGTGGCTGAGCTCGTGGGCCAGCAACGACGCGAGTAACACCACGGCCCCCACCGTCCCGGTCGCCCAGCAGACCAGCGGGGACAGGCCGGGCAGGGCCTCCGGCAGCAGTGAACGGGCCAGGAGCCAGGCCAGCAGGGCCATGGTCACGAGCACGGACCAGTGCGCGCCGACGCGGATACCGGCCGGACGCCCGAGCGGGAACGTGGCATGCATGCCTCGACCGTCCACCCCGTGCGCGAACCCGGGCAGGGCCGCACCGCCCCGGGGGGAGGGACCAAAGACCCCGGCTCCGCCGACGTCCGGCCGCAGTACGGACCGGCACGGGTTCGTAGCGTCGGGGTATGCCCGGAGCCGAGAAGATCCGGTGGGCGGTCGGCGAGCGCCGGCTGCTTGCGGCGGGCGACTCTGCTGTCGCATCGAACGGGAGGAGCTGACCATGGATGACAAGGAGAAGGCGGCCATCGAAGCTGAGGCGCGCCGGGATGTCGCCGAGCGTGGGCGGCACGGTCCGAAGGTGGGCCGGTACCTGCACGTGGTCGAACAGCACGCGATCAAGGAGAACGAAGAGGACGCGGTTCCGGCCACCGCGGACGATCCGCGGCAGCCGGCGGGCGAACGTCAGGGTTGATCGGTGCGCGTGTAGGCCGCGAGGGCATGTTCCCGGGCCTGCACGGCGATCGTGCGGATGAGGGCGGTGTGCACCGAACCGATGGCCGGGCGGGAGAGGCGCCAGTAGCGGCGGAACTTCAGCCAGCTCTCCGGGTCGCTGAGCCGGACCCGGGTGTGCACGGTCAGCACCGTGCGGTGCGCGCCGTAGGGCACCACGGAGACGGCCATGACGAGTTTCCCGAAGCCGGGCTCGTCGAACGCCGCGAAGTCGCCGGCCTCGACGCGGCGCCAGGTGATCACCGGTTTCCAGAACTTGCCCGCGACGCCGAGGGCGAACTCGGCGCCCGGCCGGTCGCCGAGCAGAACCCACTCGGATCCGGCGTCCAGGTCGTCGGCGGTCAGGCGGGTCGGGTGGCGGGGTGGGCCGTGGCGCCGGTTGTGCCAGCGTTCGGGCAGCGCGCGCAGCCACCCCGCGACGGACACGACGCCGCCTTGGACGTCGGTGAAGTCGAGTTCGCGGGCTGCGGCGTAGGTGTCTTTCACTGGCGCGTCCACGATCGTCGTGCGCACCAGTTCGAAGTGCGGGTGCGGCAGGAAGTGGTCGATGTAGAGATCGGGTGTGGTCATCGTTCCAGCCTCGGTGACGAGGGCCGTGAGGGCAGGCGGATTTGGTCCCCGGTGATAGGGACTTCGGGCTCTGACCGGCGAGTATCCGCGGCGTCCATGCTGGACGTCTTGGACCTGCAGGAGGAGCTGGTGACCGCATACCGGCCGGTGCTTGCGTGCGGGTCGGGCTCGCCGCCGACCTCTTGCTCGCGCACGCGGCCTGTCCGGTCGCGGTCGTGCATCGGAAGGAGCAGTCGTGAAGGCACGCGACATCATGACGAGGCCGGTGGTCCGGGTCGGGCCCGCGACGCCGGTCCGGGAAGCCATCGTGCTGCTCACCGAGCACTGCGTCGCGGCGCTGCCGGTCGTCGGTGAGGACGACGCGGTGCTCGGTGTGTTCACCGAAGCCGACGCGCTCCGCAGCGGGGTCGCCGGCACCGGCCCCGCGCCGGACGTGCTGGTGGCCACGGTCATGACCGCGCCGGCGGAGACGGCCGGCCTCGACACCGACGTCGCGGAGATCGCCCGCCGCATGCTGGGCGACCGGCTGCGCAGCATCCCGGTGGTCGACGAAGACGGCATGCTCGCCGGCATCGTCAGCCGCCGCGACCTGCTCAGCCCGCTGGTGCGCCAGGACGACTCGGTCGCCTCCCACCTCAACGCACTGCTCACCGACTACTGCGGGCACCGCGACCGGTGGGCGGTTTCGGTCACCGGCGGCATGGTGACCATCCGCGGCACGTTCACCGACGAGGCCGAGCGCCGGGTCGTGACGGCGCTGGCGAAGACGGTCTACGGCGTCGTCGGCGTGGAGCTGTGGGAAGAAGCGTCGGTGCGGACATGAAGATCCTCGTCGCGGTGGCCACCCGACACGGGGCCACCAGGGAAATCGCGGAAAGCGTGGCCACCGCGCTCGGCGTCGCGCTGACCGACGCCGGGGTGTGGTCGCAGGTCGAGGTCCGCGACGCGGGCCAGGTGCACTCGGTCGAGGGCTTCGACGCCGTGGTGATCGGCAGCGCGGTCTACATGGGACATTGGCTCGAGCAGGCCAGGAACCTCGTCGAGTCCTTTTCGGACGAATTGGGCAAGGTGCCGGTCTGGCTCTTCTCCAGCGGGCCGGTCGGCGAACAGAAGCGGCCCACCGAAGAGCCGGTCGCCGTCGACGACCTGGTACATCGGCTGAACGCCCGTGGGCACCGCCTGTTCGGCGGCAAGATCGACCGCCGCACCCTGAAGTTCCCCGAACGCGCCGTCGTGGCGGCGCTGCGGGTGGCCGACGCGGACAACCGGGACTGGCCCATGATCCGCGCCTGGGGCCGCGAGATCGGGAACAGCCTCGTCCAGCTGGAAAGGAGCGTGTCATGACCGAGCACCCGGTCCGTGTCGAGGCGGCTCTGGACGAGCCACTGTCGCGTGGGCTGTGGCTGGTGAAGTGGCTGTTGGCGGTTCCGCACTACTTTGTGCTGGCGTTCTTGTGGATCGCCTACGTGGTCGTCACGGTCGTGGCGTTCTTCGCGATCCTGGTGACCGGTCGCTATCCGCGGCCGTTGTTCGAGTTCACCACCGGTGTGCTGCGCTGGAGCTGGCGCGTGCACTACTACGCCTACGCCGCGCTGGGCACCGACCGGTATCCGCCGTTCACCCTGGCCGATGTCGCGGACTACCCGGCCCGGCTGGAAATCGCCTATCCCGAGCGGCTTTCACGCGGCCTGGTCCTCGTCAAGTGGTGGTTGCTGGCCATCCCGCACTTCATCGTCGTCGGCCTGTTCGTGGGCGGTGGCAGCTGGCTGGTGCTGCGGGCCGGCGGTGAGCATACGTTCAACTGGGCGGCCGGCGGCCTCGTCGGCATCCTGGTCGTCGTGGCGGGTGTGGTGCTGCTGTGCACCGGCCGCTACCCGCGGCCGATCTTCGATTTCGTCCTCGGCATGGACCGCTGGGTGCTGCGCGTCGCGGCGTATGTGTCGCTGATGACCGACGAGTACCCGCCGTTCCGGCTTGACATGGGCGGCGCCGAAGCCGGCCACGCACCCCCGCAGCCACCGCCGTCGCACCCGCACGCGGTGGGCTGGACTGCCGGGCGGATCGCGGCCGTGGTGTCCGGTGCCGTGCTGGTGCTCGGCTCGATGGGGTTCATCACCGGCGGCCTGGCCGTGCTGTGGGCCGACCGCACCCAGCGCGACGCGGACGGCTACCTCACCGCGTCGACGACGTTCGTCTCCGGCGGGTATGCCGTCGCCACCGATCCGGTGCGGCTGGAGGGTGTGTCGGTCCCGAAGCTCGAGAGCTTCATCGGGGACGTCCGGATCCGAGTGACCGACACCGGCGGTCGCCCGGTCTTCGTGGGTATCGGCCGCACGGACGCGGTGGAGGGCTACCTGGCTGCGACCGAGTACACGACTGCGGGCAATCGCAGTCACCTGGGTGGTGCCCCGGCCGTTCCGCCGGGTGAGGCGGGCGTGTGGGTTGCGAGCGCGTCCGGGGCGGGCACGCAGACCGTGGCCTGGCCGGTGCTGAGCGGGCAGTGGACGGCCGTGGTGATGAATGCGGATGCCTCGCGCGGGGTTGCCGTGCGTGCCGAAGCGGGGGCGAGTGCACCTGCCCTCGGCTGGGTCGCCTTGGCGCTGCTGGTGTCGGGTTTTGCGGTGCTGGCTGGTGGTGTGGTGCTGATCGGGGTGGCCGCGCACCGGGCGTCGCAGCGCCCGGCGGCTCCGACCGTGCCGGAGTCGTCCACGGTGGACAGGTGAGAGAGGAGCGATCATGCATGCACAGCCGGGCGACTGGCTCGTTGTGAAGGGACCGTGGGTCGACGCGCCGGAACAGCGTGGCCGGATCCTCGAGGTCCGCTCGGCCGACGGTACGCCGCCGTACGTCGTCCGCTGGACGGCCGATGATCATGTCTCGACGGTGTTTCCCGGTCCGGACGCGATCGTGTTGACCGCCGAGGATGAACGGGCGGCCGAACAGCGCGCCCGCATTCGCTTCGACCGGGTCCGGCGCTACATCCACGAGGAGGACGGTCATGTCCGGGTTCGTTGACGGTGTGGTCGTGGCCGGGATCGACGGTTCGAGCTCCGCGGTGCAGGCGGCGGTGTGGGCCGGTGCGGAAGCTGTCCGGCGTGGGCGGCCGCTGCGGCTGGTTCAGGTCTATACGTTGCCGCAGGTGAAGGCACCGGTCGCGGTCGGCACGCACGAGCAGGTCCGGGCCGGGCTCGCCGAGCGGGCCGAGGGCTGGCTGGCCGAGGCGAAGGCCGCGGTGCTCGCCGAGAACCCCGGTCTGGATGTGGTCACGGCGGCTCGGGAGTGGAGTCCGGTGACGGCACTGGTCCAGGAGTCGCAGCACGCCGAGCTGATCGTGCTCGGTTCGCGCGGGCTGGGTGGGTTCACCGGTCTGCTGGTCGGCTCGACCGCCGTCGCGGTGGCCGCGCACGCGCACTGCCCGATCGTGGTGGTCCGGGGCCGGACCCCGCACGATCCGCCGCCGCGCACTGGGCCGGTGCTCGTCGGGTCCGGCGGTTCGCCCGACAGCGAGGCCGCGATCGCGTTCGCCTGCGAAGAGGCGCGGCTGCGCGGCACCGCGCTGGTCGCCGTGCACACCTGGAGCGACATCCTCGCCGACGGCGTGCTCCGCCCGCACCCGTTCCAGGAAGCCCCGGCCACGGTCGCGGCCGCCGAGCGCGTCAAGCTGGCCGAGCAGGTCGCGGGCTGGCAGGCGAAGTACCCGGAGCTGGCGATCGAGCTGGAGGTCGTCCGCGGGCGGTCGGTGCGGACGCTGCTGGAGCGGGGCGAGGACGCGCAGCTGATCGTGGTCGGCTGCCGTGGCCGGGGCGGGTTCACCGGGATGTTGATGGGCTCGACCAGCCAGGCGTTGATCGCGCACTCGCCGTGCCCGGTGGCGGTGGTGCGACCCCAGCGGACCGGGAGCGGGACGTGACCACCGCCCGGGCCCGCGCCACGATGCGCGTGCTCGCGACCTTCGAAAGCCTCCTCGCCGCGAGCGCGGTGTACGGCGGCATCTCGCTGATCGCCCGGGCGCCGGGCTTCGAGATGCCAGTCGAATGGCCGGCGCCCCTCGGGCTGACCAGCTGGATGCTGCCCGGGATCGCGCTCGTGCTCACCGGCTGGCCGGCGATCCAGCTCGGCGTGATCGGCGTGCGTGCCCCGGTCCAATGGGTGACCGTGGCGCTCCTCGTGGTGCTGCTCGGGCTCGCGTGGCCGGCCCGCCACCGGCTGGGGACGTCATGAGCGCCACCGTGACCAGCCTGCACGAGACCGAGTTCTTCGACACCGACTCACTGCGCCTGCTCCGGCACAACCTCACGTTGGGCATTCAGTCCGGCCGCTGGTGTCTCGACACCCCGGACGGGCCGATCAGCATGTCCGGTTCGGATCGTGGTGTGCCGCCGACCCTGTCCCGGCTCGTGCGCGCCTACACCCGCGACGACCAGCTGGTTCCCGTTGCGCGGCTCCGGGGCGGCCGGGAGGATCTGCGAGCGCGCCTGGGTGACCGGATCGCGGTGCCGCCCCGGCCGCACGACGGTTCGGCCCGGGTGTGGTCCTGGAGTACGTGCGGGCGCAGATCGCCGCGCTGGCCGCGGCGGACCTGGCCGTCCGGCGGGGTCTGCCCGATTCGGTGCACCGGCTGCGTGTGGCCGCGCGCCGCCTGCGCGGGGTCTTCACCGCCTACGCGCCGGTGCTGGGCGGGCGAAAGCTCCTGAAGGAGTTCGGCGGAGCCCTGCGCTGGCTGGGCGGCGAGCTCGCGCTCGCCCGCGACACCGAAGTCCAGTGGGCGCGCTCCCGGGCTTGGGCGCAGGAACGGACAGACACGTACTTCGCGCAGCTCACCGAAGACGCGAACGCCCGCGTGCGGCGTGCGTTGGACAGCTACCGGTACGTGCAGCTGCTGAACGCTCTCGACGTGCTCGAAGTGGTGCTCAGCGAACAGCCGTGCCACGACTGGCCCAAAGCCGCCCGGCGCCCGGCGGCGAAAGTGCTGCCCCGGTTGGCCCGCGCGGTGGCTGGAGACGTGGACGGCCGGGTCGCCACCCTGGCCGCGGCACCCGACCGGGAGCGTGCCGTCCACGACATCCGGAAGGCCGCCAAGCGGTTGCGGTACGCCCTCGAAGCCGGGGCCGCCGTGATGCCGGTGGACGTGAAGGCACTGCGCGCCTTCCAGGAGCTGCTCGGCGAGTTCCAGGACGCCGTGGTCGCCCGCGGGCACCTGCGTGTACTCCAGGCGCGCCACGGCGGGTTCGACGCGGTCTTGGCCGCCGAGGCGGAGACGGCCGAGCAGTGTGCGGAGGAGCTGCCCGCGGCGTGGCGGCGCATCGACCTTGGTCCTTTGTGGACGTGATAGGGGAAGGGACGTAAGTCCCCGCGACCGGTTGGGTGGCGACGCGATCGCCACGCTCCTCGATCAGGACTTGGCCAACCACCCGCCGCCGTGCCGCCGGGACCGGAGCGAGCGCGCGGGGCGTGGCGCCGCTCCAGCGTCTACGACATCCTCCGCAACCCCAAGTGCACCGGCTAGCAGGTCTACAACCGCCGCGGCACGCGGTCACGCCACGGCAAGGTCAACGACCCGGTGAAGTGGGTCTGGCCGCTCGAGCCCGCCCACGAGCCACTGATCCCGAAGTAGATGTACGACGAGCTCACGGCCCGCAGGCAGGCCAAGAAGGGCTCTCGCGCCAGCGTTGATCGCAATGTCCACCCCCAGACCAAGCGGCCAAGCCGACAACTGAGGACAAGGGGCTGATCGATGCGCTCCCGTACCTGGCCCTGAACCTGGCGAAGGCGCCGGAGCGGCTGCTGAGGACGCTCTTCGAGGCAACACAGCTGACCATCCGGATTGACGCCGGCGGCGATCGTGCGACACTGGAGATCACACTTCCCGAAGATCAGCTGCCGGACATCACCGGCGCAGCGGAAAGGATCACCGAGGAGATGCTCTCGCAAGGAACGCCCAACGGGCGGCCTTGTGAGGTTGCTGTTCGTGCCCCCGGTGAGATTCGAACTCACACTGGACGGGTTTTGAATCCGTTGCCTCTGCCAGTTGGGCTACGGGGGCGTGACGCCGTCAACCCTACGGGATCACCGGACCCCGCCCGTCTCCGGGGGCGGAGTGTCGCGCCCGCCACTACGTGGTGAACGCCATCTCTGCTTCTGGATCGTTCCCGGTAGGCTTCAGGTTCGCGGAACCCGCGAAACCGACCGTCCCGCCGAGTCTTCAGGAGGACCCCGGTGACCGATCAGGCTACCGAGGCCAACGGTGCCGCCACCGTGCCGCAGCGTCGGGTGCTCGTCGCGGAAGACGAGGCTCTCATCCGGCTTGATCTTGTCGAAATGCTGCGTGAAGAGGGCTATGAGGTCGTCGGGGAGGCCGGGGATGGCGAGCAGGCCATCTCCCTCGCCACCGACCTGAAGCCCGACCTCGTGATCCTCGACGTCAAGATGCCCAAGCTCGACGGCATCGAGGCCGCGGCCAAGATCACCGGGGACCGGATCGCTCCCGTGGTCATCCTCACCGCCTTCAGCCAGCGAGACCTGGTCGAACGCGCGCGGGATGCCGGGACCATGGCCTACCTCGTCAAGCCCTTCGCCAAGCGGGACCTCGTGCCCGCCATCGAGCTCGCCGTCAGCCGGTTCTCCGAGCTGCAGGCCCTCGAGGCCGAGGTTGCCGGGCTCACCGACCGGCTCGAGACGCGGAAGGTCATCGACCGCGCCAAGGGCCTGCTCATGAGCCGGCAGGGGCTCACCGAGCCCGATGCCTTCCGGTGGATCCAGCGGACCGCCATGGACCGGCGGACCACCATGAAGGCCGTCGCCGAGGCCGTTGTCGAGAGCATCGGGAGCTAGCCGCAACCGACGGCCGGCAGGCAGAATCACCCAGGTGAAACTGCTGCCGGCCGTCGTCGTCCTCATGCTGCTGACCGGGTGCGAAGCCGCCCCGAGCACCCCCGCGCCCGCCACCTACGAGCTGCCGGCGCGGCAGGTCCGGCCCGACGAGACCGCCCTCAAGCTGCCGCCCGCCAAGAACGGCGACACCGAGTTCGACCTCCTCGGCCTCGCCTCCGGGCTGCCCAGCATCACCGGGAGCCACGCCGAGATGCTCCCCAAGGGCCAGTACGTGCGCCTGCGGCTGGTGATCACCAACACCGGCACCTCGAGCGTCCTCTTCGACACGAAACGCCAGCTCCTGGTCGACGACCAGGGCGGCACCCACCCCTCGGACGAGCAGGCCATGCTGATCAAGCGCCAGCCCGCCCAGTTCGACCTCGGCCACGGCGTGCGCGTCGAATTCGACCTCTACTGGGACATCCCCAAGGACCGGAAGCCGGTCGCGATGCGAGCCTTCGGCGGCCCCACCATTACCGACATGAAGAACGCCAACGGCACCGACATCAAGCTATGAGAAAGGGCCCGGCCGAAAGGCCGGGCCCTTTCCACAACACAACTCAAACGCCGAGGTCGCCACCGAGGTAGGCGGCCCGCACCTTCGGGTCGTTCAGCAGCTCGGCGCCGGGCGCGCTCTGCACCACACGGCCCGTCTCGAGCACGTACGCCCGGTCCGACAGCTTCAGCGCCTGCTGGGCGTTCTGCTCCACCAGCAGCACCGTCGTCCCGCGCTTGTTGATCTCCCGGATGATGTCGAAGATCTGCGCGATCAGCATCGGCGCCAGGCCCATCGACGGCTCGTCGAGCAGCAGCACCTTCGGCTTCGTCATCAGCGCCCGGCCGATGGCGATCATCTGCTGCTCGCCGCCCGACATGGTGCCGCCGAACTGCGTCTTGCGCTCGTTCAACCGGGGGAACAGCTCGTAGACCTCGTCGAGGTCGGCCTTCAGGTCGTCCTTGCGGGTGTAGGCACCCATCAGGAGGTTCTCCTGCACCGTCATGCCGGGGAACACGCCCCGGCCTTCCGGCGACTGGCCGATCCCGAGCAGCACGCGCTTGTGCCCCGGGGTCTTCGAGATGTCCTGGCCGTTGAACAGGATCCGCCCGCTGGTGAGCGGCCGCAGCCCGGAGATCGTCTTGAGCGTCGTGGTCTTGCCGGCGCCGTTGGCCCCGATGAGGGAGACGATCTCACCCTCGCCGACCTCGATGCTCATGCCCTTGAGGGCCGCGATCTTGCCGTAGTGGACGTTGATGTCCTGGACCTCAAGAAGCATCTTCGGACACCCCCAGGTACGCCTCGATCACCTTCTGGTTGTTCTGCACCTCGTGCGGCAGCCCTTCTGCGATCTTCTGCCCGAAGTCGAGCACCGCGAGCCGGTCGCTGATGTGCATGACCAGGCCCATGTCGTGCTCGATGAGCAGCACCGTGCGGCCGTCGTCCCGGATCTTGCGGATCAGCGCCTGCAGGGCGTTCTTCTCCGCCGGGTTCATGCCCGCGGCCGGCTCGTCGAGCAGCAGCAGCTTCGGGTCGGTGGCCAGCGCCCGCGCGATCTCCAGCCGGCGCTGGTCGCCGTAGGAGAGGTTCTTCGCGACGCTGTGCTCGACCCGGCCGATGCCGACGAAGTCGAGCAGCTCCCTGGCCACCTCGCGGCCGTGTTTCTCTTCCTTGCGGTGCCACGGCAGGCCGAGCGTCGCGCCGATCGCGCCCGTCTTGTGGTGCGCGTCGACGCCCACCATGACGTTCTCCAGCGCCGTCATGTTGTGGAACAGCCGGATGTTCTGGAACGTCCGGGCGATGCCGCGCTTGGTGACGCGGAACCGCTTCATCCCGTCGATGCGGTCGCCGTCGAAGCGGACCTGGCCCTCGGTCGGCTGGTAGACGCCGGTGACCACGTTGAACACCGTGGTCTTGCCGGCGCCGTTCGGGCCGATGAGGGCGAAGATCTCGCCCTGGTTGATGCTGATGTTGACCTCGCGCAGGGCGGTCACGCCGCCGAAGCGCATGGTCACGTTGTCGAATTCGAGCAGGGCGTTCACTTGGCGACCTCCGCCGATGCCTCGGAGTCCGGCCCGGCGACTTCGGCGCCCATGGCACCCATCCCGCCGGTTCCTTCCCGTAGTTCGGCCTTGCGCTGCCGGGACGGCAGCAGACCCTCCGGCCGCAGGGCCATCATCAGGACCAGCACGAAGCCGAAGATGAGGATGCGGTACTCGGAGAGGAACCGGAACCGCTCGGGCAGCCACGCGATCACGAACGCGCCGAGGATGACACCGGGCAGGTTGCCGGAGCCACCGAGCACGACCGCGGCCAGGATGGTCGCGGACAGGATGAACGGGAAGTTGTTCGGCTCGATGAACACGGCCTTGCTGGCGTAGATCGTGCCGGCGAAACCACCGATCATCGCGCCGATCGCGAAGGCGAGCAGCTTGAACTTGAACGTCGGCACGCCCATCAGCTCGGCCGCGTCCTCGTCCTCGCGGATCGCCGCCCACGCCCGGCCGACGCGGCTCTTGCTGAGCCGCACCGAGAAGGTGATGACGAGGACGATCGCGAACAGCATCAGGTAGTAGTACGGCGCCGGGTCGAGGAAGAACTCGACCCCGAAGATCGGCTCCGGGTGCGGGACGTTCGTGATGCCCCGGGCCCCGCCGATCGCGTCGGTGTTGTTCGCGGTGATCCGGACGATCTCCCCGAAGCCCAGCGTCACGATCGCGAGGTAGTCACCCCGGAGCCGCAGCGTCGGTGCGCCGAGGATGACGCCGGAGATCGACGCCAGGAAGATGCCGAGCACCACCGTCGGCCAGTACGACCAGCCGTACGACGTGCCGATGGACGCCCAGGTGTAGGCCCCGATCGCGAAGAACGCGACGAACCCGAGGTCCAGCAGGCCGGCGTGGCCGACGACGATGTTGAGGCCGACGGCGAGCAGGATGTACGTGCCGACCGGGAAGATCAGCACCGTCGTCCAGTCCGAGTCCGGCGACATGAACGACCCGATCCAGGGGGCGGGCAGGATCAGCGCGAACACGATCAGGGCGATGTAGACGCCGTAACGCTGCCACTGCGGGGCGTCTGCCCACCAGTCCCGCATCCCGTCGACGGGGTGGAACCCGCCGCGTGCGGGCTTTCCGTTGCTGGTAGCCACTTCTTCGCCCTTCATGCGCGTGCCCGCTGCAGCGATTCACCGAGGATGCCGGTGGGCCGGAACATCAGGACCAGCACCAGGACGACGAACGCGGTGACGTCCTTCCAGGCCGAGCCGAGGAAGATGGAGCTCCAGTTCTCGACCAGGCCGAGCACGATCCCGCCGAGCAGGGCGCCGCGCAGGTTGCCGATACCGCCGAGCACCGCGGCGGTGAACGCCTTGATGCCGAGCAGGAAGCCGATGCGGTAGTCGGTGTTCTCGTACTCCATGACGAACAGGGCGGCCGCGACCCCGGCCATGGCCCCGCCGAGCAGGAACGTGATGCGGACGATCCGGTCGATGCTGACACCCATCAGCACGGCGGCTTCGGGGTCCTGCGCCGTGGCGCGGATACCGCGGCCGATGCGGGTGCGGCTGACCAGCTGGTCCAGCACCACCATCACGATGACCGCGCCGATGATCACGAAGACGTGGTCGGTGCGCACGACGCCGTTGCCGATCCGGAACAGCTCCTCGTGCGGCACGAACCGCGGCGCGGACTGCTGGACGCGGCCCGGCTTGTCGAACAGCCAGGGGATGATCTTGAGGCCGAAGGCCTCCTGCAGGAACAGCGAGGCGCCGATCGCCGAGATCAGGGCCGCGAGCCGGGTCGCGCCCTTCTTGCGCAGCGGCCGGTAGGCGAGCTGTTCGAGCACGATCGCCGAACCGCCGGAGACCAGCGCGGAGGCGACGATCAGCAGGAGCAGGATGCCGATCATCGAGAAGATCGTGAACGGCGCCGTCGGCGCGATCGTGACGAGGATGAACAGGGACGTCATCGTCCCGATCATGAAGATTTCGGAGTGGGCGAAGTTGATCAGCCGCAGGACGCCGTAGACCATCGTGTAGCCCAGGGCGATGAGGGCGTAGATGGAGCCGGCTACCAGGCCGCCGATGGTGCTGCCCAGAAACTGGCTCTGCAGATCTTGGAACATGACGTAGTTGCCTTACCTGACGGGGCGAGGATGGTCGCCACATTGGCGGGGAGCGGGGGTGCTGTGGTCGTCCACAGCGCCCCCGCTCCCGTTAGGTGTTAACTAGCTCCGTCAGCCGTTGATCTTGGCTTCGGTCGAGGCGCCGAGGTTCTTGATGACCCCGCCGACGACCTGGTACACGTAGATCGCGTTCGTCTCCGGCTCGCCGTTCTCCTTGAACTTGACCTGCTTCGACGCGCCCTTGAAGTCTTCCGTCTTCAGGAAGTCGTTGATCTTCTCACCGGTGGTGTTGCCGGCCTTGACCGCGTTGATGATGGCGGTCGCGGCGTCGTAGCCCTCGGTGGCGTAGATCGCCGGGTCGACGTTGAACTTGGCCTTGTACTTGGTGGCGAACTCGTTGCTGGCACCGGCGTCCGGGATGTTGCACGGGCAGCCGATGACGGCGCCTTCGGCCGCCGCGGCACCGGCACCGGAGACCAGCTGCGGGTCGAGCGAACCGTCACCGGTGGCGAAGATGGCCTTCACGCCACCGTCGCGGAGCTGCTTGAGCAGCCGGCCACCCTGGGCGTAGTAGCCACCGAAGGTGATGACGTCCGGGTTCGCGGCCTTGACCTTCTGGACCGTCGAGGAGTAGTCGGACGCGTCCTTGGCGAACTTGTCGCGCTCGGTCGTGATGCCCTTGTCCTTGAAGGTCTTCTCGAAGGCGTCCGCCAGGCCGACGCTGTACTCCTGGTCGTCCGAGATGACGTACGCGTTCTTCGGCGACTTCGCCGTGATGAGGAAGTTCGCGATGGCCGGGCCCTGGTCGTTGTCGTTCGCGACGACGCGGTGCCAGTACTTCCAGCCGTTCTTCGCCAGGCCCGGGTTGGTCGCCGACGGCGACACGCTCGGCACCTTGCCCTGCTCGAGGACACCGCCGATGGCCTTCGACTCACCGGAGAACGCGGGGCCGATCAGGGCGGTGATCTTGTCCGTCCCGATCGCGGTCTGCACCAGCGAGGTGGCCTGCTCCGGCTTGCCCTGGCTGTCGTAGTTCTTCAGCTCGAGCTTCACCTTGGGGTTCGTGGCGTTGTACTCGTCGATGGCGAGCTTGGCGCCGTTGTTGGGCGGAATCACGATCCCGGAGTTCTCCCCGGTCAGGTCGCCCATGAACCCGATCTTCAGCGTGCTGCCGTCGCCACTGTTGCTCGACGAGCCGCCGCCACCGGCGCAGCCCGCCAGCGCGAGCGACGTCGCCGCTGCGAGGGCGAGAACCCGTCCAAAACGCACTCCTGACACCGACTACCTCCCATGACCAACCAGCCGCCGGTAGGCGTTGCCCCCGACACAGGGGCTAGGTTAGGGCAGGAAGATATCCCTCTCGCCCGTCTTGTGCACAGGCGGCCTCACTACTCTGTGTCCACATCGTGACGATCGCAACCGACACGAATTGCACGAAAAGGCGAACGACGTTTCCCTGTGACCCGCCGCTGGTCACGCAGCGATGCTAAGTATCGGCGTCTGTTCTGCGAATGGGTGACAACCGTGTTTCACCGGTATGTCATCGCCCATTTCGGCGACCCGGACGTTGCCGGTTTCCCGGTGATCCGCTGTTCACCCTGGCGGGGGCCGGCCGGGGCGGGCACCGCCGTAGGGATGCACCTTACGTCCGGTTCGGCCCGCCGAACGGACCACCCCCCGGTTCAGGTCTGCCCGAAAGTCCGCCCGGCCGGGCCCGGCCGTCACAACCGGCGGTTGTCGTGGCCGCCGGAACGGCTGTTGGACCGGCCCGGTGTCCCGGCGGTTCGCTGGAGGCAGCCGAAGGACAAGGAGAGAGACGGATGAGCGAGCTGATCGAGGGCGTCGCGGCGGGAGTGCCGTTCGTGGCGGTGCCGCCGGCGGACCCGGACGCGCCGGCCGCGCTGGTGGCGGGCTGGCACCTGATGGACGCGCCGGCGAGCGAACGCGCGATGGCGGAGGCGGTCCCGATGGCGGGCCTGCAGGCGTGGCGCGTGTACTTCGGCCTCCCGCTCTCCGGGGCACGGCTGCCCGAGGGCGGCCCCGGGGAGGTCTTCCGGCGCGCGAGCGAGGACGCCGTCCTCAACGTCTTCGAGCCGGTGACCGAGCAGGCCGCGGGGGAGTTCCCGGCCGCGCTGGCCGAGCTGCGCGGCAGGCTGCCCGGCGCGACCGGCCGGCTCGGGGTGTTCGGCGGCTCGGCCGGGGCGCTGGTGGCCCTGGAAGTGCTGGCCCGCGGCGAGGCCGGCATCGCGGCCGCGGCGGTGGCCAGCCCGGTCGTGCAGCTCGCGCCGGTGATCGCCGCCAACGAGCGGCGCTTCGGCGTGACCTACTCGTGGACCGAGCGGTCCCGCGCGGTCGCGGCGCGTTACGACTACGTGAACCGGGCCGCCGAGCTGACCGCGCCGCTGCTGCTGGTCACCGGCGCCGACGACGACGTCGCCGTGCGCGAGCCCGCGGCGGCGCTGCACGCGAAGCTGGGGGCCGAGCTGGTGACGGTCGACGGGATGGCGCACGAGTTCCCGCCCGGGACGCCGGCCGCGGCCGGCGTGGACGCCGCGTTCAGTGAGTGGTTCGCGCGGCGGTTGCGAGGCTGACGTCGGCGGACGGCAGCCAGGCGTGCTCCGGGTCGTAGGCGCACCAGTCCTCTTCGCGGCTGGTGCGCCCGGCAGCGGCCAGCAGCCGCCGCAACGCCGGGTGCGCCTTCCCGCGCCGCCAGACCAGCGACCACGGGAACAGCGGTGACGGCTCGAACGGCAGCACCTTCAGGTTCAGGTCGGGCGCGAGCTCCATGTCGGCGCCGGCCAGGGTGACGCGCCGCTTGCCGTACCGCGTCTGCTCGAGGGTGTGCCGCAGGTCGTAGCTGACGCCGGAGTCGTCGATCGGCACGGCGAACTCGTCGCACAGCTCCTTCAGGTAGGAGAGCCACTCGGGAGGCCCGCCGAGCCCCGGCAGCCAGATCCCGTCGGCGCGCAGCTCGTCGAGGCGCAGCACGTCCTGCACGGCCAGCGGGTGCTCCGGCGCGAGCAGGGCGACCAGCGGCTCGAGCCGGACCGGCCGGTGCTCCAGCTCGTCCGGCAGCGGCCGCCCGCAGCCGGTCACCCGGCCGAAGGCCGCGTCGAGCTCCCCGGACAGCAGCGGGTCGATCGCGTTCGCGAACCCGCGGCCGGCGACCCGGTCGATGCGCAGCCCCGGCTCGTGCACGGCCAGCCGGCGGAGCAGGGACATCGGCGAGAGCCGGTGGTCGACGAGGTCGAGCCGCAGCGGCCGGTCCTCGGCGCCCATCGCGGCCACCGCGGCGTCGGCCACCCGCACCAGCTCGCGCGCGTGCGGGAGGAACCGCTCGCCGTCGGCGGTCAGCTCGACCGAGCGGGGCGTGCGCAGGAACAACGGCGTGGCGAGGGCGTCTTCCAGCTTCCGGATCCGCTTCGACAGCGCCTGCTGGGTGACGAACAACGACTGGGCGGCCCGCCCGAAGTGCCGCTGCTCGGCGGTCACCACGAAGGCCCGGACCTGGGCGACGTCGAGGTCCACGGGGGTCAGGCGCCCGGCGGCCGGTCCCGGACCACGCAGGTGAGCCGCGCGGTGCAGGTGCGGCGGCCCTCGTCGTCGGTCAGCACGATCTCCGCGGTGATCGTGCCGCGGCCGACGTGCAGCGGGGTCGCCACGCCGGTGACCGTGCCCGAACGGACGGCGCGGTGGTGTGTGCAGGACAGCTCCAGCCCCATCGCCGCGCGGTCGGGGCCCGCGTTCAGCGCGGCGACCGTCGAGCCCAGCGCTTCGGCGAGCACGGCGTTCGCGCCGCCGTGGAGCAGGCCGTACGGCTGGAGGTTGCCCTCGACCGGGATCGTGCCGACCACCCGCTCGGCCGTCGCCTCCAGCAGTTTCATCCCGACCTTGTCGTTCAGCTGCTGGTCCGCCGCCGCCGGGTCGATGCCCGACAGCCGCTCCACGTCGATGGGGGCGGCACTGTCCGTCACGCAAAGCTCCTGTTCCTATGCGACACGTAAGAGTGTCGGACCCTCAGCCTAGACTCGGCCCCGTGAGCCCGAGTGAGAAGACGACCGTTGCCAACGCCACAGGAAACACCACTGTCGCCGAGCGGCCGAAGCTGCTGCTGATCGACGGCCATTCGATGGCCTACCGCGCGTTCTTCGCCCTGCCCGCGGAGAACTTCAAGACGAAGACCGGCCAGGTCACGAACGCGGTCTTCGGCTTCACCTCGATGCTCATCAACCTCCTGCGCGACGAAGCGCCGACCCACCTCGCGGTGGCGTTCGACCTCTCGCGCAAGACGTTCCGCTCGGAGACGTACGCCGATTACAAGGCGAACCGCAGCACGACACCGGACGAGTTCCGCGGCCAGGTCGACCTGGTCAAGGACGTCCTCCAGGTGCTCGGCATCCCGTCGCTGGTGAAGGAGAACTTCGAGGCCGACGACATCATCGCCACGCTCACGACGCAGGCGACGGCCGACGGCTTCGACGTCCTCATCTGTACCGGCGACCGCGACGCGCTGCAGCTGGTCACCGAGCACGTCACCGTGCTGTACCCGAAGCGCGGTGTCTCGGAGATGACCCGGTTCACCCCGGACGCCGTCGAAGAGAAGTACGGCCTCACCCCGCAGCAGTACCCGGACTTCGCCGCGCTGCGCGGCGACCCGTCGGACAACCTGCCGAGCATCCCCGGTGTCGGCGAGAAGACCGCGGCCAAGTGGATCAAGCAGTTCGGCTCGCTCGGCGACCTCGTCGACCGGGTCGACGAGGTCAAGGGCAAGGTCGGCGACGCGCTGCGGGCCCACCTGTCCTCGGTCCAGCTCAACCGGCAGCTCACCGAGCTGATCCGCGACGTCGAGCTGGAGATCGGGCCGTCCGGGCTGGAGCTGCGCCCGTGGGATCGCGAGGCCGTGCACGCGCTGTTCGACGAGCTCGAGTTCCGCGTCCTGCGCGACAGGCTGTTCGCGACGCTGCAGAGCGCCGAGCCGGAGGCCGACGAAGGCTTCGAGGTCTCGGGCGCCGCGCTGGCGCCCGGTGCGCTGGGTGCGTGGCTGGCCGCGCACGCGGGCGCGGGGGAGCCGGTGGCCCTGTCCTTCCGCACGGTGGGCACGTCGGTCCGGTCCGACCTGCGGGCGGTCGCCTTCGCGGCGGCTGACGGCGAAGGCGCGTATGTCGACGTCACGGCCATGGACCAGGCCGACGACGCGGCGCTGGCCGCGTGGCTCGCGGACCCGACGATCCGCAAGACCGGTCACGACCTCAAGGTCCCGCTGCACGCGATCCGCGCCCGGGGCTGGGTGCTCGCCGGGCTCGCCATGGACACCGCGCTGGCCGCGTACCTCGTGCGGCCCGGGCAGCGCACGTTCGAGCTCGACGACCTCGCGCTGCGCTACCTGCACCGCGAGCTGCGCTCGGAGACCGACGGCGGCGACGGCCAGCTGTCCCTGCTCGACGGCGGTGCGGAAGGCCTGGAGCAGAAGGAGATCCAGGAAGAGCTGGTCAAGGCCCGCGCGATCTTCGAGCTGGCCGGCGCGCTCGACAAGGAACTCGAGCAGATCGGCGGCGCGAAGCTGCTCGCCGAGCTGGAGCTGCCGCTGCTGGAGGTCATCACCGAGCTGGAGATCGCCGGCGTCGCCGTCGACCTCGAGCAGCTGACCTCGCTGGAGGCCCACTACCTTTCGCGGGTCACGCAGGCCGCCGAAGAGGCGTACGCGGTGATCGGCAAGCAGATCAACCTCGGCTCGCCGAAGCAGCTGCAGGTCGTGCTGTTCGACGAGCTGGGCATGCCGAAGACCAAGCGCACCAAGACCGGCTACACCACCGACGCCGAGGCGCTGCAGGGCCTGTTCGAGAAGACCGAGCACCCGTTCCTGCAGCACATGCTGGAGCACCGCGACGCGACGAAGCTGCGCACCACGGTCGAGGGCCTGATCAAGTCCGTCGCCGACGACGGCCGCATCCACACCACGCTGCTGCAGACGATCGCGGCCACCGGGCGGCTGTCCTCGACCGAGCCGAACCTGCAGAACATCCCGGTCCGCACCGAAGAAGGCCGCCGCATCCGCGATGCCTTCGTCGTCGGCGAGGGCTACTCCGAGCTGATGACCGCGGACTACAGCCAGATCGAGATGCGGATCATGGCGCACCTCTCGAAGGACGAGGGCCTCATCGAGGCGTTCAACTCGGGCGAGGACCTGCACACGTTCGTCGCGTCGCGGGCGTTCTCGATGCCGCCGGAGGAGATCACGCCGGAGCTGCGCTACCGCGTCAAGGCGATGTCGTACGGGCTCGCGTACGGGTTGTCGGCGTACGGGCTCTCGCAACAGCTGCGGATTTCCACCGAGGAAGCCAAGGAGCAGATGGAGGCGTACTTCGCCCGCTTCGGCGGCATCAGCGACTACCTCCACTCGGTGGTCGGCGAAGCGGCGAAGTGCGGGTACACGGAGACGATCTTCGGCCGCCGCCGCTACCTGCCGGACCTCAACAGTGACAACCGCCAGCGCCGCGAGATGGCCGAGCGGATGGCGCTCAACGCCCCGATCCAGGGCAGCGCGGCGGACATCATCAAGGTCGCGATGCTCAACGTCCACCGCGCGCTGGTGGCGGCGAAGCTGAAGAGCCGGATCCTGCTGCAGGTCCACGACGAACTGGTGCTGGAAGTCGCCGAGGGCGAGAAGGAGCAGCTGGAGCAGCTGGTGCGCGAGGGCATGGGCTCGGCGTACGCCCTGGCCGTGCCGCTCGAGGTCTCGGTCGGCTACGGCCGGTCCTGGAACGAAGCCGCGCACTGAAACATCCGGGGCTCCGCCCCGAGCCGGGGGCTTCGCCACCCGGACCCCCTCAAGCGGTTGTTTGCTCACTCGGCGTCACGGCCCGGATCACCGGGTCGTGACGCGGAAGTACTCGGGCGGCCGTCGTCGGGCGGCACGCGCCGCGGCGATGCTGGGCGCCATGGCCAGTGACTTCCAGCGGCGCAAGATCTCCGGCGTCTTCGGCGCCATGGACGCCGACGGCGACGGGTTCCTGACGGAGGCGGACTTCCGCGCGCTCACCGCGCGGTGGCTCGACCTCCGCGGCACCGACGCGAGCACGCCCGGCGGCCAGCGGCTCGCCGGCATCATGATGGGCTGGTGGGGCACCCTCGACGACGCCGCGGGCGGCGGCGGACGAGTCAGCCTCGACCAGGTCCTCCGGGTCGTCGACGCCTTGCCGGCGATGCCGGACGCGGTCACCGGCACCGCGGAGGCGATGTTCGAGGCCGTCGACGAAAACGGCGACGGCGTCATCTCCGCCGCCGAGTACGAGCGCCTGATCGCGGCCTGGAACGGCGTCGGCACGCCGTCCGAAGGCGTCTTCGCCCTCCTCGACACCGACGGCGACGGCCGCCTGTCGCGCGAAGAGTTCACCCGGCACTGGTTCGAGTTCTGGGCCGGCGACGACCCGGCCGCGCCCGGCAGCCGCGTGTTCGGTGCAGTGTGATCCCGCGTTGTGCCGAACGGATGACTCCGTTCGGGTGAGCTATTACCGCTGGGTAGGGAGGTCGGCGGCGGTGCGCGGCGATCACGGCGTAGGGTCCGCCGAATGGGGTTCGAGCGTGAGCGACGCCGCTGGCGGGTCCGGTTGCACGACGAACTCGGCCGGGTGTGCGGAGCGGGCACGGTACTGGACGAGTACCACGTGCTCACGAGCGCGCACGTCGTCGAGACCGCCGGTGGGCCGCGATCCGCGCTGAGCGTCGACTTCGTCGGCCTGGCCGAAGCCATGCCCGGCGCCGCGAGCGTCGTCGAAGGCTGCTGGGTGCCCTCCGACGGCGGCGGCCACGGCGATCTCGCCCTGCTGCGCTTGGAGCGCCCCGAATCCCGCGTGTTCCGCGCCCCGCTGCACCGCATGCCCCTCGGCGAGCACCAGCTCGTCCGCGCGTTCGGCTTCCCGCCGGGCTCGGTCGGCCGCTGGACGCACGCCCGGCTGGGCGGCCCGGAGCAGACCGGCGGCGAGTGGGTCCGCCTCTTCCGCACGGCCGAAGCCGAACCGCTCGGCCCCGGTTTCGGCGGCACGGCGGTGATCGACGAGGCGACCGGCCACGTGGTCGGCATGGTCGTCGGCAAGGACACCGGCACCTGGATGGTGCCGGTCGAGACCATGCTCGGGCACCTGCCGCAGCTGAGCATCTGGGCGTCCGGCAGCCCGGCGGTCGACGCGAGCTTCTCGCGCCCGGTCGGCGAGGCCGTCGACGTGTCGTTCGTGCAGCGCGTCGCCGACTGGTTCGCCAAGGCCGAGCCGGGGACGGTCTGGGTCGTCGACACCGGTGAGGCCGGCTCGCCCGTCGCGGCGGCGTTGCGGTTCGGGATCGTGCTCGCCGACCGGGAACGTTCCCTCGGCGTGCCCGGCCTGCCGCCGGCACTGGGCGAGACACCGCCGCCGGGCAGCGTGGACCTCGCGGTCGACGCGACGGGCCGCACGGCCGACGCGGTCCGCCACCGCATCGCGGACCGCCTCACCACCGGCGTCGCGGGCCGCACGCTGGTGGTCGACGGGATCGACGACTCGGCGGAGCCCGACCGGCTCGTCGGCGAGGTACTGGCCCCGCTCGCCGGCCGCGCGGCGGAGCTGGGTCTCCGCTTGCTGCTCGGCTTCCGCGAGGAGTCGTCGCCGGGGGTGGCGGCGGTCCGCGCGAGCACGGGCCAGGCTCGCCCGGCCCCGGACGACCTCGCGGGCCGCCTGGAGGTGCTCACCCAGGCCGTGGCGGAGCTGGCGGAGATCGAGGCGTACCAGCTGAGGGTGGCAACGCGCTTCACGGGCGTGGCGATGCTGCCGGCCCGGGCACAGCGGCTTCGCGGGGCGCTCAAGCAGCTCCGCTCGGCCGAGGTGGACGGCGACGCGGAGTGGGTGGAGCGCCACATCGACAGCCACGAGCACGCGGTGGCCCCGGCGGTGGAGGACGGCCGCCGCCAGCGAGCGGTCCTCGACGGCCTGGTCGCCCGCCGCGAGGAACTGCGAACCCGCCTGGCGGGTGACGTGGAGCTGGCCCGGGAGTACGGGCTGGTGGGCGACCCGGAGATCGAGCAGGCGTACATCCCGGCGAAGAGGCTGCTGATCGACGGTCCGTGCGAGCTGACGGCCGCGGCCACGGCGGTGGACAGCTATGCGGCGGCGGTGCGGGCCCGGATCGAGGACCGCGGTTGAGGCGGGTTGTGGAGAACTGCGGCTGAGCCGGGTGTGGAGAACTGCTTTCATCTGAAGGTGCGGCTGGTCCGGGTGGCCCTGGTCGGTGCCCACCACCCCGATGCCCGATTGTGACTACGGCCGGTGGTACCGCGTCAAGGCGGGAAAGCGTGCCTTGACCCGGCACCACCGGCCGTGTTGGGGCTTCGGATCGGGGTGGGGGGAGGGGTCTGGGTGGGGTGCGGGTTTGGGGGTCAGCGTGCCGTTTCCGGGCCGTGGTTAGGGACCTGAAAGCCGGCGGTCCGACTTTGCCCGAGGGGACGCGGGATCACACGGTGAGCACCACCTTCCCCTTGAGGTGACCCCGCTCGAGCACCCGATGCGCGTCGGCGATGTTCGAGAACGGGAACACCTCCGCCACGTGCACCCGCAACCTGCCCGCCTCGACCAGCGCGACGAGCCCCCGCAGCGCCACCGGGTCCGGTTCGACCGCGATTCCGCTGAACCGCCGTCCGGCCGCCTCGGCCTTCGCGATCAGCTCCGCGTCCTCCTCCGCGACCGCCGTCACGAGGTGGCCTCCTGGGCGCAGCACGTCGAGCGAACGCTGGGCCGTCGAGCCGCCGATCGTGTCGAGCACCAGATCGACGTCGGCGACCACGTCGGCGAAGTCGTCGCCCACGACCTCGTCCGCGCCCAGGTCCGTGACGAACTCGCGCTTGTCCCCGCGCGCGGTGGTGATCACGTGCGCCCCCAGCGACTTCGCGATTTGGATCGCGACGTGGCCGACCCCGCCACCGCCGCCGTGGATCAGCACGCGGTCCCCCTCCGTCACGCCGCCGAGGTCGACGAGGCCCTGCCACGCCGTCAGCCCGACGATCGGCAAGGCCGCCGCCTCGACGTGGGTCAGTGACGCCGGCTTGCGCACCAGGTGCAACGCCGGCGCGGCCACGAACTCGGCGTACCCGCCCGCCGCCCGGGGGAACAGCGGCATCCCGAACACCTCGTCGCCCGGGCGGAAGCGCCACGTCTGCGCCGCCTCGACCACGCCGCTGATGTCCCAGCCCAGCACGAACGGCGGCCGGCCCAGCATGGGGAACTCGCCCGCACGAAGGCGCGGTTCCAGCGGGTTGAGCCCGATCGCCGAGACCCGGACGAGGACTTCGGTGGGCAGCGGCTGCGGGACGGGGGAGTCCACGATGGTCAGGACCTCGGGCCCGCCGTACGTGTGCTGGGTGATCATTCGCATGCCTCCACGATGATCGCCGCCACGTGGGCGTACCACCGGTGTCCCGCCGGGATTTTCCGAAAACCCGCCTAGACTGGCCACCGTGACCTGCGAGCCACTGGCCCACGGCGAGGACATCGCCCCGCACTCCCACGACTTCGGCCAGCTCAGGTACGCCGCCACCGGCGCGCTGGTCACCACGACCCGGGCCGGCACCTGGGTGGCGCCGTCGAACCGCATCACCTGGGTGCCGCCGTTCCACGTCCACAGCAGCCGCGCGCACGGCGCGACCGTCGTCCGCCTGCTCAGCGTTCCCGCGGCCCAGGCCGGGCGCCTGCCGGCGGAGCCGTCGGTGTTCACGGCCGGCGCGCTGCTGCGTGAGGCGTACCTGGCGATGCACACCGAGCCGGACGGCAGCTCGCGCGCCCGGCTGCTGCTCGAGGTCGTCCTCACCGAGCTCACCCGCGCCGGGCAGGAACCGCTGCGCCTCCCGGAACCGGCCGAGCCGCGCCTCAAGGCGGTCACCGACCTACTGCACGCCGATCCGGCGAGCCCGGCGACCCTGGCCGAGCTGGGCCGCCGGACCGGCGCGAGCGAACGCACCCTCAGCCGGCTGTTCGGCAGCGAGCTCTCGATGTCCTTCCACCAGTGGCGCACGCTGCTGCGCGTTCAGCGGTCCGTGCTCGAACTCGCCGACGGCACGTCGGTGACCGACACGGCAACGCGGCTCGGGTGGGCGAACCCGGGCAGCTTCATCGACGCCTTCACCGATCTCGTCGGCGAAACCCCCGGCCGCTACCGGGCGAAGGCGCGGGCCGCCGGCTAGCGCCGCCCCAGGCCGCGGATCAGGACCATCACCGCGTCCCGCACCTCGGCCCGGGTCCGCTGCGGCCCGAACACCTGCCAGTCCAGCGCCACCACCAGCATCGTGCCGAACAACCCGGCCGCCGCCGTCGGGATCTGCACGCCCTCCGGCAGCCGCCCCGCCGCCTCGAGCCGCGACAACTGCTGCTTCACGATCGAGATGATCTCCTCGCGCAGCAGCGAAAGCGTCCCGTGCCACTGGCCCGGCGTCCGCCACAGCTCGCTCACCAGGATCTGCGAGAACCCCGGGTACTGCGCGATGAACTCCAGCGTCGTGTCGACCTGCGCCTCGATCACGTCCAGCGGATCCGCGTCCGAGACCGCGTCGCGCAGCCGGAGGGCCAGCATGTCCACGCCGTACCGCAGCAGCGCGTCGACCAGCCCGTCCTTCGACCCGAAGTTGTAGTACACCGTGCCCTTCGCGACGCCGGCCGCGGCCGCGATGTCGTCGACCGTCAGGCCCACCAGGCCCCGGCTCTTCGAGAGCTCCAAAGTGGCCTCGAAGAGCTTCTGCTTCGTTCCCCCGCTCACAGGCTCAGCTCGGGCTTGAGCGCGGACACCGTCCAAACGCGACGCTTGCGGGCGGCCAAAGTGGACACCAGGATCCCGCCGGCCAGGTACGCCAGCAGCACGCCGATGTCGCCGAGCAGCCGTCCCGTCGACGCCCCGCTGTAGAACAGGTGGCGGAAGCCGTCGATCGCGTACCCCATCGGCAGCACCACGTGCAGCGGGTACAGCGCGTCGGGGATCGTCTGCCACGGGAACGTGCCGCCCGCGCTCACCAGCTGCAGCACCAGCAGCACCAGGCCGAGGAACTTGCCGACCGCACCGAAGAAGGCGTTGAGCGCGTGCACCACCGACGTGAACGTCAGCGACACCAGCACGGCGAACCCGATCGCCTCCAGCGGGTGGGCGATGTGGATGCCGACCAGCCACGTCACCGCGCCGAACAGGACGACCACCTGCGCGATGCCCAGCAGCGCCGAGGACAGCCAGCCGCCGACGGCGACCCGGAACGGCGCCGCGCCCGCGGTCAGCGCGCGCGTCGAAAGCGGCCGCAGGATCAGGAACAGCACGAACGCACCGATCCAGGTGGCCAGCGAGATGAAGAACGGCGCGAGACCGGCGCCGTACGTGCCCGCCGACGCCTCGCCGTTGGCGTTCACCGCCACCGGGTCCGCGATCGTGTTGGCCGTCGCCGAGCGGGTCGGGTCGTCGGGGTTCGGGATCTGCTTGAGCCCGGACGCCAGCCCGTCGCGCAGCTTCACCGCGCCGTCGGCGAGCTGGTTGGTGCCGTTGACCGCCGTCTTCTCGCCGTCGCTGAGCTTGGCCGAGCCGTCCCGCAGCTGGTTCGCGCCGTCGGACGCCTGCGCGATGCCGCTCGCCAGCTGCGGCGACGCCGCGGCGAGCTTGGCCGCGCCGTCGGACACCTGGCGGGCGCCGTCGGCCAGCTTCGCGAGGTCGCCGTTGGCCTGCTGGATCTTGCCGTTGGCCTGGTCGACGGGGGAGCGCAGCTGGTCGGCCTTGGCCAGGATCGCCTCGACCTGGGCCTCCGGCACCCCCGCGGAGCGCAGGTCCGCCTGCAGCTGGCTGCGGTAGGAGTCGAGCTTGCCCTGGATGTCGGACGACGCCGTCGCGGCGATCGAAGCGGCGTCGGCGACCTTCTGGTCACCGGCGGCCACCTGCGAAGCGCCGTTGGCGAGCTGCTGGGTCTGCGACGGCAGGGACGCGGTGGCGCTCTTGAGCGTGCCGAGGCCGGTCGCCAGCGTCGACGAGCCGTCCGCGAGCTTCGCCGCGCCGTCGGCCAGCTGCTGCTGCCCGGACTTGAGCTGCGTGGCGCCGTCGGCGAGCTGCGCGGCGCCGGTCGAGGCCTCCTGGATCTTGGCGTAGATGGTGGAGAAGCCGACCAGGAACCGGTCCGCGGCCTCGCTGCCGACCTTCTCCGCGATCGTCTTGCGGACCTGCTCGGCGACCTGCTTCGCGATCGTGCCGGACAGGTAGTTGTTGGCGTCGTTGGTGGTCAGCGTGATCGTCGCCTGCTGCGGCTGGAAGTTGCCGACCGACAGCAGCGCGGCGGAGAAGCCGCTGGGGATCCCGATGGCGAACGAGTACTTGTCGTCGCGGACGCCGTCGCGGGCCTCCTGTTCGGACACCTCGTGCCACTGGAACGTGCCGGACTTGACCAGCTCGTCGGTCACTTCGCGGCCCACGTTGCGCTCCTGGCCGCCGGCGTCCTTCGCCCCGGTGTCGCTGGTGAAGACCGCGGCGGGCAGCTTGTCGAGGCGGCCGTACGGGTCGTAGTTCGCGTACAGGTAGAAGGAGGCGTACAGCAGCGGCACCAGCACGAGCGCGACCAGCGCGAGCTTCGGCAGGGTGCCGGTGGAGAGGCGGCGCAGCTCGTTGCGCGCGATCCGGAAGGCGTTCATTCGGGGACTCCGTCAGTGCTCTCGGTGAGCTCTTCGGTGGGTTCGGGGGCGGCGCTCCCGGGGGAGGCCTCGGGGGACGCGCAGTGCTGCGGCGCGGGCTGCTCGGCCGCGCCGATGAGCGCCGGGGCGAAGGGCAGCGCGGACAGCGGGGTCGTCGCCGTCAGGACGACGACGACCAGGCCCCGCTCGGCCTGCTCGCGCGCCAGCCCGGCCCAGCTGCCGACGTCGCTCGTGTGCCGGTCGGGGGTGACGAGCACGAGCACGCGAACGCCCTTGCGCTCGGCGGCCAGTTCGGTGAGCAGCCGCGTGCGCAGCGCCGGGGTGAGGTTCTCGAAGCGCGTGCCGGCGAACGGCGCGGCGTCGTGGCCGGCGAGCCAGCGGGCGACGTCCTCCTTGCCCGCCGGGCGGTGGGCCAGCGCCAGCTCCTCGCCGGCGACCACGCGCAGGGGCAGCGCGTCGTCCGGTTCGCTGACACCCGGGGCGTCGACGACCGCGACGAGCTCGGTCAGCGGAGCGTCGGCACCTTCGGCGTGCACCGTGCCGGTGGTCGGCTTCAGCCGTCCGGCCAGCGCGAGGCCGAACGCGGTGACGCCGACGCCGGGTTCGCCGTGCACGATCGCCAGGTCGCCCTCGCCGACGATCAGGGAGGTGGGTGGCAACAAGGTGCCGTGGTGCCCCTCGAGGGACACCCGATCGGCTCGGACCTGCACGGTTTCTCCCGCTTCGCGAACTTTTGAACTGACCGGTCAGTTCAAAAACTAGTCCCGGCGGGTGGTGGCGGCAAGATCACCGGACGCACGTCACACTTGTGAGTGGCTCACCGAACAGCTGTGGCGGGGGAACTGTCGCATCCCGGCGACACCGGCGCAGCCCGGCCGGTCGGGCTGCGGTGCCCGGCACGCTCGCTCAAGGGCAGGGGCCTGTGCGGCCCGGCCGCGCGGCAGGGGCCGGGCTCGTGCTCGCCCGCGCTCATCGCAGCGCCGCCGCCGGGCGCACCTCCCACGTCGTCCACAGGGGACGGTAGCCCTGCCGGTGCCAGAACACCGAGGACAGCGGGTTGGTCGGGTTGTAGTACAGGTACGTGTGGATCGCGCCGCCGCGGTGCAGCTCCCGGTGCACGTGGGCCATCAGCGCCCGGCCGAACCCGCCGCCGCGTTCCCCGGGGAGCGTCACGACGTTGTTCACGTACCCCCAGCGCCCCGGCGGCAGCAGCTCGCCCGCTTCGCTGCCCGGGACCGCGTCGAGCCACGCGCACTGGGCGAACCCGCGCAGCTCGCCGTCCGCCTCGGCCAGCCAGACGGCCGGTTCGTCCGCGGCAAGCGCGTCACGCAGGGACGGCGCCAGCAGCTCGGCCGTGTTGTCCCGGCGCGGCGCGGCGACGAGCCCGGTGTAGTCGAACGTCGCCGTCGCCAGCTCGAGCGCCGCGGCGAAGTCGCCGGGCCCGGCCCGCCGGACGGCGACCCCTGGCACGGCGGCCGGCGGGGGCGGGGGAGCGGTGCGCACGCCGACCGCCGACAGCGGCACGAGACCGTGGTCGAGGAAGGCGCGGATCGCCTCGGCGTCCCGGCTCGGCCAGACGACCACGCACGCCGAGTCGCCACCGGTCTCCTCGGCCTCGAGCCGGCCCTTCAACGCGCGCAGCAGGACGTCCACGCCTTCGGTGCCGGTGTCGCCGAAGTACGGGAAGAGCTGCCAGGTGTCGGCGGCCGACCACAGCATCGGGACGTCGCCGGGTGCGAGCCGCTGCCGCTGCAGCACCCCGGTGACCCGCGTGCCGTTCGTGGTGGCCGCGTCGAGGCGCTCGCCTTCGGCCGGTGGTGCGGCGGGCGGCAGCAGCGCGTCGACGGCGGCGAAGCGCGCCCGGTGCGCCGCGAGCAGCGGTTCGGCGATGTCCATGGTTTCCCCCTCGGTCGGTGCGGTCAGGACCAGGCCGGGCGCCGGAGCCACATGGTCCACAGCGGACGGTAGCCCTGCCGGTGCCAGAACACCGGCGAAAGCGGGTTCGCCGGGTGGTAGAACAGGAACGTCCCGCGCACGTCGCGGCCGAGCAGGTCCCGGTGCGCGACCGCCATCAGCGCCCGGCCGACCCCGCCGCCGCGGGCCGCGGGCCCGACCGACACCGTGTCGACGTACCCCCAGCGGCCCGGCAGCAGCCTGCCGTGGACGGAGTTGCCCGGTACGGCCTCGGCCAGCGCGCAGGAGGCCATCCCGGCCGGCACGCCGCCCTCCTCCGCGAGCCAGACCAGCCCGCCGAAGCGCAGGGCGCGGACGACTTCGGCGCGCAGCAGCTCCCGCGCCCCCGGCCGCGGCACCGCGGTGCCGACCAGCGAGGTGTACCGCCACTCGGCCAGCCGCAGCTCGGTCAGCGCCTCGACGTCGCCCTCCCCGGCGCGGCGGACGCTCACCCGCGCCGGCCCCGGGTCGCCGGGCTCGCCGGTGGTCCGCACGGCCAGGCACGTCATCGGCGCGAACCCGTGCGCCAGCAGCACCGCGGACGCCTCGGCGTCGCGGCTCGGCCAGGTCACCGAGCAGGCCGAGTCCGGGCCGGCCGGCGTCCCGCGCAGCCGGTCGCGCCACGCGCCCAGCAACGCGGCCAGCCCCGCCGCGCCGCTGTCGCCCGGCACCGCGGTCAGGTCGCGGATGTCGGACGGGCCCCACAGCGTCGGCCAGGACCCCGGGGCGTGCACGACCCGGGTCAGCAGGCCGCCCGCCTTGCGCCCGCCGACCGTCACGACCAGCGGCTCGTTCGACGGCGACGGCGGGGCCGCGATCGGCGGCAGCAGCGGGTCGAGCGCGGCGAACCGCGCGTTCTGCTGGGCTTCGAGGGTGGTCACGAGCGGTGCGTGCGGAAGATCGCGGTGCCCGGGAAGAGCTTGCCGCGCAGCGGGCTCCACTGGCCCCACACCCGCGTGTGCCCGGCCGGCCACTCGGGCTCGACCAGGTCGGTCAGGGTGAACCCGGCCCCGGCCAGCGCCCGGACGTAGTCGCCGAGGGTGTGGTGGTACTCGACGTAGGTGGCGGTGCCCTCGTCGTCGACCTCGACGTACGGCGTGCGGTCGAAGTACGGCTGGGTGACGGTGAGCCCCTGCGGGCCCGGGTCGTCGGGGAAGATCCACCGCATCGGGTGCGTCACCGAGAACACCCACGGCGCGCCCGGCCGCAGCACCCGGTGGACCTCGGCGAAGACCGCGTCCACCGACGCCACGAACGGGATCGCGCCGAAGGCCGAGCAGGCCGCGTCGAAGCTGCCGGAGGCCAGCGGCAGCTGCTCGGCGTTGGCCTGCACCAGCGGGACGTCCAGGCCGGTGCGCGCGTTCCCGTCGCGGGCGTGGCGCAGCATGCCTGCCGAAAGGTCGGTCGCGACGGCGTGCGCGCCCTCGGTGGCCAGCCAGCGCGCGCAGGCGGCCTGCCCGCAGCCGACCTCCAGCACGCGCTTGCCGCGGACGTCGCCGAGCAGCCGCGCCTCGGCCTCCCGGACACCCTCCGGGCACCAGACGAAGTCGGCGTCGCCGAGGAACCCGCCGTGCTCGGCCTGGTAGTCGTCGGCGTCGGCGTCCCACCAGGCGAGGTTCGCGGCCGCGGCTTCGGCCCCGCCGACCTCGCGGTAGGCGACGGCCGCGGTGCCCAGCCGGTGTTCGGCGGCGTCGTGGCGCCCCGGCGCGGGCGCCTCCTCCGGTGGCATGATGGGGGTCTCCGGTCCCGGTGGCGCTGCTCGCCCCACCTGCGTCCTCGTGCGTGCGGTTTGCTTCCGCGAGGACCTTAGCGAGCCAGGGGGACCCTGATTGTGCCGCCTAGCGGCTGCCGCGTAGGATAAGTGTTAGCGCAGTGGGTTCGCGCTGCCTTCCGCTCAGCTTCTGGTTGGGACTCGGGTCGCGCACCGTATGCGGGGTCATGCCGCGGTCGTTCACTGGTGGACGTTTGCTTGCAGGGTCGTCGTATGCCGCCCATCGCGCCGACAACTGCCAACCCTCGATTCCCATCCACCGGAGCAACCCGCCTAATGACCACCGACACCGCCACCGCCCCGACCGCCCCCACCGGGCCCCAGCAGGTCGCCATCAACGACATCGGGTCGGAGGAAGACTTCCTCGCGGCGATCGACAAGACGATCAAGTACTTCAACGATGGCGACATCGTCGAGGGCACCATCGTCAAGGTCGACCGCGACGAGGTCCTGCTCGACATCGGCTACAAGACCGAGGGTGTCATCCCCTCGCGTGAGCTCTCCATCAAGCACGATGTCGACCCGGCTGAGGTTGTCACCGTCGGCGATGAGGTCGAAGCCCTGGTTCTCCAAAAGGAGGACAAGGAAGGCCGTCTGATCCTGTCCAAGAAGCGCGCGCAGTACGAGCGCGCCTGGGGCACGATCGAGGAGCTCAAGGAGAAGGACGAGCCCGTCAAGGGCACCGTCATCGAGGTCGTCAAGGGCGGCCTCATCCTGGACATCGGCCTGCGCGGCTTCCTCCCCGCGTCCCTGGTCGAGATGCGCCGCGTGCGCGACCTGCAGCCGTACGTCGGCCGCGAGCTCGAGGCGAAGATCATCGAGCTGGACAAGAACCGCAACAACGTGGTCCTGTCCCGCCGCGCCTACCTGGAGCAGACCCAGTCCGAGGTGCGCAGCGAGTTCCTCAACGCGCTCGCCAAGGGCCAGGTCCGCAAGGGCGTCGTGTCGTCCATCGTCAACTTCGGTGCCTTCGTGGACCTGGGTGGCGTCGACGGCCTGGTGCACGTCTCCGAGCTGTCCTGGAAGCACATCGACCACCCGTCCGAGGTCGTCGAGGTCGGCCAGGAGGTCACGGTCGAGGTCCTGGACGTCGACATGGACCGCGAGCGCGTCTCGCTGTCGCTGAAGGCGACCCAGGAAGACCCGTGGCGCCAGTTCGCCCGCACCCACGCGATCGGCCAGATCGTGCCGGGCAAGGTCACCAAGCTGGTTCCGTTCGGTGCGTTCGTCCGCGTCGAAGAGGGCATCGAGGGCCTGGTCCACATCTCCGAGCTGGCCGAGCGCCACGTGGAGATCCCGGAGCAGGTCGTCCAGGTCAACGGCGACGTCATGGTCAAGGTCATCGACATCGACCTCGAGCGCCGTCGCATCTCGCTGTCGCTGAAGCAGGCGAACGAGGGTGTCACGCCGGACACCGAGTTCGACCCGACCCAGTACGGCATGGCCGCCGAGTACGACGCCGAGGGCAACTACATCTACCCCGAAGGCTTCGACCCGGACACCCAGGAGTGGCAGGAAGGCTTCGACAAGCAGCGTGAGGAGTGGGAGCGCCAGTACGCCGAGGCGCACACCCGTTACGAGGCCCACATGAAGCAGGTCCAGAAGGCCGTCGAGGCGGACGCCGAAGCGGCGGCCGACGCGGCGACCGGCATCGAGGGTGGCGCGGAAAGCTACACCTCGGGCTCGGCCCCGGCCGACTCCAAGAGCAGCGGTGGCACCCTCGCCTCCGACGAGCAGCTCGCGGCGCTCCGCGAGAAGCTCTCCGGCGGTGCGTGAGCACTAGCTCTCTGAGCCGAACGAAGAGCCCCCGGTCCGCTGTGGACCGGGGGCTCTTCGGTTGTCCGGGTCAGTGGTGGTTGCGGAAGCCGAGGCCGGTCATCATCGCGGTGACGCCTTGGCGGTACATCGCCTCGTGCGCCTCGTCGGTCGGCGGGATGAACCAGTCCGGCAGCGGCCGCCGCGAGGCCATCAGCAGTTCGGCGCCGACCAGGCCGTGGATGGCCGTCCACAGGTGGTAGGCCGCCGACCGGGCGTCCGCACCCGGCGGGCAGACCCGCTGGACCCGCCCGATGAGCAGGCTGAACGTCGTCCGCAGCACCGCTGACCGCAGCGCCGGATCCGGGTCGAACCCGGGCACCGGGCGCTCGAACATCAGCGCGTAGCGGGTCGGGCTCTCCCGGGCGAAGTTCCGGTACTCCAGCGCGAGGTGCAGCAGGTCCGCAACGCCGTCTTCGCTCGAGGGCGGCTGGCCTTCCAGCAGCTCGCGCAGCGAATCGAAGGTGCGTTCGTACAAGGCGTCGAGCAGGCCGGTGCGGCCGCCGAAGCGGGCGTAGACCGAGAGCGTCGACGCGCCGGCCGCCTCGGCGACACCGCGCACGGTCAGCCCCGGCACGCCCCGGTCCACGAGCACGGACAGCGCGGCGTCGAGGTAGCGCTCGCGGCCACCCTGATCGGCCGGGCGCATCGGCAAGTGCCTGGTAGCCACGGCACACCCCCTTTGCGGCAGCCGGGCGCGGGGCGGCGTCCGGATCACCCACTCGCAGCAGAAGATACGATATCCGCCGCGTCTTGGGAATGCGCCGGATGTCCGGATCGGCCACCTCCCGCAACCCGAGAGGACTTCAGGCGGATGGATCACCCCCAGCCCGGCACCGTCGTCGTCACCGCGAGCGGCGACGGCACGTACACGCAAGAGGTGACCACGGCGACCCACACGCTGCTCGTCGACGAGCCGGTCGAGGCCGGGGGCGCCGACGCCGGACCGAACCCGTACGAGCTGCTGCTCGCGTCGCTGGGTTCGTGCACCGCGATCACGCTGCGGATGTACGCCGACCGCAAGGGCATCCCGCTGACCAGGGCGACGGTCCGGCTGCGCCACGACCGCATCCACGCCGAAGACTGCGCGCGCTGCGAAACCGAGCGCGGCCTGCTCAGCCGGATCACCCGCGAGATCGAGCTCGAAGGCGACCTCGACGACGATCAGCGCGCCCGGCTCATGCTGATCGCCGACAAGTGCCCGGTGCACCGGACGCTGTCGTCGGAGATCGCGATCGAGACGCGCGAAACCGGGCGCTGACCCGGCTCAGGGAGCTCAGGCGGCGCGCACGGTCACCGCGCGCGGGACGGCCGGGCTCACCGACGGCACCCAGATCCGCTCGAGCGCGGCCGCGCGAGCCCTGCGGCGGAGGCCGGCGAAGCTGTGCCTGGCCGGGACCAGCAGGGTGTTCAGCCAGGTCCGCTGGTGGCCGGCCAGTGCCTCGGCCACCGAAAGATGGACGAGGCAGTGCACCAGCCCCGGCGTGCCGAGCCGGTGCCTCCCGACGTGCTTGCTGTCCGCCATCGTTCCTCCGCGTGGGCAACGCTCTTCGCGGGCACCGTACGCACCGGCGCGGTTGCGGGTGGGTAAGCAACACGGCGTGTCCGGATATCGGTTGAGTCACGCGTCACGATCGGCTTGCGGATCACCCGCTTTTGGGGCAGGGCGACGTGGTGAACGGCGTCCACGCGCTCTGCACGACGTACAGCCGCCGGAACGGTGTGTGCCGGAAGGTGACCTGCACCCGCATGACCCCGGACAGGCAGTGTGCCGTCGGCGCGGCGACGCTCGGTGGTGCCGGCGGTGCCGCCGCGGCTTCCGGCGCGGCCACGGCAAGCCCGCCCGCGCAGAGCACGGCGGCGGCCGGTCTCCTGATCTTCGTCATGCCCACGAGTTCCCCCTCGATGACGCATCCCTGTCGGGGATGTCGACCGGACCAGGTCTCTGTTACGAGAATTTCCCACCTGTCACACAAATGGCGCAGATCCGACCGGACGTGTCCACGGCGGGTGCGACCTCGGCGTGACTAGGGTGATCGGCATGTTGCGCGTGGGGTTGACGGGTGGGATCGGGGCCGGGAAGTCGACCGTGGCGAACCGGCTCGCCGAACACGGCGCGGTGCTGGTGGACTCCGACCGGATCGCCCGCGAGGTGGTCGAGCCGGGGACCGAGGGGCTGGCCCGGCTGGTGGCGGAGTTCGGCGAGGACATCCTGGCCGCGGACGGCTCGCTCGACCGGCCCGCGCTCGCCGCGAAGGCGTTCGCCGACGACGAGTCGCGGCACCGGCTGAACGCGATCGTGCACCCGCTGGTCGGCGCCCGGACCGGGGAGCTGATGGCGGCCGCGAAGCCGGACGCGATCATCGTCCACGACATCCCGCTGCTGGTCGAAAACGGCCTCGCGACCGTCTACCACCTGGTCGTGGTCGTCGACGCGCCGGTCGAGGTGCGGGTGCGGCGGCTGGTCTCGGCCCGCGGAATGGCCGAGGAGGACGCGCGGGCGCGGATCCGGGCGCAGGCGAGCACCGAGCAGCGCCGGGCCGTCGCGGACGTCTGGCTGGACAACGGCGGCGCCGCGGACGCGGTGCTCGCCGAGGTCGACGCGCTGTGGGCGGACCGGCTGGTGCCGTTCGAGGCCAACGTCCGGCTGCGCCGGCCGCGGCCGCCGATGTCGCCGAAGATCGCCGAGTACGACCTCACCTGGCCGGCCCAGGCCGAGCGGGTGCTGGCCCGGGTCCGCGCCGTGGCGGGGGAGCTGGGCCGCCGCGCCGACCACATCGGGTCCACGGCCGTGCCCGGCCTGCCCGCCAAGGACGTCCTCGACCTGCAGCTCACGGTGTCCACATTGGACGACGCGGACACACTGGGCGGCCTGCTGGCCGACGCCGGCTTCCCCCGGCTGGAGGGCGACTGGGTCGACGACGCCCAGGACGGCACCGGGATCTGGCCCAAGCGCCTCCACGTCGGAGCCGACCCGCGGCGCCCGGTGAACCTGCACGTCCGGTCGGAGGAGACGCCGGCGTGGCGGCTCGCGCTGCTCTTCCGCGATTTCCTGCGGGCGAACCCGGACGAGCGCGACGACTACCGCGACGTCAAGCTGCGGCTGGCCGAGGCGCACGCCGCCGACGGCACGGTCGAGGCCTACGCCGATGAGAAGCAGGAGTGGGTCAACGGCGTGTTCGCCCGCGCGGAGAAGTGGGCCGCGGCCACCGGCTGGACGCCTTAGGCACGCATGTCCTCGAGCTGCGGCCGCCAGAGCGCGCCCGCCTGCCAGTACCCCTCAAATGACGGAGCTGGGTGGTCATCCCGTCGCCTGAGGCCGTCAAATCACTTTGAGCCGGGCCCGCAACCCACAGACCAACACGACCAGACGACGCAAGCTTGCGGGCCCGGCTCAAAGTGATAGGCCTCAACCAGGCGACGGGATGACCACCCAGCGGCCCACCCCCAGATGCCGAGCAGACAGCGGTAGCCGTGGTCATCCCAGAGCCTGCCCGTCCGGCGAGGACATGCTCTTCTTCCAAGCCGCGGCAGCAATGTCCCCCGCTCTACCGCGGCAGAACGGGAACAGCCGAGCAACCGCAGCCATCACGCTGCGGAGGTGAACAGGATCGTTCACCAACCGGACTCACGCATCACCCGGCTAGGCCGCGGCGCGCTCGGCGAGCGGGCGGCGGCGCAGGCCCGGGTCGTGTACCGCCGGCGGCTGGTAGTTCTGGTCGAGCGCGCCGACGTTGGTACCGGGCGGCACGATTTCGTCGATGCGGTCGAGCACGTCGTCGGTGAGCCGGACCTCGACGCCGGCCAGCAGGTCGTCGAGCTGGGGCATGGTCCGCGGACCGAGCAGCGCGCTGGTGACGCCGGGGTGGGCGATGACGAAGGCCATCGCGAGGTGGGTCATCGGCAGGCCCGCTCCGGCGGCCAGCGGAACGAGCTGCTCGACGACGTCGAGCCGGCGTTCATCGCTGAGGTGCTTGAGCAGGTGGGCCCGGCGCAGGTCGTTGTGCCCGCCCTTGCGGACGCGCCCGGTGAGCAGGCCCTGACCGAGCGGGCCCCAGATCAGCGTGCCCATGCCGAAACGCTGGGCCAGCGGCAGCACTTCGCGTTCGACGCCGCGGTTGAGCAGGGAGTAGGCCGTCTGCTCGGCGCGGAACCGCGCCAGGCTGCGGTGTTCGGCGACCCACTGGGCCTCGACGATGTCGGACGCGAGGCTCTGGGACGTGCCGATCGCGCGGACCTTGCCGGCGCGGAGCAGGTCGGTCAGCGCGGAAAGCGTTTCCTCGACGTCCGTCGCCGGATCGGTGCGGTGCAGCTGGTAGAGGTCGATGTGGTCGACCTGCAGGCGCCGCAACGAGTTCTCGACGGCGGTTACGATCCAGCGCCGGGACGCGCCCTGGTGGTGCGGGTCGTCGCCGACCTGGCGGCCGAACTTGGTGGCGAGCACGACGTCGTCGCGGCGGCCCCGCAACGCCTTGCCGACGACCTCTTCGGAGTCGCCGTAGGCGTCGGCGGTGTCGATGAAGTTGATGCCCGCGTCCAGTGCCTTGTGGATCATGCGGGCGGAGTCGTCCGGGTCGGGATTGCCGAAGGAGGTCGCGAACATCATCGCGCCGAGCGCGTACGGGCTGACCTTGATCCCGGTCCGGCCGAGGGTGCGGTACTGCATGGGTTCTCTCCCGCCGAGGTGCCGGCCGGCGCGGATGCCGTACGCTGGCCGTAAGTGGAAACCTATTCCGGAACTATACGGAAAGGCTTTCCGGTTAGGCAACCGAGAGGGGCGATGTGACCCAGGAGACCCGGCGTCGGCGCGCCGACGCCCAGCGCAACGTCGAGGCCTTGATCGAGGCGGCGCGGACGGTCTTCGACACCTCCGGCGTGGACGCCCCGGCCAAGGAGATCACCGACCTCGCCGGCGTCGGCGTCGGCACGCTGTACCGGCACTTCCCCCAGCGCTCGGACCTGGTCAAGGCCGTCGTGCGGACCGGGATCGACGCCGTCGCCGACGCCGGCCCCGAGCTGAGCGCCGCCCACCCGCCGGAGCGGGCGCTGGCGCTCTGGATCGACCGGTTCGTCGGGCTCCTCGAGACCAAACGCGGGCTGGCCTCGGCCCTGCACTCGGGCGATCCGGCGTTCGAAGGGCTGCCCGGCTACTTCATGGAGCGGCTGGGTCCCACGCTCACGGCCCTGCTCGACGCGGCGGCCGCCGACGGTGCGATCCGCGGCGACCTCGGCGCCGAGGACCTCCTGCACGCGATCGCGTTGTTGTGCCGGCCGGTACCCGGCCGCGAGCCGGGGCAGGCCAGGCGCATGGTCGCCGTCCTCGTCGACGGCCTCCGCTACGGCGCCGGCTGAAGGTCGGCGAGGCGGGCCGATCAGGGGTGGCGCCGCCAGGTCAGCGTGATGTCGAGGGTGGCCAGCCAGGCGGCGAGGTCGTAGCCGTGCGCGGCCAGCCCTTCGACGGCGGTGTAGGTGGTCTTCAGCGCGTACTCGGCGTCCGCGGCGGTGACCAGGCCCGCTCCGAGGGCCTCCAGGAGCTCGTCGGTGTCGATGACCTTCAGGGAGAGCTTGTCCTTGAGCACGATGTCGACGTAGAGGTCCGTGGCGACCCAGTGGGGGCCGTCGCGGTGGACGCGGACGACGTCGAGGTAGAAGTCCTGGTCGCGCTCGTGGCCGGGGGAGAACCAGAAGTCGGTGAAGCGTAGGCCGAGCTCGGGCACCAGCCACGACTCGAGGTAGTGGAACTGGGCGCGGCCCGGGGTCGGGCGGGCGAGGTACAGGCCGAACGGCTCCTCGCGGAACTCCTCCACCTCCCGCAGGATGCCCTTCGGGTCGATGTTCGCGCGCGCGGCGGGGTCGAAGACCTCGACCTTCGGGGGGTGCAGTGCGGCCATGCGGGTCATCCTGCCGGGCCGGTCACGAAACGCGAACTCCCGCCACCGGCGTCACGCATTCGGGCTAAGGTGCGCCGAGGGTCGGGAACGAGGGGGAAACCGGGGATGTTCGGGATCATCAGGCCGTGCCGGCACCGGCTGGCCGAACGCCTGCACGAGGACTGGCTGGCCCACCTGTGCGGGCTGTGCCTCACGCTGCGCGACGAACACGGCCAGTTCGCCCGGGTGGTCACCAACTACGACGGGTTGATCATCTCCGTGCTGGTCGAGGCGCAGACGCCCCGCGCGGACGGCCGCCGCGAAGCGGGCCCGTGCCCCCTGCGGGGGATGCGGACGGCCTCGGTGGCCCGCGGCGAGGGCGCCCAGCTGGCGGCGGCGGTGTCGTTGGTACTGGCGGCGGCCAAGGTCGGCGACCACGTCGAGGACGGCGACGGTGCGTTCGCTCGTCGTCCGGTGGCCGCGGCGGCGCGGCGGGTCGCGGCCCACTGGACTTCGCAGGGGCGCCGCACGGGCGGCCAGGTGGGGTTCGACACGACGGTGCTGACGGAGGCGGTCGAGGGCCAGGGCGCGCTGGAGTCATCGGTGCGGCTGGGCGACTCACCGCTCCTGGCGACGGAACCGGCCGAGCGGGCCACGGCGGCGGCGTTCGCGCGCACGGCGGAGCTGGCGGGCAAGCCAGGCAACGCGCTGGCGCTCGCCGAGGCGGGCCGCCTGTTCGGGCGCGTGGCACACCTGCTGGACGCGGTCGAGGACTACCCGGCGGACGCGGCGGCCGGGGCGTGGAACCCGTTGCTGGCGACGGGAACGGGCCCGGAGGAGGCCCGCCGGCTGTGCGACGACGCGGTGCTGGGGGTGGAGCTGGCGTTGCGCGAGGCGGAGTTCGCCGAGCCGGCGCTGGTGCACGCGTTGCTGGTCCACGAGCTGAGGCAGGCGGTGCGAAGGGCTTTCGGCCACGGCTTTTCCCACGGCGGCTTGTCCCACGGCCACGGTGCTGGCCACAGCCACAGCCACAGCCACAGCCGCAGCCACAGCCGCAGCCACAGCCGCAGCCGCAGCCGCAGCCACAGCCGCAGCCGCAGCCACGGCCGCAGCCACGGCCCGGGGCCGGCTGGAAGCCCGGCTCCCGAGTCGAGCGCACCACCGGAGCGCGGCTCGTGGCCGGCCGGCCCGGTTGGACAGCAGCCGCCGCCCGGGTGGATCGGGCCGGGGCCCACTCCGCCGCAGCATCCGCACCAGCAGCCGCCGGGCTGGATCGGGCGCGGTCCGGCTCCTCAACAGCACCCGCACCAGGTACCGCCCGGCTGGAACGGGTCTCCGCAGCCGCACGGGTTCCCGCCGCCGGGTCCGGTCCCGCCGCCGGGCGCTCCCGGAGGCGGCGGCCCAGGCGGTCCGAACGGCCCCGGCGGCCGCGGTCCCGGCGGCCCGGGTGGACCCGGTGGCCCGGGTGGACCCGGTGGCCCGGGTGGACCCGGTGGCCCGGGTGGTCCCGGCGGCCCAGGAGGTCCCGGTGGTCCAGGCGGCCCCAAAGACCCCAAGGACCCCGGCGACTCCGGCAAGAGCGACAAGCCCGAGTTCCACGACGGCAAAGGCGGCGGCCTCTGGTACCCGAAGTTCGCCGTCCCGCCGAAGAAGCGCAACTTCTTCCTCGGCTGCGCCCTCACCCCCTACATGTGCTGCACCTGCCAGTTCTGCTGCCGCGATCCCTACCCTGGCCCGTGGAGCGGAAAGCCCGTGAGCACGTGCGACGGGTGCGACTGCGGCTGTGACGGTTGTTGCGACTGTTGCAGCTGTTGCGACTGCAGCTGCTGAAGAGGGAGAACCATGACCGACCCGATGGCCCACCTCAACGACCGGGGCCGCGAGAACTTCGCCGAGCTCGTCGAAGGCGGCGAAGCCCGCCTCGACGCGCTCTTCGCCACCGTCCCGGCGCTGGGCGAGCTGGCCGTCGGCACGGTCTACGGCCACCTGCACGAACGCCCGGCCCTCGACGCCCGCACGCGCGAAGCCGCGACCCTCGCCGCCATCGTCGCGGCCGGCACGGTGGGGCCGCCGCTGAGCGTCCACCTCCGTACCGGCCTCGCCTCCGGGCTGTCGCCGGCCGAGATCTGCGAAGTCGTCGTCCAAACCGCGGCCTTCGCCGGCTTCCCGCGTGCGGTTTCCGCCGCCGACCAGCTGAACCGCCTCTTCGAAGGCCACGGCCTGCCGATCCCGCCCCCGCCTTCGCCGCGCGAGGTCGTTCTCGCGCACCTCGCGGCGCCGGAAGGCGAGGTCGCCGACGTGCTGGCGGAGTTCCCGCGCACCGAGGTCCAGGCGACCGGTCCCGACCGGGTGCTGGTTTCGTGCTTCACCGACGACCCCCTCCCCGGCGCGGTCCTCCACTGCGTCGTCGAGGGCGCCGCTGTCACCTCCGTCACGGTGTTCCGCCCCCGCTGACCAGGGCCGACGGAAATTGTCGGTGGGTCGGCCTACTCTGGTCCACGTGGCTTTCGCAACCGAACACCCCGTACTCGCCCAGTCCGACTTCCGGCCCGTCTCGGAGATCCCGCGGACCGGCGGCCGGTTCGAGGTGGTCAGTGACTACCAGCCCGCCGGCGACCAGCCGGCGGCCATCGACGAGCTCGAACGCCGGATCAAGGCGGGCGAGAAGGACGTCGTGCTGCTCGGCGCCACCGGCACCGGCAAGTCGGCGACGACGGCGTGGCTGATCGAGCGCGTCCAGCGGCCGACGCTGGTCATGGCGCCGAACAAGACCCTCGCCGCCCAGCTGGCGAACGAGCTGCGCGAGCTCTTCCCGCACAACGCGGTCGAGTACTTCGTCAGCTACTACGACTACTACCAGCCCGAGGCGTACATCGCGCAGACGGACACCTACATCGAGAAGGACTCGTCGATCAACGACGACGTCGAGCGGCTGCGGCACTCGGCGACCATGAACCTGCTCTCGCGGCGGGACGTCATCGTGGTCGCCAGTGTCTCGTGCATCTACGGCCTGGGCACACCGCAGTCGTACCTGGACCGCTCCTCGAAGCTCACGGTCGGCATGCAGCTCGACCGGGACGTCTTCCTGCGGGCGCTGGTCGACGTGCAGTACACGCGCAACGACATCGCCTTCGCGCGCGGCACGTTCCGCGCCCGGGGCGACACGGTCGAGATCATCCCGGCGTACGAGGAGCTGGCGATCCGCGTCGAGTTCTTCGGCGACGAGGTCGAGAAGCTGTACTACCTGCACCCACTGACCGGCGACATCGTCAAGGAGGTCGACGAGGTCCGGATCTTCCCGGCGACGCACTACGTGGCCGGACCGGAGCGGATGGAAAAGGCGATCCAGGGCATCGAGAAGGAGCTCGAGGAGCGGCTCGCCGAACTGGAGCGGCAAGGCAAGCTCCTGGAGGCGCAGCGGCTGCGGATGCGCACGGCCTACGACATCGAGATGATGCGCCAGGTCGGCTTCTGCTCCGGCATCGAGAACTACTCGCGCCACATCGACGGCCGCGGTCCCGGCTCGGCGCCGGCGACGCTGATCGACTACTTCCCGGAAGACTTCCTGCTGGTGATCGACGAGTCGCACCAGACGGTCCCGCAGATCGGCGGCATGTACGAAGGCGACATGTCGCGCAAGCGCAACCTGGTCGAGTACGGCTTCCGGCTGCCGAGCGCGGTCGACAACCGGCCGCTGACCTGGGAGGAGTTCTCCGACCGGATCGGCCAGACGGTGTACCTGTCGGCGACACCGGGGCCGTACGAGATGGGCCAGGCGGGCGGCGAGTTCGTCGAGCAGGTGATCCGGCCGACGGGCCTGGTCGACCCGAAGGTGGTCGTGAAGCCGACCGAGGGCCAGATCGACGACCTGGTGCACGAGATCCGCGAGCGGGCGGACCGCGACGAGCGCGTCCTGGTCACCACGCTGACGAAGAAGATGGCCGAGGACCTGACGGACTACCTGCTGGAGCTGGGCATCCGGGTGCGCTACCTGCACTCGGAGGTCGACACGCTGCGCCGGGTCGAGCTGCTGCGCCAGCTGCGGGCGGGCGACTTCGACGTACTGGTCGGCATCAACCTGCTGCGCGAGGGTCTCGACCTGCCGGAGGTCTCGCTGGTGGCGATCCTCGACGCGGACAAGGAGGGCTTCCTCCGGAGCGGCACGTCGCTGATCCAGACGATCGGCCGCGCGGCGCGAAACGTCTCGGGCGAGGTCCACATGTACGCGGACAAGATCACCGATTCGATGCAGCACGCGATCGAGGAGACGGACCGCCGCCGCGAAAAGCAGGTGGCGTACAACAAGGAGCGCGGCGTCGACCCGCAGCCGCTGCGCAAGAAGATCGCGGACATCCTCGACCGGGTGTACAGCGAAGCGGAGGACACGGAGCAGGTCTCGGTGGGCGGCTCGGGCCGCAACTCCTCCCGCGGCAAGAAGCCGGAGCAGGGCGATCGCGTCCGCAGCTCGGGAATGCTGGTGGACAAGGACGTGTCGGCCATGCCGCGCGCCCAGCTGGCAGACCTGATCCAGCAGATGACCGACCAGATGATGCAGGCGGCCCGAGACCTGCAGTTCGAGCTGGCGGCGCGGCTGCGTGACGAGATCTCGGACCTGAAGAAGGAGCTGCGAGGCATGGACGCGGCCGGGATCAAGTAGCGGCCGGGGCAGGGCACGGGCAGGAGGGGAGAGGCCGCCGCCGGGGCCGGGCAGGAAGGGGAGGGCCGCCAAGGCCCGGAGGGCGGCCGAGACCGGGAGCGCGACCGGGGCCGGGAGGGCCACCGGGGCTGGGATGGCGACCGGGGCCGGAGGCCGGGAAGACCGCCGCCGGGGCCGGGCAGGAAGGGGGGCCGCCAGGGCCCGGAGGGCGGCTGAGACCGGGAGCGCGACCGGGGCCGGGAAGGCGACCGGGGCCGGAGGCCGGGAAGACCGCCGCGGACGAAGGGCGGGGAGGTGGCTGAGTGAATCCGGCCCCGCTCCGCTCACTCCGCCCGGGTCCCCGGCTCGCACTGGTGCCCAGTCGAGGCGGCGCGTTCCGCTGCCGCATTCCGCCTGCCCCGGCCCGAACCCGCTACGCATCCACCCGAAACGACCCGCGCGAACAGGAACCGGCAGCCACACCCCACCCGGCATCCCGATCCGAAGCCCCAACACGGCCGGCGGCGCCGGGTCAAGGCACGCTTTCCCGCCTTGACGCGGTGTCGCCGGCCGTAGTCACAATGGGGCATCGGGATGAAGGGGCATCCCAACGCCGGCTAACCGCGAACACCACAGCGCCGAACTTCCGAAAAGGCTGCCGCTCGGCAGCGCCACCCAACGCCAATCGCCCCAGGCTCACTCCGGCGCAGGCGCAGCCTCATCCGGCTGCAGCATCCCGAAAACATTCCCCTCGGTATCCTTGCAATAAGCCAACCACCCCACCCCCGGCACCGGGTTCTTCGGCAGCGCCAGCGTCCCGCCCGCCCGGTTCACGTCACCGAGCGACTCATCCAGATTCGCCACCTCGATCGTGTTGACGAAACCGTGGATCGGAGCCGACGCCTCGGGTGCCGGGCCTTGGCGGGGGAGCAAACCTCCGTCTATTCCGGCGCCTTCCCCGGTCGTGATCATCCAGTAGGGCACGTCGCCCCAGCGCTCGAACTTCCAGCCGAACACCGCTGTGTAGAACGCCACCGCTCGTTCGGGGTCGCCCGCGTGGATCTCGAAGTGGACGGGACGAGGCATGCGCGCCTCCTCAGGCCGGGCCGTCAGGGTGTGGTGAGAGTACGCCCGGCCTGAGAAAAGTTACAGTCGCGCTCGCGGTGTCAGGTCCGCGTCGAAGTCCGGGAAGCCCGCCGGGGCCGAGCGTGCCGCGAACGACGACACCGGTGGCAGGCCCGCCCAGCGCCGGATCGTCGCCGTGGCCGCCGCCGCTTCGGGCGGGGTCAGCTGGGCGATCTTCGACCCGTGGTTGCCGCCCTGGACGTAGTACCGGTAGGAATCGCGGCTGCCGAAGCCCAGCTCGAACGGCTCCGCGCCCCACGGGTCGTCGGACCCGTAGACGAACAGCAGGCGGGTGCCGCGGGACTTCACCCAGAAGTCGATGTCGGGCATCGCCAGGTAGTCGAAGCCCGGCAGGCGGATCGACGACGGCACGAACGTCTTCGGCTGGTCGGCGCCGGGGTAGCGCAGCAGGTCGCGGAGGTACCCGTCGTACGCCTCGGGCGCACCCAGCTGCACCGCCGCCTGGTAGTAGTACGGGATGTACGGCGCCAGGTCCTGGTCGGAGTAGGTGTTGAGGCTCTCCACCTTCTCGTACCAGGCGTAGACGTCGGCCGCGGGCGCGCCCGCCGGCGGCACCGTCGCGCAGTCCGCCTGCTTCTGGTACTGCCAGAACGCGAAGTACGAGTCGATCACCGAAATCTCGAGGGACTTGTCGGCCGACCCGACGATCGAGAACGTCAGCCCGCGCTGCGCCGCGTCCGCCGCGGCGATCGCCCCCAGCTCGTCACGCCGCTTCAACGCATCGCGCTGGATCGCCTTCAGCGCGGCGCGGCACGCCGGGTCGGTGCCCACGCGCGAGAGGAACCGGTTGTAGACGTCGACCGGGTCGATGACGTCGTTGGGGGCGACGTACGGGATCGTCGCGTCGACGTCGTCGGGGAAGAACCGCCGGAAGTACGTCGCGGTCATGCCGCCCTTGCTGCCGCCCGTGGCCAGCCACTTGCCCGGGTAGATCGCCTTGAACGCCTGCACCGCGCGGTGCTCGTCCGCGGCGGCCTGCCAGATCGTCAGCTGCTTCGCCCAGTTCTCCGGCTCCGGCCGCGAAGGCGTGAAGTAGCGGTACTCCATCGACAGCTGGTTGCCGTCGACGATCTGCGTCGGCTCCGAGCGGTTCGGCGAGCCGCTCACGTTGTAGCCGCTGGTGAAGGCGACCGTCGGGGCGGCGAAGTCGCGGTGCAGCAACGTGAACCGCTGCTGGAACGTGCCCGCGCCGGGGTGTCGGTGGTCGGCGGGCTGGGTGTAGGTCAGCTTGAAGAACCGGAACCCGGCCGGCGCCGCGTCCTCGGAGACGACCGTCAGCCCCGGGATCCGCTGCAGCTGCGCCTTGATGTCGGGGGCCGCCGTGGCCGCCGGCGCCAGGCCGGCCAGTGCGAGCAGGACCGCACCCGCGGTGAAAAGTCTGCGCATCGAGCACCCTCCCGGCACACCGAACCCCGACCCGAACTCCGACCCGAACTCTCCGTGGGACCCTCACAGAACCGGCGCCGGTCGGCAATCGGCTGTCCGGGCGCAGAATCCGTCAAGATCCGACTTTCGGCGGGTGGCGCCGCGTCCTCCGGCGTGCGCAACCGCGGGCACCGTGTGAGTTGTCCGCGTGATCCGGCCCGGGCTACGGTCCGATCCCGTAGGCACCGTCATCGAGCGAGGGGTCCGCCATGAAGGTTTCCGACTGCCCCACGACGCAGGTCGAAGTCCGCATCGAAGCCTTGCCGGCCGAGGTCTGGTCCTGGCTGCTGGACATCGACCTGCCGGCCCGGTTCTCCACCGAGTTCCAGGGCGGCGGCTGGGTCGAGGGCGCCGAACCCGGCCTCGGTGCGCGGTTCCGCGGCCGCAACTCCCACCCGGTCGCCGGGGAGTGGGAGACGGTTTCGACGGTGACCGGCTACGAACCCGGGCGGTTGTTCGCCTGGGCCGTGGAGGACGTGACGATCCCCGCTGCCTCGTGGCGCTTCGAGCTCGTTCCGGACGGCGACGGCACGATCCTGCGCCAGTGGGCCCAGATCGGCCCCGGCCCGTCCAACCTCACGACCATCATCGGCTCGATGCCCGAACACGAAGACGAGATCGTCGCGATGCGGCTCGGCGAGCTGCAGGCCAACATGCAGAAGACCGTCGAGGGCATCAAGGCGCTCGCCGAAAGCGGTGTGCACGCCGCCTAGCGGAGCACTTTGTCCACATAGGATTTGACGGCGGCGAGTGCCTCGGGGGACTGCCACAGCCGCTCCACCCCTGGGTCGTCCGAGTGGCGGTATTCGGCGATCCGCTCGTGGAAGGGCTGCCGGATCTGGGCCTTCGTGTGGGCGAACGGCTCGGCGGGCAGCTCGCCGAGCCGGGCCGCGACCGCGACGGCCCGCTCGAGCACCTCCTCCGGCAGGGCCTGCTCGTCGGCCAGCCCGCGCGCCAGCGCCTCGCCACCGCCCCAGGTTTCACCCGTGTAGGTGAGTTCGGGCAGCCGAGCAGTTCCGTACGTGCAGCGCAGGATCTCCAGCGCGGCCAACGGGAACGGCAGCCCGACGAGCAGCTCGGTCACGCCGATCCGGCCGGCACCCAGCACCCGGTGGTCGCAGGCCGCGGCGAGCACCGCCCCGCCGGCGATGGCGTGCCCGTTGAGGGCGGCGACCACCGGCCGCGGGCAGCCGAACACCGCCAGCAAGGCGTCGGACAGCAGCGGCAGGAACTCCGCCACGTACGGTGCCCCGCCCGCGTCGAGCCGCTTGAGGTCGACGCCCGCGCAGAAGATGCCGCCGGTCCCGGTGAGCACCACGGCGCGGGCCTGCTCGGCGTCCTCGATCCGCCGCACCAGCTCCCGGCACGAGTCCGTGTCGAGGGTGTTGCCCCGGCCGTGGTCGATCCGGAGCACGGCGACGTCGCGGCGGCTGTCCAGGGTGATCGGCACGCACCCGACCGTACCGCGGCGTGTCGGGCCGGTCAGGTCCTGCCGCTCAACCGGACGACGCCGAAGTGCTCCCGCCGCGCGAGTCCGGCGACCTCGTCGAGGGTCGGCAGCCGGCCGAGCGGGAACTTGAGGCCGATCATCCGGGCGGCGCGGCGCATGCCGAGCTCGGTCATCCGGTCCAGGTAGGTCCGCGCGATCTCGGCTTCGTCCTCGACGAGCACTCCGCGCATCGGCGTCGTCCGGCCGGCCAACGTGACGTCGACGTCCGCGCCGCCGCGGAAGTTGAACCGCCAGCCCGCCGGCGTCAGCGAGCACAGCCCGCCGGCGTCGCGGTGCGCGGTGACCGGCACGCGGTAGTGCCGCCCGGTCCGGCGGCCGTCGAAGGCGAGCAGCATGAACTCGCCGACACTCCGGCCGAGCGGACTGGGCAGCACCCGGCGCAACACCACGTTCATCGTCTTCACCAGCGGCGCGGGCGGCTGGTGCCATTCCACCACGGTGGTCATTCCCGCAGCGTACGCCGCCCGCGCGGCTCAGCTGGTGATGTCTTTTCCGGAGAACCGCCGCCCGGCGTAGAGGAAGAACACCGTTCCGTAGATCGCCGCCGACAGCATGCCGCTCGCCAGGTTGGTCCAGTCGACGTCGGTCGAAATCAGGTCCATCCAGGAGAACGCGTAGTGCGTCGGCAGGTAGTTCCGGAGCCCCTCCAGCGCCGTGATCTGGTCCAGGATCTGCGACAGGATCGCCACCAGCACCGCGCCGCCGACCGCGCCGAGCGGGGCGTCGGTCGACACGCTCAGCGCGAGCGCCAGGCCGGCCACCCAGGCCAGCTGCAGGATGATGTACACAGTGGACAGTGCGATGGCGAGCAGGCTGTCGCCGAAGGACACCGCGTCGCCGGTCGGGCTGATCGCGTCGCCCGCGCCGTACCAGAGCACGCCGACGCCGAGCGACACCAGCGGCAGCAGCACCAGCGCGAACGCCGACAGCAGCCCGGACACGATCGCCTTCTGCCGCAGCACCCGCTGCCGCGGCACCGGCACGGCCAGCAGGTACTTCAGGCTCGACCACGACGCCTCGCTCGCGATCGTGTCGCCGAAGAACAGCGCGACGATCATCGGCAGCAGGAACGTCCCCGACACGAACAGCGCCAGCACGACGAAGTTCGGCGCGGACGCCGTCGCCAGGTCGACGAACCCGCCGCTGCGCCGGTTCGGGTTCGACTGCCCGAGCTGGAACGCGAGCACGAGGATGAACGGCAGGATCGCGACGAACCCGAGCAGGAACTGCGTGCGCCGCCGCTTCAGCTGGCGCCGCAGCTCGACGCCGAGCCGCAGCGTCCGCCGCGCCGAGTAGCCCTCGACCGCGCCGTCCGGCCCGACGCCGGCGTGCTCGGCCGACGCGAGGTCGCTCAGCTCGTCCAGCGCGTGCGGGTCGGTGTGCACACCCTCGCTCACGACTCTTCTCCCACCAGTTGCAGGAACGCGTCTTCCAGCCGGCGCCGAGGCCCGGCCTGCTCCACCGCGACGCCCGCGCGCACCAGCGCGGCCACGCCCTCGGCCCGCGGCAGCTCACCCAGGTTCGCGTGCACGAGGTCGCCCTCGACGTCGACGTCGGTGACGCCGCTGAGCGCCTTGAGCGCCGCCGCGGCCGCGGCCGGGTCGTCGACCCGGAACGTCGCCTCGCCACCGGCCGCGGCCAGCTCGCCGACCTCGCCCGAGGCGACCAGCGAGCCGCGGTGCATGACCACGACGTGCGTGCAGGTCTGCTCGACCTCGGCCAGCAGGTGGCTGGACACCACCACCGTGCGGCCGGTCGCGGCGTACCGCTTCAGCACCTCGCGCATCTGGTGGATCTGGGGCGGGTCGAGCCCGTTGGTCGGTTCGTCGAGCACCATGAGCTCCGGCAGGCCGAGCATCGCCTGCGCGATCGCCAGCCGCTGCCGCATGCCCTGGCTGTAGGTCCGCACCCGGCGTTCGACGGCGTTGCCGAGCCCGGCGATCTCCAGCGCCTCGGCGAAGTGCGCCTTGTCGGCCGGACGTCCGGTGGAAGCCCAGTACAGCTCGAGGTTGGCCCGGCCGGACAGGTGCGGCAGGAAGCCCGAGCCCTCCACGAACGAGCCGATGCGCGAGAGCACCGGCGCGCCCGGGGTGATCTTGTGCCCGAACACGCGGATGCTGCCCGCGGTCGGCGTGATCAGGCCCATCAGCATCCGCAGGGTGGTCGTCTTGCCGGCACCGTTCGGCCCGAGCAGGCCGAGCACCTGGCCCGGTTCGACGCGGAAGGACAGGTCCTTCACCGCCACGAACCCGCCCGCGTACTGCTTGCGCAGCCCCTCGATGACCAGCGGGGTGGTGGCGAGCCCGGGGTCGACGTCGGTGGCCCGGCAGCGGCGCAGCGCCGCGAAGAGCACCGCGGCGAGACCGATCGCCAGCGTGACGCCGATGCCGGCGAGCTGCCCGACCGGCGCCGGGGAGCCGACGGACTTGCCCGGCACCACCGGCACGGCCAGCGCGGTGCCGCCGGCGAGCCCGATCCGGAACACCGCGGGCGCGGCCGGGGCGGCGTAGCCCTGGTCGGTGGTGCCGACCACGAGCCGCAGCGAGTGGCCGCCTTCGATCGGCCGGACGATGCCGGGCAGCGTCACGGTGACGTCGACCGGGGTGCCGTCGGCGGGCAGGCCGCTCACCCGGAACGGCGCGATGGCGTTGGCCGGCAGCACGCGCGAGCCGTCCTGCCCGACGTCGTAGAGCTTCGCGAACAGGACCGCGTCCGGCTGCGGGTGCGCCGGGTCCGCGGCGACCTGCAGCCGCACGGTCGACGAGCCGCTGACGACGACCTGGCCGTCGAAGGCGGCCGTGGTGAACTGCGCGGCCTGGCCGGGCGGGTCGTTGCTGAACAGCGCGCCGAGCCGCGCCGAGCTGCTCGCGACGCCGTTGAGGCCGGGAATCCCGCTGACCGCGGCCGGGTTCGCGCCGGCCGGGCGCACCACCGGCTGCGCGGGCCCGCTCAGCGCCAGCAGCCGCCGCTCGGTCGCCGGCCCGGTCAGCCCGGGGTAGGCGGCCGCGTTGACCGTGCGGACCGACGGCGCCCCGTTGGCGCGCAACGTGCCCTGGACGTCGTAGCTGAAGCCGGTGCCGGGGTCGCCGTCGTCCAGCGCCGTCTTCAGGAAGTCGGCGATCTTGGCGCGCAGCTGCGGGCCGGGCTTGCCGCCGTCGTGGCCGCCGGTGTACCAGATCGTCTTGACCTTGCCGCCCGCCGCGGTGATCTGCCGGGCGTTCGCGTCGGACTGGTCGAGGCCGAAGAGCGTGTCGCTCTCGCCCTGCACGAGCAGCGTCGGCACGGTGATCCGGTCCGTGACGGACGCGGGGGAGACGCGGCGCAGCAGGTCGACGCTCGCCTGGCTCGCCTGCCCGGTGGTGCCGAGCTCGGTGTAGGCGCGGCAGACCGCGGCGGTGAACCGGCCACACGGGTCGGCCGGGCCGCCACGCGGCCCGCCCGCGCCCGGCGGTGCCGCGGGGAGAGCGGCCGCGGCGGTCCCGGTCGCGCCGGTGGACCCGGTGTCCGTCTCCTGCCCGGCCTCCGGCGCCTCGGCGGACGGCGAGCCGCTCGCCGCGGCGCCCGAGCCGGCCGAGAAGAAGATGCCGGCCCAGCTCTTCTTGAAGACGCCGTCGGTGGCGAAGGCGCCGGCGGACGGGGTGCCCGGGGCCGTGGACGCGGGGGTCGCCGCGTTCGGGATCAGGCCCTGGGCCAGGTCGTTGTAGGTGATCACGGGCGCGATCGCGTCGACGCGCTTGTCCGTGCCGGCCAGCAGGAGTGACAGCGCACCGCCGTAGGAGGCGCCGGAGACGGCGACCTTCGGATCGCCCTTGGCGTCGAGGGTGACCTGGTGCTGCGCGACGAGCCGGTCGATCAGGCGGCTCGCGTCGGCGACCTCGCCGTCCGGGTCGTTGAGCCCGATCTTGCCGGTGCTCTTGCCGAACCCGCGCGCGGACCACGTCATCACGACGAAGCCCTTCCGCGCGAGCTCGCGGGCGTCGTCGGCGACGCTGTTCTTGTCGCCGCCGAAGCCGTGCGCGAGCAGCACCGCCGGTGCGGGCACGGTCGCGGGGAGGTAGGTGGTCGTGTCGATCTTGACCCGCTCCGCCGAACCGGGGGCTGCGGGCAGGTCGATCAACGCGTCCTGGGTGGGCACGGCGAGCGGGGCCGTGTCGCGCGTCGCCCAGAGGACGGTCGCGGCGGCGAGCACCGCCACGACGGCGCCGAGCGCGGTGAACCGGGCTCGGCGGGTGCGCGGGAGCGAAAGTCGGGGCACGACGTGACCGTAGGTGAACTTTCCTGAGAGTGTTCTCCGCGGCTCACAGTGATCACACTTTCCGGACCACCTGGTGGACCGAAGTGACCGGAATTACACGACCAACCCGGTGACGTGCGCGATCCCGGCTGGCGTTCGGTGGGAGGAACCGGCAAACTGGACGCGCTGTGAGGGGAGTATTCCTTCGCGGCGGTGTCGTCAGCACGGTGGCCTGCGCCCCCGGCACCGTCGGCCGGTGGTTTCCACCGGCGGGAGAGACCTCCGGTTAGTTGCTGCTGCGCACTATCCGGAGGTTTCGGTTCCATGACTGTCCCCCTGTGGCTGTGGATCGCCACGATCGGTGGCCTGCTCGCGCTGATCGCGCTGGACCTGGTCATCGTCGATCGCAAGCCGCACGAAGTGACCACGGGGGAAGCGGCTCGCTGGGTCATCTTCTACGTCTCGTGCGCGATCGTCTTCGGCATCGGCGTGTGGGTCTTCGCCGGGCACGACCCGGGCGTCGAGTTCTTCACCGGGTACATCACCGAGTACTCGCTGAGCGTCGACAACCTGTTCATCTTCATGATCATCATGAGCTCGTTCAAGGTGCCCGCCATCCACCAGCACCGCGTGCTGCTGGTCGGCATCCTGCTCGCGCTCGCCATGCGGAGCGTCTTCATCGCCATCGGCGCCGCGCTGATCGAGCAGTTCGTCTGGGTGTTCTTCCTCTTCGGGGCGGTGCTGATCTGGACGGCGATCAGCATGCTGCGCGGCAAGGGCGAGGAAGAGGAGTACCACGAGAACGCCGTCACCCGGCAGGTCCGCAAGATCGCCCCGGTGACCGACGACTACCACGGCCACCACTACACGGTGAAGATCAACGGCAAGCGGATGATCACTCCGATGCTGCTGGTGATCGTGGCCATCGGCTCGGCCGACCTGCTCTTCGCCGTCGACTCCATCCCGGCGATCTTCGGCATCACGCAGGAGGCGTTCCTCGTCTTCACCGCCAACGCGTTCGCGCTGATGGGCCTGCGCCAGCTGTACTTCCTGCTCGGCGGCCTGGTGACCAAGCTCGTCTACCTCAGCTACGGCCTCGCGGTCATCCTCGCCTTCATCGGGGCCAAGCTGTTCCTGCACGCCCTGCACGAGTACCACGTCGTCCCGGACTGGCTGGACATCAACAACTGGGTCTCCCTCGGCGTGATCGTCGTCGTGCTCACCGTGACCACGGTGGCCAGCCTGGCGAAGGCCCGGCGCGACGAGCGCAAGCAGGTCGTTGCTTAGCGTCCGGCAAAATCGTTCGCCTGGCTAAGGATTTCGGGTACCGTCGGTCAGGTGCGTCCTGCCGACATCGAAGTCCTCGTCGTTCCCGGCCGTCCCGCCCTGCGCGGAAACCTGCTGCTCACGGCGATCAAGAGACCGGATCTCACCACGAACGCCACCCACAGCGCGGTGCGGCGGGTGGCCCTCGACGGCGGCGAGGCCGCGTGGACCCACGGTCCACGCGACTCGGCCCCGGCCATCTCGCCGGACGGGCGCTGGGTCGCGTTCCTCCGCGCGGGGGACGGCAAGGGCGCGGACGGCAACCCGCAGCTGCACGTGATGCCGTCGGACGGCGGGGAGGCCCGTCGGCTGACGTCGCTGCCGCTCGGGGCCGGGGAGCCGGTGTGGGCGCCGGATTCGCGGCGGATCGCGTTCACCGCGCGCGTGCCCGAGGCCGGCCGCTACGGCACGCCGGACGCCGACGGCGAGACGCCGGAGCCGGCCGCCGAGGCGCCGCGCCGGATCGCGCGGATGGACTACCGGATCGACGACGTCGGCTTCCTGCTGGACCGCATGCAGCGGCTGTTCGTCGTCGACGCCCTCGAGCTCGGGGACGTCGAGCCGTTGACCGGGCCCGGGTTCGACGCGGCCCACCCGGCCTGGACACCGGACGGCACGCGCGTGGTCTTCACCGCCCCGCCGGACTGGGGCGCGGCCGAGAGCGACTTCCGCGACATCTGCGCGATCTCCGCCGAGGGCGGCGAACCCGAAGTCGTCGTGCGCTGCGAGGGGTTCTCGGAGCGGCCGGTGTTCGGCCCCGACGGCACGTTGTTCTACTTCGGACAGTCCTTCGAGGAGCACCACGAAGCCGCGCCGACCGGGCTCTACGCGGCGACGCCGGAGTTCGGCGCCGGCCCGGTGAAGGCCCGACGGCTCACCGACGCCGAGACCGTCGACTGCGAGACTGTGGCGGGCCCGCCGGCTCCGCGCGGGGACGACGTCGTGGTGGCGGTCCGCAACCGCGGCGCGGTGGAACTGCGCGCGGTCTCCGTCGACGCCGTCGAGGCCCCGCTGGCCGACCTGGCGGTGGTCTACGCCGAGCAGGCCGCCGTCCGGTCGTTCACCCTGGACGGTTCGGTGCTGGTGGCGGTAATCGCGACGCCGTCGACCGCGGGTGAGGTCGTGCTGCTCGGCGAGGGCGCCCCACGGGTGCTCACCGACTACGCGAAGCCTCTGCGGGACAAGGGCATCCGGCCGATGATCGAGCTGGAGACGACCGCGCCGGACGGCTACCCGGTGCACGGCTGGCTGGTGCTGCCCGAGGGCGAGGGCCCGCACCCGGTGCTGCGGGTGGTCCACGGCGGCCCGTTCACCCAGCAGGAGTGGGCGGTGTTCGACGAGGCGCAGGTCTACGCGACGGCGGGCTACGCGGTGGTGGTCGGCAACCCGCGCGGGTCGGCGGGCTACGGGCAGACGCACGGCCACGCGATCACCCACGGCTTCGGCACGGTCGACGTCGACGACGTCCTGGCGCTGCTGGACAAGGCGCTGGAGAGGCCGGACCTGGACGCCACCCGCGTCGGCGTCATGGGCGGTTCGTACGGCGGGTTCATGACGAGCTGGCTGGCCGCCCACCACGGCGAGCGCTTCAAGGCGGCGTGGAGCGAGCGCGCGGTCAACGCGTGGGACTCGATGCTCGGCAGCTCCGACATCGGCTACATGTTCGTCGACGCCTACATCGGCTCCTCGCCGGAGGTGCAGCGCGACCGGTCGCCGCTTTCGTACGCGGCGCAGATCAAGATCCCGTTCGCGGTGGTGCATTCGGAGCAGGACTGGCGCTGCCCGCTGGAGCAGGCGGAGCGGATGTTCGTGGCGCTGCGCCGGGCGGGCGCGCCGGCGGAGATGCTGATCTTCCCCGGCGAAGGCCACGAGCTGAGCCGCTCGGGCCGGCCGCGGCACCGCGTCCAGCGCTTCGAAGCGATCCTCGAATGGTGGGCGCGGCACCTGTAGTGCGCGGCCTGGTCTGCTTCGACGTCGACGGCACCCTCGTCCCGGGCACCAGCTCGTGCGCGTGGGTGGCCGCGGCGTTGGGGCACGAGGCCGAGCTCGTCGCGGCCGAAGCGGCTTACGTCGCGGGGACGATGACCAACCAGGAGGCGTCGGTCATCGACGCCCGCGGCTGGGCAGGGCACACGGAGGCGGAGATCCTGGCCCGGCTGGCGACGCTGCCGCTGGTCGACGGGATCGCCGAGACGGTGCGGTGGTGCCGGGAGCACGACCTGCGCCCGATCCTCACGACGCTCGCGTGGGCGCCGGTGGGCCGGATGCTCGCCGGCCGGTTCGGGTTCGCGGCGTACTGCGGCCCGGTGCCCGAAGCGGTCGGCGGCCGCTACACCGGGCGGGTCGCCGAGCACCTGGACGAGTACGGCAAGCGCGACTTCGCGCTCGCGCAGGGGTTCGCGCCGGAGTGCTGTGTCGCGGTCGGGGACAGCCGGTCGGATCTGCCGCTCTTCGCCGCGGTCGGGACGAGCATCGGGTTCAACGCCGCGCCGGGGGCCCGGGCCGTCGCGACCCACGTCGTCGACGGCGGCGACCTGCGGGCGATCATCCCGTTGCTCGCGGCTCAGTTCAGCAGCGTGTAGTTCAGCTCTTCGCAGACCCGGCCGAGCGGCACGTCCAGGCCCGGGTGGTCCAGCGGCAGCAGGACGTCCGGCGCGATCGGGAGCGCGGCGCCCGCCGGCGGGTCCCACAGGCAGATCGCGGGGTCGCCGGAGTCCATCGACGAGCGGTACCAGAGGCCGTCGAGGTCGCTGAACGCGCCGCGGATCGCGCGCGCCCACGCCTGCGTCAGCTTCTTCGGCCCGCTGGAGATCTCCTGGGAGGCGCCGACCCGCGTCGGCCAGAGACCGGTGAGGTCGAGCAGGCGCAGGGTCCGCGTCGGGCGGACGACGACCAGCCGGGGACCGCGGGTGCGGCGGTCGACCGTCGAGCTGGTCTGGAAGACCTCCGCGACGGACGTGCGCACGGTGAGGCCGAAGTAGAGGACGCCGTTCGCGGGATCGGTGACCGGCGCGCCGCCGCGGCCGGGCGTCTGCTGGTCGAACCGGCCGTGCGGGAGCGGGCCGGTGTAGCGGAACGAGTTCCACTGCTGGGGGTGGTTGCCGTGCGCGGTGAAGATCCGTACGAGCCTGGTCGCGGGCTGGACCGTCACCACGTCGTCGGCGCGGTTCAGCTGCCGGACCAGGACGGATCGGGCGGGCGGCAGCGGGAGCCGGGCCATGGGTCGGGGGTGGTCCGTCCTTGTCGGTGATCTTGCTCGGGAGGGTCCAGCCTAGAGCGGAGTGCCGAGCGTGGCGATGAGGCGGGCGACGTGCTCCGGATCACCACCGGAGAGGAGCCATTGGCGTGGCGTCGCGGCCTGGTCGTTGATGACGAGATCGGCCTGCGGGGTGCTCATGAAGGCGGCGACGACGAGGGCGGGCTGGTCTTCGGGCAGTGCTTTGAGGACGACTTCGAGCCCGGGCAGCACGCCCGAGCCGGCGAACTGCCACGCGGGGAGCCGCCACCCGCCGTCTTTCCAGCCGGTCAGCCGCCCTTCCTTGAGGCGGTGCCGGATCCGGCTGTCGTCGACGCCGAGGGCCTTGGCGGCTTCGTTGACGCTGAGCGCCCCTTCGGCGAGCACGGCGTGGGCGGCGACGGTGCGCGCCCGGAAGTCGGGTTCGTCTTCCCGCCGGGGGGAGAGATCGAGGCCGACATCGGTCAGCGCGGCGCGCTGGTCGGCCGAGAAGTAGTGCGAAGGATCCGGATTCGGTGGGGACAGTCTGCGTGCGGCGTCTTCGACGAGAGTGAGGAACTCATTCGCGTCGACCTTCAGGCCCGCCTTGGCGAGGATGTTCTCCAGCGCTACAGACATGTGGCTCAGGTTAACCCGAAACAGCGCGGATGTGCGGGTTCGTGCGCTTTCTTGCCCTGTCTGTGGGTGAATTCACCAGAGATCGACACTTACGGCACATCATCCAACACGTTGAGTAAGCAACTTCCGGTCAGTTTCCCTGGAGCGGGTCCGGTTGTCCAGTGCTGGTCCGGCTTGACACTGGGTGGGCGCGCACCTACGTTCCGGATGAGTAAACGATTTCCGCTCCGTGCTCACAGGACCCGGCGTTCCGGCGCCGGTGATGGGGGACACAGGGGGTGGGGCGTGCCTGGGGGGCCCGGCACGAGCCGGCCCCCAGGCACGTCGCTCGCCCGGCTCTGCCGCAACGCCAAGCGACCTCCAGGCACGCAGGCCGGCCCGCCAGGTGTGCCGGCCGGCCTCGGCGCGGGGCGTCCCACCCCTCTCGGGTCAGCGGCGGGAGCTCTTCCGGACGATCAACCGGGCCTCGAGCGTCGTCGTGGTTGCGTCGCGGCTGCTGTCGGAAATGCGGGCCAGCAGGAGCTGGGCCGCCACCCGGCCGACTTCGTACGCCGGTTGGGCGACCACCGTCAGGGGAGGGTCGATCAGCGTTGTCCACGGCGCGTCGTCGAACGAAACGATGCCCACGTCGCTCCCCGGGCGCAGGCCGCGGGCCGACAGCGCCTCCAGCACTCCGATCGCCATCGTGCTGTTCGCGACCAAGAGCGCGTCCGGGGGCGAGGGCTCGTCGAGCAGTTCCAGCGCCGCCAAGCGGGCGCCTTCGGCGCGGTATTCCGCCCGGCGGAACAGGACGTTCTCCTCGCCGACGACATCGGCGTACCCCGCCAGGCGGTCTTCGGCCGTGCGGACGCCCGGGGGGCCGGTCAGGCAGCCGACGCGTCCGTAGCCGCCGGCGAGCAGGTGCCGGGTGGCTTCGGCGGCCGCGTGGCGGGTGTCGACCAGCACCTGGTCGCCCTCCGCCGCCTGCAGCGGCCGGTCCACCGCCACCAGTGGCGTGCCCTGGCGGCGGAGGCCTTCGACGTTCGTCGACCGGCCGGTGGGCGACAGCACCACGCCGGCGACCCGCTCCTGCAGCGCGACCTCGATGTAGCGCCGCTCCTTGTCCTCGTTTTCGTCGGAGTTGCAGAGGACCACCGAATAGCCGGACCGCTGCGCGAGATCCTCGACGCCCCGGGCGATGGCGGTGAAGAACGGGTTCTCCACGTCGGAGATGATCAGCGCGAGCACCGCCGTCTCCTGACGGCGGAGGTTCCGGGCCAGCCCGTTCGGGTGGTACCCGAGCTCGGCGGCCGCCTCCTGGACCCGCGCGGCGAGCGTCGGGTCCACAGTGGACTTCCCGTTGAGCGCGCGCGACACGGTCGCCGTGGAGACGCCGGCTCTGGCCGCGACGTCGCTGATGGTGGCCACACGCCCTCCCTGATCACTCGTCGAGGGGAGAATAGCGCTCTTGGTAGTCGTTTACCGTCCGCTTACCTTTTTGGGTGAACACCCACTTCCGGTTGACCGCACGGGTTACGCCGAACGGAGTCGATCACGCTCGGCAACGTCCATAGTGGAGAGTGCACCGAAGTAGCGGCGCGGCGTGAGGCCGGTCAGCGCCCGGCAGTCCCGGCTGAGGTGCGCTTGATCGGCGTACCCCGCGCCGGCGGCCAGCGCGGCCAGGCCGGGCACGAGCGGAGCCAGCGCGACGGCCCGCTGGAACCGGCTGACCCGGAGGTAGGTGGCCGGCCCGTACCCGACGGCCTGGACGAACCGCCGCCGCAGCCGCCGCTCGCTCACCGCACCCGCCCCGGTGGCCGCCGCGGGCCGGACCAGCCCCGCCGCTGCTTCGCCGAACCCGGGCCGGGTCGAACCCGCCGCTGCTTCGCGGAACCCGGGTCGGGCCAACCCCGCCGCCGCTTCGCCGAGTCCGGGTCGGGCCAGCCTCGCCGCTGCTTCGCCGAGTCCGGGCCGGACCAGCCCCGCCGCCGCCTCGCCCACCCGGGCCACCCCCGCATCCAGCCGCGCGATCAACTCCGCCACCGCCGGATCCGGCGGCGGTAGGTCCACCACCCGCCCGGCCACCGCGGCAACCGGCGACAGCACCCCCTCCGCCAACCGCTCCGCCACCGACCGCCCCCACAGCTCACCCAACGGCACCCGCCTGTCCCGCAGCTCGTCCGCCGCCACGCCCAGCACCGCCGCCGCCCGGCCCGGCACGAACCGCACGCCGCTCAGCACCCCCTTCGCCTCCGAAGACCACGCCGCCGTGTCCGGGCCCGCCACGAACGCCGTGCCGTCGCCCACCACCAGGTCCACGCAGCCGTCCGGGACGATCCGCTTCGGTCCCTCCGAAGCCGATCGCCACACGCACCTCGCCACGCCCCGCAACACCGCCGGCGCCGGCGCCTCCTCGTACACAACCCCGATCATCCCCCGCGGGTCCGACAAAAACCGGCGCCGAGGCAGCCACCCGTCCGGGTGAACATCGAACTTCCCGCGAAGAGCTGCTAACGCCCTGTCAGGTCACGGCGAGATATAGGTCGACGCACTCGACGGGAGTGCGCGGGACGAGAGAAGACCTCGCCATGGGCGTTCCCACCGCGACCCGGCACCGGCGCGACTGCGCCGTGCGGGCTCGGTCGGCCGGCAGCTTCGTCGTCGTCCTCGGCGTGCTCGCCGCGGCCTTCGCGGTGACCGCCTACGTCGTACCCCGGTCCGCGCGCGGCCCGGCCAAGGACGAGGCCGCCACCGCGCCGGTCGCCCCGGCCGCGGTCCGCACCGTCACCCACAGCGTCGTCTACGAACTGCTCGGCGCGCACGGCGCCCGCAACGTCACCTACGCCGCCGCGGGCTCGGCGCTGACCCAGCAGGCCGAGGTCGCGACGCCGTGGTCCACGCAGTTCACCCGGGTCGGCCCCGCCGGGCGCACCGAGTTCTACAGCATCGCCGCCCGCAACCCCGGCCCCGGCGCGCTGCGCTGCCGGATCGTCGTCGACGGCGCCGTCGTCGCCGAGAAGACCGAGACCGAGCCGGGGCGCCTCTTCAGCTGCGCCGTCTGAGCGGCAGGATCGGCGGCGTGAACGCCGCCATCACCTTCGGGCCCGCCCTGGCGGCCGTCCTGCTCCTGCTCGCCGTCGCCGGTGCGGCCGTCGTCCGGGCGGGCGGTCTCGGCCGGGGACGCGCGGTGCTGATCGCCGCCGCCCGCGCGGTCGCCCAGCTCGCCGCCGTGTCGCTGGTGATCACCGCCGTCCTCCGCTCGGCGCCGCTGACCGGCCTCTTCGTGCTGCTGATGTTCGGGATCGCCGCGGTGACGTCGGCGCGCCGCGTCGGTACCCGCAGGAACCTCCCGTGGACGGCGCTGGCCATCGCCGCCGGCGTCGCCCCGGTGCTCGCGCTGGTCCTCGGCGCCGGCGTCGTCCCGCTGGAGCCCGATCGCGGTCGTGCCGATCGCGGGCATCGTGATCGGCGGTGCCATGACCGCGACGTCGCAGGCCGCCCGCCGCGCCCTCGACGAGCTCGAGTCCCGGCACGGCGAGTACGAAGCCGCGCTGGCACTGGGGTTCCTGCCGCGCCCGGCCGCGCTGGAGATCTGCCGGCCCTCCGCCGGGCACGCGCTGATCCCGGCGCTCGACCAGACCCGCACGGTCGGGCTGGTGACGCTCCCCGGTGCCTACGTCGGCGTCCTGCTCGGCGGCGCGGGGCCGCTCCAGGCCGGGATGACGCAGGTCCTCGTGCTGATCGGGCTGCTGGCCGCGGAAGCCTGCTCGATCCTGGTGACCGTGCAGTTCGTCGCGGCCGGGAAGCTCAGCCGAGCGGCGTAGCCAGGTGGGCGGTGTCGTTGAAGCGCCGCACGATCCAGTTTTCGCCGTGCAGCACCAGGTGCGAGATCGACCCGTTGTCGGCGCCGAGGAACGCGAACCGCTCCACCGCGCGGCTCGCCTGGGCGAACACCTCGCCGATCACGCCGCCGTGGGTGAACACCGCGACGCGCTGGTCCGGGTGCGCGGCCGCGATGCGGGTCAGCGCGCCGCGCAGCCGGGCCCCGAACCGCTCGTCGGACTCCGCGCCCGGGATCACGTCCCAGCGCTGCTCGGCCCACAGCCGGTCGACGATCGGGTGGCCGTCGGCCGTGTACTTCCGGAACAGGCCGTTCTCCCAGTCGCCCAGGTGGATCTCGCGCAGGTCCGGCTCGACGACCGGGGTCAGCCCCAGCTTCTCCGCCAGCGGCGCGGCGGTCTGCACCGTGCGGCGCAGCGTCGTCACGTAGATCGCGTCGATCCGCTCCCCGGCGAGCCGGACGCCGATGCGCTGGGCGTGGTCACGGCCCTCCGGCGCGAGGTCCGGGTCGGCCTGGCCGTCGACCAGCTCGAAGGGGTTGTCGCCGCGGGCCGGGGCCGATTCGCCGTGCCGGACCAGGAAGATCTCCGTCGCGCCCGGGGGCGGGCTGAAACGGTGCTGGCGGTACTCGATCTCCTGCTCCGGGGTGCTCATGACCCCGACATTAGCCCAGCTGCTTGTCCACGAAACACCATCGCCACGTCTCGCCCGGCTCGAAGCTGCGCATGACCGGATGGCGGGATTCGTGGAAGTGCTGGGTGGCGTGCCGGCGCGGCGAGGAGTCGCAGCAGGCGACGTTGCCGCACTTCAGGCACATCCGCAGGTGCACCCACGTGGTGCCCTCGGCGAGGCAGGCGGCGCAGCTGTCGGCCGAGCTGGGGTCCTTCTCCACCCACTCGTGGGCCAGGTGCTTGCACGACCCCGCCGTCGCGGCCGGGGTGCGCAGTTCGCGGCCCTCGGTGTCGGGCTCCGCTTCGTCGCGGTCGAGCATGGACTCCTCGATGTCGAGCCGCTCCAGGACCTTGCGCAGGACGTCGTCGTCGGCGCTGCCGCTGTCGCGGGCCTTGAGGAACTGGTCGCGCTCGACCTCCAGCAGCTCCAGCCGCAGCCGCCGGTAGGCGTCGCTCGGTGTCTCGGCCAGCGCGCTCTGCCGCCCGAGCTGCTCCCACGCCGAGTCGGCGCGGTGCTGCAGGCGGTCGCGCAGGCGCTGGATGATCTCCGGCGGGTCGTCGGGCGTCCGGATCTCCTCCAGCTTGGCCAGCGCCGCCCGGGTCATGTCGTGCAGGACGGCCGCCTCCTGCAGGGCGTCCTCCGCCGGGTCCGGGCGCGGCAGGCGCAGCTTCCGGATCAGCGGGGGCAGCGTCATGCCCTGCACGGCCAGGGTGCCCGCCACGACGACGAACGCCGCGAGCACCAGCACGGCTCGCTGCGGCGTGTCCGCGGGCAGCACGAACGCGGCCGCGAGCGTCACCACCCCGCGCATGCCCGCCCACGCGATGACGGCCGAATAGCGCCACGGCCAGATCTTGGCCTTGACCTTCCCGGGCAGGAGGCGCCGTTTCACGCGCTTCACGGTGCCGATCCCGGCCATCCACAGCACCCGGGTGAGGATGGTCGCGGCGAGCACCGCAACGCAGATCCAGGTCAGCGTCATCAGCGACAGGCCGCTCTCGCCGACCTCGGCGAGGATCCGCCGAAGCTGCAGGCCGATCAGCAGGAAGACCATGTTCTCCAGCAGGAACTGGATGGTCTGCCAGTTCAGCCGGGACGCCAGCCGGGTGGAGCCGGACAGGATCTGCGGCGCCTTGTGCCCGAGGATGAGCCCGGCGATCACCACCGCGAGCACACCGGAGCCGTGGATCGCTTCGGCCGGGATGTAGGCGATGAACGGCACGGCGAACGACAGCGCGGTGTCGAGCACCGGCTCGTCCATCCGGGCGCGGATGAACGCGGCCGCGAACCCGACGACCAGCCCGACCACCGCCCCGCCGATGGCCGCCCGGAAGAAGTCCGCGCCGACCTGCCAGAGGCTGACCGACCCGGCCAGCGCGGCGATGGCCGTGCGGAGGGCGACCAGCGCGGCGGCGTCGTTGAAGAGGCTCTCGCCCTCCAGGAGCCGGATCAGCTTGCGGGGCATCCCGACCCGCCGGGCCACGACGCTGGCGGCGACCGCGTCCGGCGGCGCAACGACCGCGCCGAGCGCGATGCCGCCGGCCAGCGGGAGCCCGGGGATCACCGCCCAGGCGACCACGCCGACGCCGAGCGCGGTGAACACGACGAGCCCGACCGACATCAGCCCGATCGCCCCGCGGTTCTTCCGGAAGTCGACCAGCGACGTCTGGATGGCCGCCGAGTACAGCAGCGGGGGCAGCAGGCCCAGCAGCACGACCTCGGGGTCGAGGTGGACCTCGGGCACGCCGGGGACGTAGGAGGCGGCGACGCCGACGACGATCAGGCACAGCGGGGCGGACCAGTCCAGCCGCCGCGCCACCGCGCTGACGACCAGGACGGTCACGACCAGCGCCACTATCTCTGCCGCTATGTGCACGGGGTAATCATTACCCGCCCACCGCGGCGGGTGTCACCTGGCCAGCCTCGCCGCCGCTTGGACGACACGCGTACCCCGATGGACGACACGCGTACCCGGGCGGACGACACGGTCTGCGCTGTGCCGGGTGCCGCGGCGTCCCTAGGCTGGCGGCGTGACGACGGTGGAGATCGCGGCCGGCGCGGTGCGCGGGTCCGAGCGGGGTGGGGTCAGGACGTTCCTCGGCGTGCCGTACGCCGCGCCGCCGGTGGGGGAGCTGCGGTTCCGCGTGCCCCGGCCGGTGCCGCCGTGGCCCGGTGTCCGCGACGCGACGAACTGGGCGCCCCGCGCGCCGCAGCCCGAACTGACCGGGCGGGGCTTCACCGGCGACGAGGACTGCCTGTACCTGAACGTCTACGCGCCGGCCGCGCCCGGCTCGTACCCGGTGCTGGTGTGGATCCACGGTGGCGGCGGCGTGATGGGCGCGCCGCACCAGTTCGACGCCTCCGCCTACGCGCGGCGAGGGGTCGTCGTCGTGACCGTCGCCTACCGGCTCGGCGTGCTCGGGATGCTGCACCTGCCCGGGGTCGCCGACTCGAACCTGTCCCTGCGCGACCAGGTCGCCGCCCTCGAGTGGGTGCGGGACAACGCCGGCGCGTTCGGCGGCGACCCGGGGCGCGTCACGCTCGCCGGGCAGTCCAACGGCGGCCGGACCGTCGGGACGCTGCTGGCGGTACCCGCCACCCGCGGGCTGGTCCACCAGGCGATCGTGCAGAGCGGCACGGGCGTCGGCTCGGTCGTCCACACCCCGGCCGAGGGCGCGGCTGTCGCCGACGCCGTCCTGCGGGAACTGGAAGCCCGGCCCGAGGACCTCGCCACGCTGCCGGTCACGCAGATCCTCCAAGCGCAGCAACGGGTTTCGGCGGTTTCGGGCACCAAGGTGACCTACCGCGTGGTCGTCGGCGACGAGCTGCTCCCGCGCCGGCCACTGGACGGCGTCCGCGAGGTCCCGCTGCTCATCGGCACGACGGCGGACGAGGAGGACCTGTTCAGCTGGCTGCAGTCGGGCGGCGCGAAGCTGCTCGGCGTCGGCTCGACGATGCTGGACGCGGCCGAGATCGACAAGGCCGTCGCGGTGTATGACGACCTACTCGATTGGCCGGAAGACCAGGTCCGCAACCGCGTGCTGACCGCGGGGGACTGGTGGCTCCCGGCGATCCGGTTCGCCGAGAAGCAGCCGAAGGCCTGGATGTACCGCCTGGACTGGCGGATCGCCCCGCGCGGCAAGGGGCTCGGCGCGGCGCACGGGCTCGACCTGCCGCTGGTGTTCGACGACATCCGGAACCGCAACTGGCGGTTCCTCTTCGCCGGCCGTCCGTTCCCGGCGGAGCGGATGCAGGCGGTGGCGACGGAGATGTCCGACGCGTGGGTCCGGTTCATCGCGAGCGGCGACCCGGGCTGGCCGCGCTACACGACCGAGGACCGCGTCACGCGCCTCTTCGACGACGTGAGCACCACGGTGTCCGACCCGGACCGCGAGCAGCGCCTGCTGTGGGACTGAGCCGGGGCGGCGCGGAACCGCCCCGGCCCAGGGCTAGACGGTGATCTTGTCGAGGTTCGGGCCGCCGTTGGCGGTCGTCGCCGTCGCCTTGATCCTGTTCGTCCCGGCGGTCAGGGAGACCGGCAGCGTGACCGTCTGCCACGTGTCCCAGTTGCCCGTGCCGCCGAACGCCACGGCCGAGGCCACCTTCGTGCCGTTGACCGTGATGTCCATCGGGCGGTTCGCCGTGGTGCCGTTGGCGAACCGCAGGACGACGTTCGCGCTGCCCGCCGCGGCCGCGTTCACGGTGAACTCCACCGCGCTGCCGGCCGCGTTGTCGTAGTTGACGAACCCGGTTCCGGTGAACCCGGCGTGGTTGGCCTCCGCGACGCCGTTCGTGATCGTCGCGTCCTCGGCCTGGTAGTCCGCCGGATCGCCCGGGCCGGGGCCGGTCGAGCCGTCCGCCGGGATCGTCTTCGTCCCGGTGTTCCAGCCGGAGACCCGCACCGACGGCGCCGCCCCGTGCAGGTCCGCGGTCCGGTACGTCGCCGTCAGCGTCGCCGACTCGCCCGGCCAGAGGGTGACCTGGTTGTCGGTCCACCGCACCGGGAGCACCGGCGCACCCGCCGCGCCGACCACGTGCGCGTCGACGAAGAACGCCGGCACCTTGCCGGACGCCGGGTTCGTCAGCGTCACCTTGGTGGTCGTGGTGCCGTCGGCGTTGGCCACCGAGGTCGCGGACGACCCGAGCGTGACCGAACCCAGCGAGTTCAGCCCCGAAAGGTCCGCGTACGCCGACTGCGGCGTGTAGTACCAGTCGCTGTTGCCCCAGTCCAGGGTGTCGGCCTTGGTGGACAGCCAGTACACGTTCCGACTGACCTCCTTGCCCGACGAATCCGTCAGGACCAGCTTCGCCAGGTACGTCGTCGACAGCCCGCTCACCGAACCGATGGTCAGCGCCGTCGTCTTGGCACCGTCACCGCCCACCGAAACGGCCTTGGTCTGGTCGAACTTCGCCGTCCCGTCCAGGTTGAACAGCTGCACGCGGGCGGTCAGGCCGGACGCCGCGTCGTGGTTGTGGTTCACGACCACGACCGACTTCGTGTCGTACGAGTACTGGATGTGCAGCGGCTCGTTCGCCTTCTTGGCCCCGAAGTACGAGCCGTTCTGGTCGAGGTAGGCGTCGAACAGCTGCCAGTGCAGCGACGTCCAGCCGCTGTTGAGCATCCAGTAGATGATCCCGGTGGCCGGGTTCGAGCCGTCGCTGAAGTTGCGCGAGTGGGACTCGAACTCGGCGCGGACGTTCTCGTACTGCGCCAGCTGCGCCTTCCGGACGAAGTCGTCCAGGCTCGACGGCTTGCCGTACCGGGCGGTCAGCGCGTTGCCGAAGAGCTTCAGGTTGGCGAAGGTCGAGGACGACGACCGGTGGTACTGCGCGGCCGACGGGTTCTTCCACATCGTGTCCAGCTCGCCGGCCGACATCATCCGCTTGAGCGTGTCCATCGTCGGGATGTCCGGCCCGGCGCTGGTCTCGGAGTTGAAGCTCCACGCGCCGCCGAGGTCGCTGTGCGCCTTGTCGTACCAGTAGTTCGGCGGGACGTAGTCGTACGGCCCGTTCATCTTCATCCCGGACGACCCCAGCTGCGGCGACGACTTCGCCGACGCGGCCGGGACCACCGGCGTCGCCCAGTCCGCGGCGGACAGCGCGTCGAGGTAGTTCTTCTCGATCGTCGCGTCGGGGGCGAAGTCGCTGCCGATCAGGAACGAGATGACGCTCGGGTGGTCGCGCAGCCGCTCGGCCTCGGCGGTCATCGACGCCTTGGCGACCGGGTAGTCCGCCGACGTCCAGGGGTCGCCCTTCTCGTCCCCGTTGACCTGGCCCTCCCACTTGTCGCAGCACTCCCAGCCGGGCAGGGTCAGCACGCCCATCCGGTCGGCGAGGTCGAAGAACTCGTCCGGCTCGATGTGCCCTTCCAGGCGCACGGTGTTGAGCCCGAGGTCCTTGACGTAGGCCAGCTTGTCGGCCGCGTACTGCGCGTTCCAGCGCAGGAACAGGTCCGGCGAGTAGCCGCCGCCCTTGATCAGCAGCGGGCGCCCGTTGATCGTGTAGGACCGGCCGCCGCTGGAGTTCTTGGCCGCGGTCACCGTGCGCACGCCGAAGCTGGAGTGCGAGGTGTCCGACGCCGTGCCGCCGACGCTCGCGGTCAGGTCGAGGTCGTAGAGCGGCTGCCCGCCCATCCCGGCCGGCCACCACACCTGCGGGTTGTCGATCCCGACCACCGGGAACGTCACGGTCTTCTTTTCTTTGGCCGCCAGTGAGACCGTCTGGCTGATCGCGCGGCCGGCGACCGTGCCCGAGACCGTCGTGCTCACCGCGCTCGCGGAGTCGTTGCGGACGTCGGCCTTCACGGTCAGGTCGGCGTGCGAGGTCCCGGTCAGCTTCGTGACGACGTGGCCGCCGCGCAGCGCCACCGGGCCGCTGCGCCGCACGAGGACGTCCCGCACGATGCCCATGTTCTGGTCCGGCGGGGTCTGCGCCCAGTCGATCCAGCCCATCGACAGGTCCTTGTTCGGGTCGTTCGGGTAGACCTTGAACGCGACGCTGTTCGTGCCGGCCTTCACCAGCGCGGTGATGTCCAGGTCGTGGCGGGTGTAGGCGCCGTTGACCTGCGTCTTGTCGGCGACGCGCGTGCCGTTGACCCAGACGTCGGCCTTCGACAGCACCCCGCTGAAGTCCAGGTAGGTGCGCTGGGTGGGGTCGGCGACGGTGAGGTCCGTGCGGTACCACCACGGGACGCCGAAGTCCGCGGTGGGCACGTTCTTCATGTTCGTCGAGTAGAACGGGTCGGCGTACTTGCCGTTGGCCAGCAGCCCCGCGTAGACGGTCGAGCGCGGGCCGACCGGGTACCAGCCGGAGGTGTTGTAACCGGGCTTGGAGACCGCGGAGTCGTCGCTGACCTGCGCGGACGTCTGGATCAGGAAGCCGGGGACGGCGGTGGCCGGTGCCGCGGCCGCCACGACCGCTCGCACCGGTTCCTGCCCGGTCGCGGCCGGGACGGTCGCCCCGGTCACGGCGACGGCCAGCACGGCCGCCGCGAGGAGAGTCCGGGTTCTTCTCTGCCGATAGCTCACTAGCGCGCCTCCTAGGCACCCACGGCGGCGGGGGACAGCGGACCATCGTTAGGGAACTTTCCTAACAATTGCGACGATCGTAGCGGCCCGGTCACGCCGGGAACAGAGGCCGTTTCGTCAGACCCGGGCCGCCTGCCACGCCGCGGCGGCCCGCAGGGCCAGCAGGAGCGGCAGGGAACCGTCTTCCCAGAGCCGCGGAGGAAGTGCCTCGCTGAGCGGGACACCGCCGGCCAGCGCGGCGCCGATCGCGGGGAGGTCGACGTCGAAGAGCGTCAGGCCGGCGCTGTAGAGCCGCTCGCCGCTGACCGGACGGCGCCGGGCGACCTCGGCGCTGTCCACCGACAGCGCGGTGAGCCCGAAGAACTCCGGCTTGGCGCCCCGCTCCATCCAGCGCGCGAAGCCGACGACCTTCGTCTCGCGGACGTCTCCGGGGGTGAGGCCGCTCTCCTCGCACAGTTCGCGTTCCATCCCGGCGCGGACCACGGTGTGCAGGAACCGGCGCGGGCCGCCATCCGGCGTGCGCAGGTCACGGGGTTCGAGCGAGCCGCTGCCCGAGGGCGCGAGCAGCAGCCCGCTGACGGAGTTGAGCGGCGACTGCCGCACGGTGACCAGCTTGCCGTCGGTGGTGAACGCGACCGTCGAGACGCCGACGAGGTCGGCCAGCGCGCTGCCGCTCAGCTCCCGGAGGGCGCCGGCGGTGTCGGTGAGCTCGGCCTTGCGCAGGTCGTACTCTTCGCCGGTGTCGGTGCGGGTGATCCGGAGCGCGGCGAGCTCGTTCGAGCAGACGGCGTCGAAGAACCGGGCCCGGTGCAGCCGGATCGGCGCGGGCCGCGCGCCGGCGGCGGGCAGCGGATCGCCGCGCATGCCGACGATCGGGCCGTTGAACAGCAGCCGGCCGCGCGCCCGCAGCGGCAGCACGTGCGGCGCGGTGGCCTTGAGCGAAGGCGGCAGCCGGTAGGGCTCCTCGGCGACGTCGACGGTGTGCCGCTCCTGCCACAGGTGCCGGTCGATGGCGGCGCTGACCAGCGCCGTCCCGCGAGCGGGCACGGCGAGGTACTCCGCTTCCGGGTAGGCGGACGGCGGTGGCAGCTCCGCGGTGGGGAAGGGGGCGGCGATGGTGGTGAACTCGAACCCGGCCCACCGGCGGCGCAGCAGCCGCAGGTCCCGGGTGAAGGTGGCGACGCCGAGCGCGAGCGCGACGACGGAGAGCACGACGCCGACGGCGCTCGGCAGGATGGTGACGACGCCGAGCGCAACACCCGCCCCGGATGCCGCGAGCGGCCACTCCCGGGCGCCGACGAAGCCGAGGTAGTCCGCCTTGGCCCGGGCGCGGCGCGTCAGTTTTCCCATCGCCGCCTTGTTTAGCACGAAGCGGGCGGGTTCAGGCCTCGGCGTCGAGATAGACCCAGTGGCCGTCCTCACGCCGGAAGCGGCTGTTCTCTTCGAGGAAGCCGTCCCGGCCACGGTGGCGGTAGTGCGCCCGGAACTCGACGGTGCCTTCCCGGTGCAGCAGGCCGCCGCCGGTGCGGCCGAGGATCTCCAGCCGCGTCCACTCCTGGCCGGGGTCGAGCCGGAGCTGCCGCGGGCGGGTGTCCGGGTGCCAGGTGCGCAGCAGGTAACCGGTGTCGCCGACGGCGAAGGCGCTGAACCGCGACCGCATCAGCAGCTCGGCGGTGGGGGCGGTGAGCCCGCCGTCGTGGAACCGCCCGCAACAGGCGGCGTAGGACTCGGCGAGGCCACACGGGCACGAGGCGGGAGGCACCGGGGAATTCTGCCAGGCCGGGCCCGGTCCGCGGGAGGCCGGGCGACCGTCCACACCGGACTAACCGGCGTTGACCGGTTTCCCGCTCTCCCGGGCCTCCTGCGCACCCCGCACCGCGAGCCGGTCGGCTCGCTCGTTCTCCGGGTGGCCCGCGTGCCCCTTCACCCACAGCCACTCGACCGTGTGGCCGCCGATCGCCGCGTCGAGGCGCTGCCAGAGGTCCGCGTTCTTCACCGGTGCGCGCGCCGCCGTCTGCCAGCCGTTGCTCTTCCAGCGGGGCAGCCACTGCGTGATGCCGTTGCGCACGTACGTGCTGTCCGTGTACACCCGCACCTGCGACGGCCGGGTCAGGCTCTCCAGCGCGCGGATCGGCGCCGTCAGCTCCATGCGGTTGTTCGTCGTCGGCGTGGCTTCGCCGCCGTACAGCTCGCGCTCGTGCCTGCCGTAGCGCAGCACCGCGCCCCAGCCGCCCGGTCCGGGGTTCCCGCTGCACGCGCCGTCGGTGTAGATCTCCACGTCCACGCGGCGACCCTACCGGTCGTGCCCCTCGCCGAACGCTGCCACGCCGGGTTACGGTGAACCTCCGGAGGGGAGCCATGGGCGGGCACGACGACAATGCGGACGGGGCGCTCTTGGCGTACCTCGCCGACGCGGACCGCGAGTACCTGCTGGCTCGCGGCACCCGCCGCCGGTTCCGCGCGAACGCCTACGTGCTGATGGAGGGCGACCCGTCCGACCACGTGCACGTGCTGGTCTCCGGCTGGGTGCGCGTCTCCGCGATCGTCGAGGACGGCCGGGAGCTGCTCTTCGGCCTGCGCGGCCCGGGCGAGGTGCTGGGCGACCTCGCCGCGGTCACCGGGCGGCCGCGGTCGGCGTCGGTGCGCGCGATCGAGCCGTGCACGGCCTTCCAGCTGACCGGCGCGCAGTTCGTCGAGGTCCTGCACGCCCGGCCCGCGATCGCCGTCGCGACGATCAAGACGGTCGCGGCCCGGCTCCGCAACGCCGAGTCCGCGCGGCTCGACGCGGCCGGATTCGACGTCAGCCGCCGGGTCGCGGCGGTACTGGTCCGGCTGGCCGAGGAGCGCGGCCGGACCGTGCCGGAGGGGGTCGTCGTCGACGCGCTCTCGCAGGAGGACATCGCCACGCAGATCGGCGCGGCCCGGCGTACCGTCGCACGGGCACTGCGCGTGCTGCGGGAGCGCGGGATCGTCGAGACCGGCCGTCGCCGCTTCCTCATCCGCGAGCTGCGCGTCCTGCGCGCCTTCGCCCACTCTGAGCCAAATGGCACACAAGACGCGTGACAGCAGGCCTCTGACGGACGCCGCCGCCCGGTGATCCTGGAATCCGGCCGGAAAAGAATGCGATGCCACCGGCCGGATTTCATTTCGAGCGAGGTCGGGGAGCCCGTGCCGTGAACGTCTACTGCAAGATTCTGACCCTGGTGAAATCGGTCTTCGCCGCGTTCCTGGTCGGCGCCGTCGCGGGTTTTGCGGTGGCCGCCGGAAGTGCGGCGGAACCGGCAGCTCCGGCGTTGCACGGCTCCGCGCCGCTTTCCGCCTCGGCCTGGGTACAGCGATGAGGAGGTGTGTCTGATGGAGAGCCACTCGATCTGGGCCCTGATCTTCGGGGTGAACTGACCCGCGGTGCGACCCGGCCGGCCGGCTCGTGGGGGGTCGGCCGGCCGGGTATTGCCGAATGCCGGCGTCCGTGATTTGTCCTGCTTTCGGAGAACGGGAACTGGTAACGTGGGAAAAACTGCCGCGCGGGGACGAGGGGGTGGGACGACGGACGAGCACGCCTCCCCGTTCGTGCGCGAGCTGAACGAACTGCGCCGCGGCCGCGGCCTCGACGCCGCGGATCTGCACCAGCGGATCGGCCCCTGCCTGCGGGCGGCGTGCGCGATCACCGAAACCGACCAGCCCGCCGCCGCGCGCCAGAAGCTCGTGCTGCGGCTCACCGAACTGTGCGGGCGGCTGCCGCCGGACCTCAAGCTCGCCGCGCTCGCGGCGCTGGGCCTGCACGAAGAGGCCGCCGGGGAGTTCCTCGACCGGCGGATCTCGTGGCTGGCCAGCGTCCTCGACCGCGACCCGCGCACCGCCCGCCGCCGGATCGACCTGGCGTTCCGCCGGCTCGACGAGCAGCTCGGCGCGCCCGCACCCCGCGGCGACCTGCACCCGCTGGCCGGCTGGTACGTCGAGTCGATGAAGGCGATGCTCCGGCTCGACCGCGTCCCGCCGGAACTGCACGAGGAGCGCCGGATCGTCGCCGAGGTCGACGAGCTCGACGAGCTGGTCCTGCCGTTCAGCGTGCCGGCCGAACCGGGCAGCGACCCGGTGCCCGACATCACCGCGGACGCGTTGTTCGGCGGTGAAATCGTCGAAGCGCGCCAGGTGTCGGCGAGCCACGCGCAGTTCGTCATGCGGCTGCCGAACCCGCTGCGGCTCGGCCAGCGCCACGACTACGGCATCCGCTTCACGCCGAGGCGCACGGAACTGCGGCCGTACTACGTCATGACGCCGCTGCGCCGCTGCGAGGAGTTCTGCGTGCGGGTCCGGTTCGACCGCGCCGCACCGCCGTCGCGGGTGTGGCGGCTCAACGGCGTACCGGGCCGGGTGGTCGACGACGGCGTCGATTCGGGCGACGCGCTGACCGTCAACCGGGTCGGCGAGGTCGGCCTCGAGTTCCACGACCTGCACCAGGGCCTCAGCTACGGGCTGCAGTGGTCGTTCGAGCCGCGGGAAGGCTGAGACGTCCGGATACTGGGACGCGGAATAGCGGCGCGAGCACCGGGTTGGCATGGTCGTAGCCGACGGAAAAGGGGCCCGCGATGAGCACGTTCACCCAGGACTGGCAGGACTGGAAGGCCCGGCGCGAGACCGACCTGGCCGAGCCGCACGGCTGGCTGGCGCTGGTTTCGCTGGACTGGCTGACCGGCACCCCGCGCGAGTACCCCGGCATCCCGGGGCGCTGGTGGCAGGACGCCGACGCGGCGTACGTCGACCCGGCCGGTGCCTCGCTGGCCCACGAAGGGGAACCGCTCACCGGCGTCCGGCGGTTCGAGCTGGTGAACAGCGGCGCGGGCACCCGGGTGCTGGCCGGTGACGTCGAGATCGAGGTCGCCCGCCGGTCCGGGTACCTGATCCGCGTCCACGACCCCAAGGCCGAGGTGCTGCGCGAGTTCCGCGGTGTCCCGGCGTACGAGCCGTCGCCGTCCTGGGTGCTGTCCGGCCGGTTCGAGCCGTTCGACTCGCCGCGGCCCACGACGGTCGGCGCGGTCGTGGAAGGCCTGAGCCACGTCTACACGGCGCCCGGCGTGGTCCGCTTCTCCCACGATGGCGCCGAGCACACGCTGACCGCGTTCAACGGCAAGGACGGTGGCTTCAGCATCCTCTTCACCGACGGGACGAGCGGCGTGACGACGTACGCGGCCAACCGGTCGCTGCCGGTCGGCGCGCCCGGCGCGGACGGCTCGGTGACGCTGGACTTCAACCGCGCGGTGAACCTGCCGTGCGCGTTCACGGACTTCGCGACCTGCCCGCTGCCGCCGGCGGGCAACCACCTGCCGTTCGCCGTCGAGGCGGGGGAGAAGATCCCGTACGAGCGCGGGTGACTCCCCGCCTGCGGTTCAGTGGGCGACGTCGATGACGACGCGGTTGGGCCCGGTGAGGGTGAAGACCTTCACCGCGGTCCGCGACCGCACCCCGATCCCGATCGAGGTCTGCGCCTCGAAGTCACCGGTGAGGGCGATGGCCATGACGTTGGCGAGGTTCCGGGTCCGGAACTTCGACGGCCCGGTGTAGGTGGGGTTCCCGTTCGCGTCGTGCGCGACGAGCGGGAAGGCGGAAACGTTGATGAAGTACTCGCCGGTGAGCCACACGATGTCCCCGGTCGGGTCGGCGGTGAGCTCGTCGACGAGCTGGTAGTTGACCAGGGTGGGCACGGGCCCGGCCGAAAGGTCGAGCACGATCCGGTCGAACCCGGCGTTGAGCCCGGTCCGGATGTCGACCAGGGCGGGCGTGGCGGGCTCGGCCTGAGCCGGCCCCGCGGCGGCGAGCGTCCCGGCGAGCAGCAGCACGACGGCGGCGAGCGCACGTCTGAGGATTTTGGACATGGTGGACCTCCTGGCGGAATGAACCGATGGAAGTCCCAGCGCTGGGTTTGCTGGTGACGCCCGGTTCGTCCGGTGAGTTGCCCTGGGGCGGGTTTTGACGCTTCAAGCGTTATGCGGCTGCTCCGAACGTGTCAGCGGCGCCGATCGAGGGTCAACGAAAAGATCGAGCCGTCTGCCGTCGCGGAGTAGACCGTCGGTGGTTCGGGCACCGCGACCTGGGCTTCGGACTCCTCGAGGCGGCCGGCGAACGCCTGCTGCGCTTCTGTGACCCCCGCGGCGGATCGTTCGCCGAGCCGGTCATCGACCAGTGCGTCGACGCCGTACCTGACGGTGAGCCGCTCACGGTCGAATTCGAAGGTGGTGCTCGTGCCGTTTGCCCTGCCGAGCGGGGTATCGAAGGTCGTGCGCACCCGTCGGCGACGGTTCGTCCGGCCGAGCATCGCTTCGGGCGCCCAAATCCGGAGTGCGTCGAGGTTGCCGCCGAAATCGGCGAGCATCGCCCAGGACGCCCGCACCGTCGCGCCGGCGATCTCGGCTCCCAGTACCTCGGGCCGCTCGGCCTCGAACCGGAAGTCGCGGGCTCGCTCGATCATCTCCGGGGTGACCTCGTAGGACGGTTCCGTGTCGTCGACGGTGCCCACGGCGCGATAGCAGGTTTCGGTCTCGGAAGTGATCACCGAAGTCGCCAGGCCGTGTGGGACCCATTTGCCGACCGCCACACCGTCGAGTTGCGCCACCGCGCCGGCCAGCTGGGGCTCGGCGTAGCCGGGGGTCTTCGTGCCTTTGCACTCAAGGACCCGGAACCGATATCTGTTGCGCGAGCCGGGGGCGGGAGCGAGGAGGACGTAGTCGGGACGTCGGCTGGCCACGCGCCGCACCGGTGCGCTCGCGCCGAAGACGCGGCCGTCATCGAGTGCGACATCGACGTCGACCGCGACGGGCGGGGCGCCGGCGCCGGTCTGCCCGAACCAACGGCAGGCCAAGGCAACCCCGAAGGCGATCCCCATTTCCTCGGAGGCGACCCGGCGCAGGTTCCCCGTGACTCGGCGGCCTGCCTCGCTCAAGCCGAGCCGGGGCATGTGGGGCACCGAGTGATCAAGAGCGAAGAAGCCCAGGTAGCGCAGTAGTCCCCAGTACAGGTACGCGTCGAGCAGATCATCTTGGTACCGCGGTCGTGTCACGAAGGAAAGCTGGTGGAGCGCTTCGATCGGGCGCAGGCGAACACCAGTTGCGAGATCGGGCACGGAGGACAGGCTCTTGCGCGGCGCACGGAAGCCCTTCTGCTTCCGGATGCGTCTCACCAGGGCATCGTCGCTCTGCCCGTCCAGGTGTACTTCGGTGCCGAAGTCCACCATCGCCTGCCGGAAATCCAAGCCCGCCCCCTTGACGAAGTTTCCCTCGGGTGGGCTGCACCTGGTGGGCAGCCCACCCGAGCTCACCAGCCGCGCTCGCGCCACTCCGTCAGCTTCGGACGCTCCGCACCGAGCGTCGAATCGTCCCCGTGCCCCGGGTAGAACCACGTCTCGTCCGGCAGCTCCCCGAAGATCCGCGTCTCCACGTCGTCCAGCAACGACGTGAAGTTCTCCGGCGACGACGTCTTCCCCACCCCGCCCGGGAACAGCGAGTCCCCGGTGAACAGGTGCGGGTGCCCGGCCGGATCCCGGTACAGCAGCGCGATCGACCCCGGCGTGTGCCCGCGCAGGTGGATCACCGACAACGTGACCTCGCCCACCTTCAGCGTGTCCCCGTGCTCGACCAGGAAGTCCGGCGGCACCGGCAGCGGCGAAGCGTCCAGCGGGTGCGCCGCCGTGTTCGCGCCGTTCGCTCCCGCCACCGCGCCCAGTGCCTGCCAGTGGTCCTGGTGCTGGTGGGTCGTCACCACCGTCTTCAAAGAAGGCCGGTCCGGGCCGTGGCCGATCAGGTCGGAAATGCGGTCCGGGTCACTGGCCGCGTCGATCAGCAGCGCCTCGTTCGACGACCGGCACACCAGCAGGTACGCGTTGTTGTCCATCGGGCCGACGGACAGCTTGGTGATGGTGAGCGCGTCCAGGGTGCGGCGGGTGGCGTCGCCGCCCGGGTCGACGTGCCCGGTGTAGGTGTCCACGATGTTCACCGTGCACACGGTAGTCGTTTCGCTCCAAGCGGTTCCACCCGCACAGGCGGGCGGCCGGGCCGCCACGTAGGCTCGGGCGCGAACCCCGCCAGCCCCGACCTCAGGACGCCCGTGCCCACCTCCCCGACGCCGCGCCGGATCAGCTGGGACCTCCTCCGGGTCGTCGCCGTCCTCGCCGTCGTCCTCGGGCACGTCACCCACCAGGGCGCGCTGCTGCACCCGGAACTCACGGGGTACCCCGTGCGGGTGACAGCGCAGTTCGGCGCCGCGATCCTGCTGGTGATCTCCGCCTTCTTCGTTTGTGCCAGCCTCCGGAAGGGCAATCCGCGCCGGTGGCTGTGGAACCGCGTCGCGCGGCTCGTGCCGGCGTACCTGGTCGCCGTCCTGCTGACGTACGTCGTGACGCGCTGGGCCGCCATCTCCTTCAGCGGCCTGCCGTACCCGCCCGGCGTCACCGGGTTCCTCTTCGGCGTGCCGCAGGGGCCGCCGACGGACCCGTCGCCGTGGTACATCCCGACCTGGCTGGACCTGATCGCCAACCTCGGCATGGTGCAGGAGTGGGGCATCCGGTCGGAGACGTTCTACTACCTGGACGGCTCCTACTGGACGCTGCCGGTGCAGCTGCTCGCCTTCACCGGCGCCGCCCTGCTGTGGCCGCGGTCGTGGCGCACCCACCGGCTGACCGTCGCCCTGCTGTGGGCGCTGATCCTGGTCCCGCTCGCGCTGCGCTTCCTCGTCTTCCCGCCGGGCACGGCGAGCCCGGTTGTCGAGACCTTCTACTACGGCCTGGGCCTGCACCGGCTGCACGTCTTCGCCATCGGCGTCGCGATCTGGCTGTGGGCGCAGCGGCGGCTGAAGACCTGGCACATCGCGCTCTTCGTGGTGGCCGCCGTCACGGCGCAGGACCTGCAGGTGTTCCCGTTCCACGTCGCCCTGCCGCAGGACGCGCAGCGCTGGCCGTCCACGATCGGGTTCGCCCTGCTCCTGCTCCTGGTCTGCCTGGCCGCCCGCGGCCCGGACTGGCGGTTCCCCGGGCTGGCGCGGATCGCCCCGGCCGTCACCTGGCTCGCGGGCATCTCGTATGGTCTTTACCTGGTGCACCAGGAACTGGGCTATGTCCTGGCCCGCGCTCTGCTCGACCTGGGCCTCCCCGGCTGGCTGCGGCTTCCCGTCGTCGTCGGCGCCGCCGTGCTGGCCGGCTGGGCGGTCACCGCGGGGGTCGAACGCCCGGCCCACCGGTGGCTCACCAGACGTCGAAAGCCCGAAGAACCGCAGGTCAAGGACGCGGAACCCGTTTTTGTCGGTGGTGGCTCGTAGCATGGATCGAGGCCACCCGTGCACCCTGAAACCGGGTCGGCGACCGCACTGAAGAAGACATTGAGAGGACCCTGGCGTGGCTGATCGCCTCGTTGTTCGCGGCGCCCGCGAACACAACCTCCGCGGCGTGGATCTCGACCTGCCCCGCGACAGCCTGATCGTGTTCACCGGCCTGTCCGGGTCCGGGAAGTCGAGCCTCGCCTTCGACACCATCTTCGCCGAAGGGCAGCGCCGCTACGTCGAGTCGCTCTCGGCGTACGCCCGGCAGTTCCTCGGGCAGATGGACAAGCCGGACGTCGACTTCATCGAGGGCCTTTCGCCCGCGGTGTCGATCGACCAGAAGTCCACCTCGCGCAACCCGCGCTCCACCGTGGGCACGATCACCGAGGTCTACGACTACCTGCGCCTGCTCTACGCCCGCGCCGGCAAGGCGCACTGCCCCACGTGCGGCGAGCCGATCAGCAAGCAGACCCCGCAGCAGATCGTCGACCAGGTGCTCGCCATGGAGGAGGGCACCCGGTTCCAGGTGCTCGCCCCGGTGGTCCGCGGCCGCAAGGGCGAGTACGTCGACCTGTTCGAGAACCTGCAGCAGCAGGGCTACGCGCGCGTGGTCGTCGACGGCACGGTCCACGCCCTCACCGACCCGCCGAAGCTGAAGAAGCAGGAGAAGCACCAGATCGGCGTGGTCATCGACCGCCTGACGGTGAAGGCGGCCTCGCGGCAGCGGCTCACCGACTCGGTCGAGACGGCGCTGCGGCTGGCCGACGGGCTGATCGAGCTCGAGTTCGTCGACCTGCCGGACAACGACCCGCACCGGATCCGCGGCTTCTCCGAGAACCTGGCCTGCCCGAACGGCCACCCCCTGGCCATCGAGGACCTCGAGCCCCGCTCGTTCTCCTTCAACTCGCCCTACGGCGCCTGCCCCGAGTGCACCGGCATCGGCATCCGCAAGGAGGTCGACCCGGAGCTGGTGGTCCCGGACGACGAGCTGTCGCTGGCCGAGGGCGCCATCGCGCCGTGGTCGGGCGGGCAGAGCGCGGACTACTTCGTCCGGCTGCTCGAGTCGCTCTCGGAGACCATCGGCTTCCGCATGGACACGCCGTGGCGGCGGCTGCCGGCGCGCGCCCAGAAGGCGGTGCTGCACGGCGTCGACGAGCAGGTCCACGTCCGCTACAAGAACCGCTACGGCCGCCAGCGCTCGTACTACGCGAACTTCGAGGGCGTCATCCCGTTCCTCGAGCGGCGCCAGGAGCAGACCGAGTCCGAGTACATGCGCGAGCGGTACGAGGGCTACATGCGCGAGGTGCCGTGCCCCGCCTGCCAGGGCACCCGGCTCAAGCCGGAGATCCTCGCGGTGACGCTGGCGCACAAGACCCGCGGCGACATGTCGATCGCCGAGGTCTGCGCGCTGTCCATCGCGGAGGCGTCGCAGTTCCTCGACGAGCTGGAGCTGGGGCAGCGCGAGGCGATGATCGCCGGCGCGGTGCTCAAGGAGATCCAGGCCCGCCTGCGCTTCCTGCTGGACGTCGGCCTGACGTACCTGTCGCTCGACCGCGCGTCCGCCACTCTTTCGGGTGGTGAAGCGCAGCGCATCCGGCTCGCGACGCAGATCGGCTCGGGCCTGGTCGGCGTGCTGTACGTGCTGGACGAGCCGTCGATCGGCCTGCACCAGCGCGACAACCACCGGCTGATCGAGACGCTCACCCGGCTGCGGAACCTCGGCAACACGCTGATCGTCGTCGAGCACGACGAGGACACCATCCGCTCCAGCGACTGGGTGGTCGACATCGGCCCGGGCGCGGGGGAGCACGGCGGCCACATCGTCCACAGTGGACCGTACAAGAAGCTGCTCAAGAGCAAGGAGTCGCTGACCGGGCAGTACCTGTCCGGCCGCCGCAAGATCGAGGTGCCTGCCATCCGGCGGCCGGTCGACAAGAAGCGGCAGCTGACCGTCGTCGGCGCGCGGGAGCACAACCTGCGCGGGCTGGACGTCTCGTTCCCGCTCGGCTGCCTGGTCTCGGTCACCGGCGTCTCGGGCTCGGGCAAGTCGACGCTGGTCAACGACATCCTTGCGACCGTGCTGGCGAACAAGCTCAACGGCGCCCGCCAGGTGCCGGGCCGCCACACCCGGGTGAACGGCCTGAACAACGTCGACAAGCTGGTGCGGGTCGACCAGTCGCCGATCGGGCGGACCCCGCGGTCCAACCCGGCCACCTACACGGGTGTCTGGGACCACGTCCGCAAGCTGTTCGCGGCGACCACCGAGGCGAAGGTCCGCGGCTACCAGCAGGGCCGGTTCTCGTTCAACGTCAAGGGCGGCCGCTGCGAGGCGTGCGCGGGCGACGGCACGATCAAGATCGAGATGAACTTCCTGCCGGACGTCTACGTCCCGTGCGAGGTCTGCAAGGGCGCCCGGTACAACCGGGAGACCCTGGAGGTGCACTATAAGGGCAAGACGGTCTCGGACGTGCTCGACATGCCCATCGAGGAGGCCGCGGAGTTCTTCGAGCCGATCAAGGCCATCCACCGCCACCTGCAGACGCTGGTGGACGTCGGCCTCGGCTACGTCCGGCTCGGCCAGCCGGCGCCGACGCTGTCCGGCGGTGAGGCGCAGCGCGTCAAGCTGGCCAGCGAGCTGCAGAAGCGCTCGACCGGCAAGACGGTGTACATCCTCGACGAGCCGACGACGGGTCTGCACTTCGAGGACATCAACAAGCTGATCGGCGTGATCAACGGCCTGGTCGACAAGGGCAACTCGGTGATCGTGATCGAGCACAACCTCGACGTGATCAAGACCTCCGACTGGATCATCGACATGGGCCCCGAGGGCGGCTCGGGTGGTGGCACGGTGGTCGCCGAGGGCACCCCCGAGTACGTGGCCGACGTCGAGGAGAGCTACACCGGCCAGTTCCTGAAGACGGTCCTCTAGCGGCTACCGCTCCTTCCCCGTGGTCTGGTGGACCACGGGGGAGAGCGGGCCGTAGTGCAGCGCCCGGAGCCGGTAGGCCGACCCCTCCTCGCCGGGGAGCAGCGACAGCGCGCACGTCGTCACGCCGGGATCGGTGACCTCGACCGGGTCGAAGTCCGGCGCGCCCGGCCGCCGCATCTCCAGCAGGAAGCCGTCCTCGTCCGGCGTGCGGTCGGTCCAGGTGAACGTCACCGTGCCGGCCGCGGTCGCCGTGTGCAGGTCCGTCGAGACCGGGCCGGTGAACGGCTGCAGCCGGTAGTGGAACTGCGTCTCCGGGATCAGGTCCGGGTGGTGGTAGCTCGTCACGTGCGGGGCGAGGAAGCGCAGCGTCGTCCACGGCCCGGCCGGGTCGTTCGCGTATTCGACGCGGTGCCCGGCGTCGTCGTCCGGCCACGTCAGCACCACGTCCGTTGGCGACGTCAGCGAGGCCGTGAAGGCCGGCGGGGGAGCCGCGGAACAGCCCGTGGCCACCAGGGCCACCACGGCGAGGTGTTTGACGGGCACGACGGCCTCCCGGCACGAGCGGGGGCGGCGGTGCGGACGTGATCAGCTTAGGAACCCGCCCGCACGGCGACAAGATCGTGCCGATCACCGGGACACACCAATCCGGCGGCGAACCGGCACCGAACGGCCCGAAAACCCGGCTGAACCGTTTCGCGCCTGCCGCCGTGTCCTGGGTAACGAGGTCCGCCGGACGGCGGAGCCGCCCTCACCGAGGAGAGAACGTCATGAACCGTATCCGGCCAGTGGTCGCCGCTGCGGCGGCGCTGTTCGCCGCCGCCTCGTTGTCCGCCTGTGGTGACATGGCCAGCGGCGCCCAAGGGCCGGCCCACGGTGAGCCGGGGCACAAGATGCTCCAGGTCGGCATGGTCAACGGCGTCGGCGCGGTGGTCACCGACGCCGACGGCAAGACGCTCTACCGCTTCGACAAGGACCTGTCCCAGCCGCCGACGTCGAACTGCGAAGGCGACTGCACGAAGTCCTGGCTGCCGATGCTGGCCGGGGTGGCAACGCCGATGCTCAAGGGCATCCAGGACACCCAGGTGGGCACCGCGACCCGCAAGGACGGCAGCAAGCAGATCACGCTCAACGGCTGGCCGCTGTACGAGTTCGCGGGCGACAAGGCGGCGGGCGACATGAACGGCCAGGGCGCCAACGGCACGTGGTTCGCCATCGCCCCGGACGGCAGCAAGATCACCGCGGGCGGCAAGGCCGGCGGGGCAGGGTCCTGACGGACGACGGGTTTCCGGGCAGAACGAGGAAGGACGGGCAGCCGATGAACACCATGGTCGCGCTGCGCTCGGCGCACGCACCGCCGGTGGAGCTGAGGGTTGCAGTACTGTCCTCGCCGACTCAGAACACCGTCGGGAGGACGAGGGTGGCCATAGGAGGCAGGCGGCCTAAGAAGGCCAAAGGCGAAGACCTGATTCGGCAGCTGTACGCCGAACACGGGCGAAGCCTGCTGGCCTACGCGACGAGGCTGACCGGGGACAGAGCGGCAGCCGAGGACGTGGTCCAGGAGACGCTCGTCCGTGCGTGGAAACACGCGGACGACTTGCAGAACGACGGGAAAGGCTCGGTGCGCGGCTGGTTGCTGACCGTCGCGCGCAACCTGGTCACCGACCGGGCACGGGCCCGGGCGGCCCGGCCACAAGAGGTGGCCGAACCGGCCGAAGGCGTGCCGACCCCGGCCGTCGAGCGCGATCACGCCCAGGGCGTGGTCGACTCGATGACCGTGCTCGGGGCGATGGACGGGCTGTCCAACGAGCATCGAGAGGTCCTGGTGGAGATCTACTACCGGGGACGGACGGTGGCCGAAGCGGCGAGAACACTGGGCGTCGCACCGGGTACCGTGAAATCAAGGTCGTACTACGCACTAAGAGCACTCAGAGCAGCGATGATTTCGAGCGGAACGGAGGTGGCGCGATGAACTCGGTGGACGAGAGTCACACGCAGCTCGGCGCGTACGCCCTCGGCGCGCTCGATCCCAACGAAGCAGCCGACTTCGAGCGGCGGCACCTGCAGACCTGCGCGCAGTGCCGGTTCGACCTGAACGAGCTCGTGGCCCTGCGCGACTCGCTCGACGAGGTGCCGCCCGAGGCGTTCCTCGAAGGGCCGCCCGAGGGCGGGGACCTGCTGCTGCAGAAGACCCTGCGCCGGGTGCGCGACGAGGAAGAGCGCGTGGCCCCGCCCCGCTCGTCCCGCCGGGGCCTCGCCCTGGTCGCGGCGGCGGTGCTGGTGGTGGCCGCCCTCGGTGGCGGGATCCTGGTGGGACGGCAGACCGGCTCGACCGGTCCCGACGTCGCGCTGCCCGTGCCGCCGACGGAGGTCCCCGGCACGAAGAACGTCGAAGGCCGGGACCCCACGACCGGGGTGCAGCTGGCCGCGTCGGTCAGCCCGTTCCAGGGCTGGGTCCGCGTGAACGTGGCCGTGAAGGGCGTGCACGCGGGCGAGAAGTGCCTGCTGCAGGTCACGACCAAGAACGGCCAGGCGGTGACGGCGGGCAGTTGGCAGGTGTCCGAGAAGTGGGAGAGCCAGGGCTTCTCGCTCGACGGGTCGGCGCTGGTCGCCCCGGACGACGTGAAGTCGGTCGACATCGTCACGGTGGACGGCCGGAAGCTGGTCTCGGCCCAGGTGTGACGTGACGGGCGCGCAGTACCGGTTCCGCAGCACGTGGCTGCTGCCCCGGACGGCGCCCGGGCGGGTGTTCGACGTGGTCACCGACCTCGCCGGCTACCCGCGGTGGTGGTCGGACGTCCGCGCGGTGCGCCGCGTGGACGACGACACCGCCGAGCTGGTTTGCCGGTCCCGGCTGCCGTTCCGGATCGTCGTCCGGATGCACCGGGACCACCAGGACGAGCGCACGGGCCTGATGCGGGTCAGGCTCAGTGGCGACCTCGACGGGACCCTGGCGGGAGCGGTCCGCGCGGCGGGCGCGGGCACGCTGCTGGAGATCACCCAGGACGTCCAGGCCCGTAAGGAGTTGCTGCGGCGCTTCGACACGGTGGCCCGGCCGCTCTTCCGCGCGAACCACGCGCTGATGATGCGGCGGGGCCACCGTGGGCTTTCCGCCTACCTCGCCTGACCGAGTCCGTAACTCACGTGATGGGGGCCGAGACCGGCGTGATGGGAGCCGGAACTCGCGAGTTCCGGCTCCGATCACGCGAGTTCCGGCTCCGATCACGCGAGTTCCGGCTCTGTTCACGCGAGTTACGGGCCGGGTCAGGCTTGGCCGGCGACGCAGAGCTCCGGAGCCACCGCGGCTCGCCGGGTCCGGCGGGCCAGCACCAGCCCGCCCAGGGCGACCGCCGCGATCAGGAAGCCCGCGCTCACCCCGTAGGCCAGCCGGTATCCGGCCGCCAGGGCTTCGCGGTGGTCCAACCCGGCCAGGCTCTCCGTGCGGGAGGCGGCCACCGCGGCCAGCACCGCCGTGCCGATCGCCGCCCCGACCTGCTGGGTCGTGTTGATCAGCCCCGAGGCCACGCCCGCGTCCGACGCCGGGACGTCCGCCATCGCCAGGCCCATCAGCGCCGGGATGGCCGCGCCGGCGCCGAGGCCCATCAGCAGCAGCGGCGGCAGGACGTCCGCGAAGTACGAGCCCGACACCCGGGTGAGCAGCAGCAGCCCCACGATCACCAGGCCGAGCCCGGCGAGCAGCACCGCGCGCGGCCCGAACCGGGCCGTGAGCTTGTCGGCGAAGCCGAGCGACGCCACCGCGATCACCAGCGGCACCGGCAGGAACGCGACACCGGTCCCCAGCGCGTCCAAGCCCAGCACCTGCTGCAGGTACAACGCCGTCACGAACTGGAAGCCGAGCATCCCGGCCACCATCAGCACCATCACCACGTTCGCGCCGGCCACCGCGCGGATCCGGAACAGCCGCAGCGGCAGCAACGGCGTCCGCGCCTTCGCCTGCCGCACCGCGAACGTCGCGAGCAGCGCGACGGCTGCGGACACCGCGCCCCAGGACGACGCCGAAATGCCGTACACGCCGAGCATCACCGCGGCGGTCACCAGGACCGCGCCGAGCACGTCCAGGCCCGCTCGCAGGCCGGTCCCGCGGTCCGGCGCGACCACCCGGACGGCCAGCACCAGCGCGGCCACGCCGATCGGCAGGTTGACGTAGAACGTCCAGTGCCAGCTCAGCGCCTGCGTCAGCGCGCCACCGGCGATGAGCCCGATCGACGCGCCCGCCGCCTGCGTGAAGCTGTAGACGCCGATCGCCTTCGCCCGGGCCCGGGGCTCGGGGTACATCGTGACGATCATCCCGAGCACCACGGCCGACGCCAGCGCGCCGCCGACACCCTGCGCGAACCGCGCCACGACCAGGACACCCGCGTCCGCGGCCAGCCCGGCGACCAGCGAAGCGAGCGTGAACAGGCTCAGCCCGCCGAGGAAGACGCGGCGGCGGCCGAGCAGGTCGCCGAGCCGTCCGGAGAGCAGGAGCAGGCCGCCGAAGGCGACCAGGTAGGCGGTGAAGACCCAGGAGAGCCCGGCGGGCGTGAAGCCGAGGTCGGCCTGGATCGCGGGCAGCGCCACCGCGACGATGCTGCTGTCGAGCACGACCATCAGCGAGGCGGCGCAGAGCACCGCCAACGCAAGGCCGCGGGAGCGGGTGGGGTGGTTCTCGGCCATGACAGGCCCCTCCAGTCGAGAGTTCCCCTGGTCGTCGCCAGGGCACTTCTTGTAACAGTGCCCATCATGTGTGACCATGAGTGCTCGCGTAAGGAGGCACTTTCATGTCCCAGGGGAACATCGGTGTACCTGTCCAGGTCACCGAGATCGACCCGGAGAAACTCGACGTCTGCACCGTGCTGGAGGTCATCAACCGGATCAGCGGCAAGTGGGCGATCGGCATCCTCCTGGAGGCCATCCGCGGCCCGGTGCGGTTCACCGAGCTGGAACGCTCGGTCCAGGGGATCAGCCGCCGGATGCTGACGCTGACCCTGCGCAACCTCGAGCGCGACGGCCTGCTGCGCCGCACGATCTACCCGACCGTCCCGCCGCGGGTGGAGTACGAGGCCACGGCGATGGCGAAGGAGCTGTACCAGTCGCTGAACGGCCTGCTCGGCTGGGCGGAGCAGCACCGCGACGACATCGCGGCCGCGCGCGTCGCCTACGACGCCGCTTCCTGAAGACGTGGAACGGGCCGCGGTGCGAGGTCGGGGAGACTCGCACCGCGGCCCGCGGTGGTTCGTGCACAGCGGGGGCATGGGCACGAACGTTCAGGGAACTACCTCACCGCGACCTCTTCGGGCTCGGGCTGCCGCTCCTCGTCGATCAAGGTGGCTTCGTCGAACGGCGCGGTCCCGGCGAACACCCGTTCCGCCTGCTCGCGGTCGAACTCCTTGGTCCAGTTCCCGATGAGGACGGTCGCGACCGCGTTGCCGGCGAAGTTGGTCAGCGCGCGGGCCTCCGACATGAACCGGTCGATGCCGAGGATGAAGCCGACGCCGTTGACCAGTTCCGGCCGGTGCGACTGCAGGCCGCTGGCCAGGGTCGCGATGCCGGAGCCGCTGACGCCGGCCGCGCCCTTCGACGCGATGATCATGAACACCAGCAGGCCGATCTGCGCGCCGATCGACAGCGGCTCGTCCTGGGCCGCGGCGATGAACAACGTCGCCATGGTCAGGTAGATCGCCGTGCCGTCCAGGTTGAACGAGTACCCGGTGGGCACGGTGATGCCGACGACCGACTTGCCGACCCCCAGGTGCTCCATCTTCGCGATCAGCCGCGGCAGCGCCGACTCCGACGACGACGTCGAGAGGATCAGCAGGAACTCGCGGCCGAGGTAGCGCAGCAGGCTGAGGATGTTGACGCGGGCGCCGATCCACAGCACCAGGCCGAGGATGACGAACACGAACACCAGGCAGGTCGCGTAGAAGCCGATCATGATCACCGCGAGGCTCTTCAGCGCCGCCCAGCCGGTCGCGCCGACCACCGCGGCGATCGCGCCGAACGCACCGATCGGGGCGGCCCACATGATCATCGCCAGCACCCGGAAGACCAGGCGCTGGATGTGCTCGACGCCGCGCAGGATCGGGGCGCCCTTGGGGCCCAGCTTCTGCAGCGCGAACCCGACCAGCAGCGCGATGAGCAGCGTCTGCAGGACCTGGCCCTCGGTGAAGGCGGAGACGAACGTCTTCGGGATGATGTGGAGCAGGAAGTCGACCGGGCCTTCCGAGCCGGTCGCGGACTTCTGGACGCTCTTCACGTCGGCGGGGTTGAGGTGCAGCCCCTCGCCCGGGTGCAGCAGGTTGCCGACGACCAGGCCGATGGCGAGCGCGAAGGTCGACATCACGATGAAGTAGACCAGCGCCATGATGCCGACCTTGCCGACCTTGGCCGCCTTGGCGACCGAGCCGACGCCGATCACGATGGTGCAGAAGATGATCGGCGAGATCATCATCTTGATCAGGTTGACGAACCCGTCGCCCAGCGGCTTCAGGCCCTTGGCGAAACCGGGGAAGAGAAAGCCCACCAGGATCCCGAGCAGGACCGCGACGATCACGGCCAGGTACAGGTAGTGGGTCTTGTCGCGGCGGCGCGGCGCCGCGTCGGGGGTCGGTGTAGGCACCGTTGCCTCCAGCTCGGGGGTGTTCAGGTTGCGGCACACTGTAGGCCGAGTTCGGTGATCCGGCTCACTTGTGTTCATTGAGTTCGTGTGATGATCGCACCGTCCCGTTCGGACAGCTGCCCGAGCGGTGTGCTGGTATGAGGAGGTGCCCCCGACGTTGCGGTCCCATTGGAGCCTCGCGCGCCAGCTGCTCGTGCTGCAGCTGGTGGTGCTCTGCGTGCTGGCCGGTGCCGGGATCACCTTCGCCTGGATCGACGCGCAGCACGCGGTGGAGCAGAACGCCGAGGACCAGGTGCGCGCGGTCGCCGTGACGGTCGCCGAGGAGCCCAGCGTCGTGGCGGCGGTGGGGAAGCCGGACCCGAGCGCGGTGCTCCAGCCGTTCGCGCTGCGCCTCAAGGACCAGGCCCACGTCGACTTCATCACGATCATGAGCCCGGCCGGGATCCGGTACACGCACCCGACGCCGGCGCTGATCGGGCAGCACTACATCGGGAACATCGACAAGGCGCAGCAGGGTGAGGAGCTCACCGAGACCTACACCGGCTCGCTCGGCCCGTCGGTGCGCACGATCGTGCCGGTGTTCGACGCCGGCCACCGGGTGGTCGCGCTGGTCGCGGTCGGGATCACCGTCAAGGCGATCTCGGCCGAGCTGCGCGAACGGCTGTGGCCGCTGTTCGGGGTGGCGAGCGCGGTCGTGCTGGTCGGGGCGCTCGGCGGCTGGCTGATCAGCGCCCGGCTGCGGCGCCAAACCCGGGGCGTCGCGCCGGACGAGCTGAGCAACCTCTTCGAGTACCACGAAGCCGTGCTGCACTCGGTCCGCGAAGGCGTCCTGCTCGTCGGCCGCGACGGGCGGATCGGCCTCTGCAACGACGGCGCGCGCACGCTCCTCGGCCTCGACGCCGACCCGGTCGGCCGCGACCTGGCGACGCTGGGCCTGCCGGACGGGCTGGCCGAGGCGTTCACGTCGGCGGAAAACCGGGCCGAGGAACTGCACCTGACGGACTCGCGCGTGCTGCTGGTCAGCACGACCGCCGTCCGCTCGGGCGGCCGCGCGCAGGGCACCGTCGTCGTCCTGCGCGACCACACGGAACTGCAGTCGCTGACCGGGGAACTGACCACCGCGCGCGGCCTCGCCGAGGCGTTGCGGTCGCAAGCGCACGAAGCGGCGAACCGGCTGCACACGGTGGTTTCCCTCGTCGAGATCGGCAAACCCGAGCAGGCCGTCGAGTTCGCCACCGCCGAGCTCGCCTTCGCACAGGAGCTGACCGACCGGGTCGTCGGCGCGGTCGCCGAGCCGGTGCTCGCCGCGCTGCTGCTCGGCAAGGCGGCCGAAGCGAGCGAGCGCGGGGTGGAGCTGGCGGTCACGCCGGACACCGTGATCGACGACGTCTCGCTCGGCGTCGAGGCCCGGGACCTGGTGACCATCCTCGGAAACCTGATCGACAACGGCCTCGACGCGGCCGCGCGCGGCACCGGGCACCCGAAGGTCGTCGTCACCGCCCGCACCGACGACGACGGCCTGCTGCTGCGCGTCGCCGACACCGGGCCCGGCGTGCCCGAGGGCGCGGACGTGTTCCGGCGGGGGTGGTCGACGAAGGCCGAGGACGGCCACGGGCTCGGCCTCGCGCTGGTCGGCCAGGCGGTGCGCCGCTACGGCGGCACGGTCGAGGTCGGGCACGACGCGGGCGCGGTGTTCACCGTGCGGCTCCCGCGGCAGGAGGCGGCCCGGTGATCCGCGTGCTGGTGGTGGAGGACGAGCCGGTGGCCGCCGAGGCACACCGCGTCTACGTCGAACGGCTGCCGGGGTTCGCGGTCGCGGGCGTGGTCCACTCCGGCGGCGAGGCACTGCGGTTCTGCGAGCGCGAGCCGGTCGACCTGGTGCTGCTGGACTTCTACCTGCCGGACACGCACGGACTGGCGGTCTGCCGCTCCCTGCGCGCGGCGGGGCTCCCGATCGACGTCATCGCGGTGACCTCGGCCCGCGACCTCGGCCTGGTCAAGGCGGCGGTGTCGGTCGGCGTGGTCCAGTACCTGCTCAAGCCGTTCACGTTCGCGACACTGCGCGAAAAGCTCGAGCGCTACGCGGAATTCCGCGACGCGTCCGGCGAGGTCACCGGCCAGGCGGAGATCGACAGGGCCCTCGGCGCACTGCGCACGACCGAGCAGCCCCCGCTGCCGAAGGGGATGAGCGTCCAGACCCTGGAGGCGATCACGGACGCACTCTCCGGCGCGGCGGAGGGCCTTTCGGCAGGCGCGGCGGCTTCGGCGATCGGTGCCTCCCGCGTGACGGCCCGGCGGTACCTGGAGTACCTGGCGGACAACGGGATGGCCCACCGCGAACCGCACTACGGCCAGGTCGGGCGGCCGGAGGTCTGGTACCGCCTGACCCGCGTATAACGACCTATACCTCCGCCTCTGCGACTTCCGGCGGTTCCGGCGACGCTCCCCGTGCGGTAGACCGGGAAGATCACCGACCAGGGGAGTGCCGCCATGCGGAAGTGGGCCGGGTTCTTCGCAGCGTTCGTACTGTCCCTCGGGCTCGCCACTCCGGCGTCCGCCGCGGAGCCTGCCGCGGACGTCACCGAGGTGCAGGTCACCGGGCCCGTTGCGCAGCGGTTCAACCTCGTCGTCCTCGGGGACGGCTACACCGCCGCCGAGCGGCCGAAGTTCTTCGCCGACGTCCAGCGGCACGTCAGCACCCTGTGGTCGCTCGAGCCGTTCAAGTCCTACCGCAGCTACTTCAACGTCTACGCCATCTCCATCGCCTCGCCGGAGTCCGGTGTGGACTGTGACCCCGGTCTGGCCGCGCCGAAGCGCGACACCCCGCTGAACATGGGTTTCTGGGGCGGCTGCAACCCGCAGAGCGTGCAGCGGCTGCTGACCGTCGACGACGCGGCCGCCCAGCGGTACGCCGACCTCGTGCCCGGCACGACGCCGGCGAACCGCCAGATCCTGGCCCTGGGCAACAGCTCCACCTACGGCGGCGCGGGCGGCACCTACGCGACGGCGTCCGGCGGGAACGCCCTGTCCGCGCTGATCTCGCCGCACGAACTCGGCCACTCGCTCGGCGGCCTCGACGACGAGTACGACTACTACGCCCGCAACGTCCCCGGCGGCGCGTACGAGGGCGGCGAGCCGGACTCGATCCACCACACGCTGCTGACCGAACAGCAGATGCGCGCCCAGCACGCCAAGTGGTGGCGCTGGCTCGGCGAACCCAGCGAGTCCGGCGGCACGATCGGCCGGTTCGAAGGCGGCCTGTACACCCAGACCGGCGTCTGGCGGCCGAGCAGGCACTCGATGATGAAGACGCTCGGCTACGCGTTCGACCAGGTCGGCCGCGAACGGATGACGCAGCGGATCGCGGCGAAGGTCCCGCTCGTCGCGGGCGGCACCCCGGCCGGCACGATCGGCGCCGACCGCGTCGTCCGGGTGCGCCCGATGCACCCGGTGGACCACCGCCTGGACGTCACGTGGACGCTCGACGGCACGCGGCTGCCCGGACGGGACGCGGTCGACCTGCGCCGAGCCCACGTCAAGCCGGGCAAGCACACGCTGACGGCGACGGTGACCGATCCGACCCCGTTCGTCCGCGACCCGGCCGCCCGCCCGTCGGCGACCCGCACCTGGACGGTCGACACGGCGGTGGTCACCCCGCCCGCCGGCGGCCCGGCGGTGGTGGCCTCGACGCCGGTGTCGCGCCCGGTCGGCGGCCACGACGTGGTCTACGTCGAAACCGGCGAGCCGACCGGCTCGATCCCCGAGGTCCTCTGGCGGCTGGACGGCCGCCTGGCCGGGACCGGCTCCGACTTCGCCCTCGACGTGCCCCGCGGCTCGCACACCCTGACGGCCACGACCGGCGGCACGACGCTGACCTGGCCGGTGGACGCGACGGGCCCGGTGACCACCGCGGAGCTGCCGCCGGGCGGCGAGTACCACGGTTCGTTCACGATGCGCCTGACCTCCCCGGACGGGATGCCGGAGTTCCGCGTGGACGGCGACGGCTGGCACAAGTTCTACGGCTGGCCGACCGACCCCGGCGCGCCGTACCTGTTCACCCCGCGCGGCACGGAGATCGACGGCCTGGCCTACGGCAACCTGGGCGAGGGCGGGCTGACGGTGTCACCGTTCGCGGAGCGGAAACCGGGCTACGGCAAGCACCGCATCGAGTACCGGTCCATCGACGCGGCGGGGAACGTGGGCCCGGCGAAGTCGGTCACGGTGACGCTGCTGCCGTGATCACCGCGGCCGGCCCGGCACGCCCGGCCGGGTCTGCCACGGGTGCGGCCCGGCCAGTGGCCGGTACTCGACGCCGAGCGCGTCCAGCCGCGGCAGGTGGTGGTCGCGCAGCCGCGGCAGGAACTCCGCGTACTCGCGCGGCCCGGAACTCCAGGCCACCTCCGCGAACGCCGACAGCCGGGGGAACGCCATGTAGTCGACCCGCCGCACGTCGTCGAGGTGCTCGCTCCACACCTGGGCCTGCACCCCGCGCAGCCGCGGCCCGGTCAGCACCGGCTCGTACGCGTGGACGTCCTCCAGTGTGTGGACCCAGCCGACCGGGATCGGCTCGTCCGCGTCCGCGGACTGCCGGTGGTCCAGGTACACGTGCTGCTCCGGGCACAGCACCACGTCGTGCCCCGCCGACGCCGCGCGCACGCCCGCGTCCTCGTTGCGCCACGCGCCGATCACCATCGGCGGGAGGCCGGCCGAGTCGAGGACCTCGTCCCAGCCCATCGGGGTGCGGCCGCGGGCCACCAGGTGCTCGGCCAGCTGCCGGACGAACGCGCGGTGCTCGTCGGTCGCGCCCGGCGTCTCGTCGCCGCCCAGCGCGATCACCTCGGACGGGAAGATCTCCAGCAGGTGGTCGAACACCTGCCGGAAGAAGTCCAGAGTGGACTCCGACGGGGAAAGCAGCGAAGTGCTGATGCCCCACGAATCCCAGACTTCGTAGGACGACGACGTCCCCAGCGACGGATAAGCCGCTAGTGCCGCCCGCGCGTGCCCCGGGATGTCGATCTCCGGCACCACCGTGACGGCCCGCGAAGCGGCGTAGGCGACGATCTCCCGCAGGTCGTCCCCGGTGTAGAACCCGCCGTGCGGACGGCCGTCCTGGACGCCGCCGCTGCCCACCATCGACGACGGCCGCCAGCCGCCCACCGACGTCAGGCGCGGGAACGCCGGCACCTCGAAGCGCCAGCCCTGGTCGTCGGTGAGGTGCAGGTTCAGCACGTTCAGCTTGTGCGCGGCCAGCAGGTCGACGAACCGGAGCACCTCGGCCTTGGTCCGGTGGTGCCGGGCGACGTCGAGCAGGCACCCGCGCCACGCGAACCGCGGGTGGTCTTCGACGACCCCGCACGGCAGCGGCGCCGGGGCGAAGCCGGCCACCCGGAACGCGGCCGGACCCGCCAGCTGCCGCAGCGTCTCCCGCCCGTAGACCTCCCCGGCGGGATCCGCCACCTCCAGCACGACGCCCGAGGGGGAGATCGTGAGCCGGTAGCCCTCCGGCGGCAGGTCGGCGGCCCGAACGTCCACAGTGGACGGCCAGGGGCAGGTTCCGGGAGAAGGTGTCACCGAAACCGGGCGGGGGAGCAGGGTGTCGAAAGCCATTTCAGCCCTTCACGGCGCCGGCCATGCCGGACACCAGCCGTCGTTGGACGAGGACGAAGAACACGAGCACCGGGATCGTCATCAGCGTCGAGGACGCCATCACCGCGCCCCAGTCGGTGTCCTCCGGCTTGAAGAACACCAGGATGGCCTGCGGCAGCGTCTGGTTCTCGGTCTTGGAGACGATGAACGTCTTGGCGAACAGGAAGTCGTTCCAGGCGTGGATGAACGCGAGCACGCTCACGGCCACCAGCCCGGGCGCGACCAGCGGGAACAGGATCTGCCAGGTGAACCGCACCCGTGACGCGCCGTCGAGCTTGGCGGCTTCTTCGAGCTCCACCGGCACCGCCGCGACGAACCCGCGCAGCATCCAGATCGCGAACGGCAGGCTGAACGCCAGGTGCACCAGCACCAGCGAACCCAGCTCGTTCAGGCCGAACGCCGGCACGACCCCGCCGATCTGGCGCATCAGGAAGAACAGCGGGATGGTCAGCGCCTCCACCGGCACCATCTGGGCGACCAGCGTCATCACCAGCAGCACGGTCCGGCACTTGAAGGAGAACCGCGTCAGCGCCACCGCCGAGAGGAACGACATGACCAGCGACAGCGCCACGACGACCAGCGCCACCAGCAAGCTGTTGACGAAGTACCGCCCGAAGCCCGACACGGTGAGCACGCGGGAGAAGCTGTCGAACGACGGGTGGACCGTCCACGGCTTCGGTGAAGCCGACTGGATCTCGCCCGCGGGCTTCGCCGCCGACAGCAGCATCCAGTACAGCGGGAACGCGACGATCCCGGCGATCACGACGGTGACGGCCTCGGCGACCAGCCGGCCGGGCCGTCGGACAGCTAGAGCCATGCCGCGCTCCGGCGCTGAGACCGGACGTACAGCCCGGTGACCGACAGCAGCAACAGCGTCATCACGACTCCGATCGCCGAGCCGAGGCCGTACTCCTGCCCGGCGAAAGCCTGTTGGTACGCATACACGTTGAGCACGAGGTTGCGCCCGGCGACGCCGCCGCCGTTGGTCATCACGTAGATCTGGGTGAACACCTTGAAGTCCCAGATGATCGACTGCACGGTGGCGATCATCAGCAGCGGCCGCACCATGGGCAGCACGATCGTCCAGGTCGTGCGCCACGCCGACGCGCCGTCGAGCGACGCGGCTTCGAGCACCTCGTCCGGCACGCCCTTGATCCCGGCGTACATGGTGACCAGCACGAACGGGAACGAGCACCAGATCACCTCGGCCGCGACCAGCCCGAACGCGCCGAGCGTGCCGAAGGTCCACGAGTGGTGTTGCAGCGGCAGCCCGATCCCCGACAGCACCTCGTTGACCAGGCCGAAGTCGGTGTCGAAGAGGAAGAGCCAGACGTAGGAGCCCGCGATCGCCGGCGTCGACCACGCGCCCAGCGCGGCCAGGAACAGCAGCGTCCGGGGCAGCGAGCGCACGCGCGAGGCCAGCACCGCGAGCCCGGTACCGACGACGAGCGAGCCGACGACGCAGGCCGCGGCGAACCCGACCGTCTTGCCGAGCACGGTCCAGAACTGCGCCTGGGACAGCAGGTCGGCGTAGTTCGCGAAGCCGAGGAACACCAGCGGCGCGTTGCCCGCGGCCTGCGGCTGGCCGTAGTCGTAGAACGAGATCAGGACCAGCTGGTAGATCGGGTAGGCCAGCAGCGCGGCGAGCAGGACGCCCGCCGGGGCGAGGTAGAGCGCGGCGGCCCGGCCGTCCCCCTTCCGCCGCGGCCGCCGCGCGGGCGCCGTGGCGGAAGGGGCCTCTTGGAGGGCCACCACTAGCCGAATGCCTTGTTCATCGCCGCGGCCGCGTCGGTCAGGGCGGCCGCCGGGTCCTTGCCACCGGTGGCGATCTGCTGCACGGCCGTCGGCAGCACGTTCTGGCTGTCGATCTTCGACCAGGCCGGCGTCGCCGGGACGAACTTGGTGCCCGCCTTCAGCGTGTCGACGAACGGCTTGAGGAAGGGGTCGTTCGCCGCGAGCTTCTGCTGCACGCTGCCCAGCGTCGGCAGGTTGCCCATCGCGGTGTACATCTTCTCCTGGTACTTCGCGCCGCCGAGCAGCTCGACGAACTCCAGCGCCAGGCTGCGGTGCTTGCTCGCCTTGAACACGCCCAGCAGGTTGCCGCCGGCGAACGCGGGGGCGGTGCTCCCCGCTGTCGTGCCCGGGATCGGCACGACGGCGTACTTGCCCTTCACCGCGCCCTGCTCGACGGCCTTGCGGTTGAAGTCGCCGCCGATCGTCATCCCGGCCTTGCCGCCGGCGAACGCCGTGACGCTCTGCGTGCCGGTCAGGTTCGCGCACTGCGCGGGCGGGCAGATGTCGTCCTTGAGCAGGGACGCGTACTGCGTCACGCCGGCCTTGGTCTGCTCGCCGTCGACCGTCGACTTCCACTTGCCGCCGTTGTCCTGCGCCAGCTCGCCGCCGTTGGCCCAGAGGAAGGGCAGCATGGCGTAGGTGTACTTGCCGCCGACGGAGATGCCGTAGAGGTCCGGCTTGGCGGCCCGGATCCGGCGGGCGGTGTCGGTCAGCTCCGCCAGCGTCGACGGCGGCTTCAGGCCGAGCTCGGTGAAGACGTCGGTGCGGTAGTAGAGCGCCCGGATGCCGGTGTACCAGGGCAGGCCGTAGGTCTGGCCGCCGGACTTCGCCGTGTCCAGCACGGTCGGGATGAGGTCCTTGCCCTCGGGCCACGCCGCGAGGTCGCCGGTCAGGTCGGCCAGCGCGCCGGTGGCCGCGTAGCTGGAGACGTCGGTGTTGCCGAACTCGGCGACGTCGGGGGCGTTGGCCGGGTCGTTGAAGGCGCCGGAGAACTTGTCGGCGCGGCCCTCGACCGGCACCCACTGGACGTCGACCTCGACGCCTTGGTGCGCGGCCTTGAACTCGGTGATGGCGTCCTTGACCGCGGCCTCCTTCGGCGCGCGGTTGGCTTCGTCGAACAGCCAGACGCGGACGGTGCCGGTCTTGTCGTCCCCGCCGCCGCCCGCGGGCGCGGACTGGGTGGGTGCGCAGCCGGCCAGCAGGGCCAGCGCGGCGACGAAGGGCAGCAGTCTCATGGTGAACCTCACGAGGCGAAGTAGACGGAGTTGACGCTGCCGACGGCGAGCTGGCCGGCGGGCGCGCCGGGCAGGCCGGTGGCCGGGTCGCGGGGCAGCCAGGTGACGGTGCCCGAGCGCTGGTTCGAGACGTAGAACCAGCTTTCGGACGGGTCGAGGGCCACGTGCCGCGGCCAGTTCCCGCCGGTCGGCACGCTCGACACCAGCTTCAGCGTGGCGCCGGAGGCCGAGAACGTGGCCAGGGTGTTCGGACCGCGGACGGTGGCGTAGACGAACTTCCCGTCGTTGGAAACGTGGATTTCGCCCGGGAACTGGTCCCCGGTGCTCCCGGCGGGCACGGCCGGGACGACGGAGAGCGCTTTCAGCTTCCCCGCCGCCGCGTCCCAGCTCGCCACCGTCACCTCAGCTCGCAGCTCGCCGAGGATATAGGCGAACTTCCCGGTGCGGTCGAAAGCGAGGTGCCGCGGCCCGGCGCCCGATGGCAGCTTCAGCTGCTGGTGCAGCGAAAGCTTCCCGGCGGCGAAGCCGTAGACGTACACCGAATCCGCGCCCAGGTCGACCGCCAGCACCCAGCGGCCGGTCGGGTCGTTGACGACCTGGTGGGCGTGCGCGTCCCGCTCGGCGCCGTGGTGGGTGACGAGGTCGGTGGCCGCCCCGAGCTTGCCGCCGGCCAGGATCGGCAGCACCACGACGCTGCCCGAGCTGTAGTTGGCGGCCAGCACGTACTTCCCGCTCGAATGCACCGACAGGTGCGTCGGCGCACCGCCCTTCGAAGACACCTTGTTGAGCAGCTTCGGCTTCGCGGGATCGGCGATGTCCAGCGCCGAGACGTACCCGGCCGGGTCGCCTTCGTTGGTGACGTACAGCGTCTTGCCGTCGGCGCTGCGGTCGAACCACGACGTGTCGGTGATGCCGGGCACCGTGCGGACGGGGTTCAGCGCGGCGCCGGACCGGGTCGTGACGTCGAGCCCGTGCCCGGTCGCCCCGCTGGTGTAACTGCCGATGTACACGGTTCCTCCGGCGAAGCAGCCTTTCGGCGTGGTGGCGGCCGACGCGAGCGAGCTGCCCAGGACGGTGGCGGCGCCCGCGCCGGCCGCGGCGCCGAGGAACGTGCGGCGGGAAAGTCCGGTCATCGTCTTTGTCTCCCAACGGGTTTCGGCGGTGACGGACTCCAGTATGGTCTAGACCACGGCCATGAGCAATGCCGAAACCCCGAATCCGGAAAGGGAAAGCACGGTTTCCAGCGCGGTCCAGGACTTGATGGTTTGCGGCACGGTGAGGTTGAAGTACCGTGAAACGATCCAGAACCCGCCGTCGTTGACGTGCGAAGCGATGATCGAGCCGGCCGAAATCGCCATCACGAGCAGCGCCAGCTGGATCTGCGAATAGCCGAGCTGGGCCACCGTCGGCGCGATGATCCCGCTCGTGGTCACGATGGCGACGGTCGCCGAACCCTGCGCGATCCGCATGCCGCAGCTGATCACGTACGCCGCGAGCAGCACCGGCAGCCCGGCGTCGTGCAGCGAGTCGGCCACGGCCTTGCCGATCCCGGTCGCCGAGAGCACCGCGCCGAAGAACGCGCCCGCGCCGACGACCAGCAGGATCATCGCCACCGGCCGCAGCGACTTCGCGGCCAGCTCGTTGAGGTCCTTGCCGGTGAACCCGCGCCGCAGGCCCAGCAGCCAGGACGCGAGCAGCACGGCGACGGTCAGCGCGACCGCGGGGGTCCCGATGAACGCGGCGACCCCGGCGAGCGCGGAGCCCTTCGGCAGCCAGATGCTGCCGAACGTGCCCGCCAGGATCAGCACCAGCGGCACCGCGATGATCGCGGCGACCAGCCCCAGCGACGGCGGGTTCGCTTCCTTCTCGCCCTCTTCTTCGGCGAAGACCATGTCCTCGGGCACGTCGACGGTGATGCGCTTGCCGATCCACGTCGAGTACAGCACGCCGCCGATCAGGAACGCGGGGATACCGCAGGCCAGGCCCATCAGGATGATCCAGCCGAGCTCGACGTGCAGCAGCCCGGCCGCGGCCACCGGGCCCGGGTGCGGCGGCAGGAAGGCGTGCGTGATCGACAGGCCGGCCAGCAGCGGCATCGCGTACAGCACCAGCGACCTGCCGCCCTGGCGCGCGGCGACGTAGACCAGCGGGGCCAGCACGAAGATGCCGATGTCGAAGAACACCGGGATGCCGAAGACGAACCCGGCGACGCCCATGGCCAGCGGGGCCCGCTTCTCGCCGAACGACCGCAGCAGCGCGCCGGTGAGCACCTTGGCGCCGCCCGAGCGTTCCAGGATCGAGCCGAGGATCGTGCCCAGGCCGATGATCGCCGTGATGTGCCCGAGAATGCTGCCGAACCCCTTCTCCAGCAGGGAGTCCGACGCCTTCTGGGCCGAGCCGACGATCGTGCCGACCGGCAGGCCCGCGGCCAGCGCCGTCAGCAGGCCGACGACGATCAGCGCGATGAACGGTTCCAGCTTGAGCTTGATGATCAGCACGAGCAGGACGGCGATCGAGACGGCGGCGAGCGTCAGCAGCCCGCCCGTGGTGTGTTGCAGCCAGTGGATCATCGGGCTCTCCGGGGGTTGCGCAGGGAGTGTCCGGCGAGGGCGCCGGTGGGGCTTCCGTCGTCGAGGGCGGCGATGCCGTTGACGAAGACGTGGGTGAGGCCTGTGGCGGCTTGCCGCGGGTCCTCGAAGGTGGCGGTGTCGGTGATCGTTTCGGGGTCGAACAGCACCAGGTCGGCGGCGTACCCGGCGCGGACGAGCCCGCGGTCGGTGAGCCGCAGCCGGCGGGCGGCCCGCCCGGTCAGGTGGGCGACGCACTCGGCGAGCTCCAGCACGCCGAGCTCCCGGACGTACCGGGCCAGGTAGCGCGGGAACGTGCCCCACGCGCGCGGGTGCGGCCGGGCGCCGACGAGGAGGCCGTCGCTGCCGCCGGTGTGCGTGCGGTGCCGCATGATGGCCTGGACGTTCTCCTCGTGTCCGACGTGCATCAGGCACGACGTCCCGAGCCGCTCGTCGAGCAGGGTGTCGAAGTACAGCTTCGCCGGTTCGGTGCCTTGTTTCGACGCCGACGCGGCGACGCTGTGCCCGACGAGGTGGGCGTTGTGCTCGTGGCGGATGCCGTTGATTTCGATGGCGTCCCAGTCGATCGGGACGCCGTGGGCGCCGTCCGAACCGGACTCCTCGATCTCGGCGCGGATCCGCTCCCGTTCGTCCACATCGGACAGCCGGGCGAGGGTGGCGGCCAGCCCGCCTTCGGTGGCCCAGCTCGGCAGCAGCGCGCTCAGGTAGGTCGCGCCCGGCAGGTACGGGTAGGTGTCCAGCGAGATGTCGCAGCCGTCGTCGAGGGCGTCGTCGAGCAGCTTCAGCAGGTCGGGCGCCTTGCCCTTGTTGACCGAGAAGTTCATCGTCGCGTGGGCCAGGTGCAGCGGGCAGCCGGACCGGCGGCTCACGTCGACCATTTCGGCGAAGGCCTCCAGTGCGCCCTTGCCGTAGCTGCGGTGGTGCGGGCTGTAGAACCCGCCCAGCTCGCCGACCACCCGGCACAGCTCGACCAGCTCGCTCGTCTCCGCGTACATCCCGGGCGTGTAGGTGAGCCCGGACGACATCCCCACCGCCCCCTCGGCCAGGCCGGTGGCGACGAGCTCCTTCATCCGGTTCAGCTCGGCTTCGGTGGCGGGCCGGTCGGCCCAGCCGACGGCGAGCATCCGGACCGTGCCCTGTGGCACCAGGTAGGCGGCGTTGACGGCGATACCCTGGTCCAGCCGGTCGAGGTACTCGCCGACCGAGCGCCAGTTCCAGTCGAACCCGGCCGGGTCGTCGTTCCAGCCCGCCAGCTGCTGCCGCAGCGCCTCGAGCACAGTGTCGTCGACCGGCGCGTACGACAGCCCGTCCTGGCCGAGCACCTCCGTCGTCACGCCCTGGGTGATCTTCGCCGGGTGCTCCGGGTTGGCCAGCAGCTGCAGGTCGGAGTGCGAGTGCATGTCGATGAACCCGGGCGCGAGCACCAGGCCGTCGGCGTCGATCGTGCGGGTACCGGTCAGCGAGCCCGGGTCGGCGACGTCCGCGATCCTGCCGTCGCCGATGCCGACGTCGTGGCGGGCGAGCGGGGCGCCGGTGCCGTCGGCGACCAGCGCGTTCCGGACGACGACGTCCATCAGAACCACGTCCGGACGTAGCCGGCGACGGTTTCGCCGTCGGCCGCGGTCACCGGCAGCAGCGGCCACTTGTCGAACACCGTGCACGGGTGGGACAGGCCGAGGCCGATCCAGTCGCCGACCTCGACCGGGGAGCCCGGCGGCAGGGTGAGGAAGGCGTGCTGGTCGTTCATCTTCGCGACGACGTGGCCTTCGAGCGGCTCGGCGGGACCGGCCGGTGCCCGGCGCAGCTGCGGCTCGGGCATGCCCTCGTCGAAGGACGCGTCCCGCTTGCCGATGGTGAGCAGCGCGAGCTCGTCCGACGGCTTCGACGTCACCTGCGCCCAGGCCCGCAGCGCCGGCCGGAAGGAGTCGACGCCGTCGATGCGCGGGTGGTCGCCCAGCGGGGAGATCTCGCGGTAGAAGCCGTCGTCGTGGGTGAGGTAGGCGCCGCTGCGCAGCACCGGCAGCACGTCGAGGCCGTCCGGCCACGGTTTCGTCAGCTCGTTCGCGACCTGGTCGAAGTACGCGCTGCCGCCCGCGGTGACGATGATCTGTCCCTCGAGGAGTCCCTTGCCCGCGAACGAGATCGCCAGGTCGCGCAGACCGTCCACGTAGGAGCTGATCTTGGCGAGCGCGGCTTCGTCGGTGTCGTGCGACAACGCGCCTTCGTAGCCGCCGGTGCCGCGCAGCCGCAGCGCCGGGCTCGCGTGGACCGCCTCGGCGATCGCCAGCGCGGTCGCGGTGTCGCGGACGCCGGTGCGGCCGCCGTCGGCGCCCAGTTCGACCAGGACGTCGACCGGGCGCTGGGCGCCGTCGAGGGCCGCGGTCATCAGCTCGACGCCGCGGACCGAGTCGACCCAGCAGAGGAACTCGAACCCGGGGTCGGCCGCCAGTTCGCCGGCCAGCCAGCGCAGGCCCGCCGGGTCGAGGAGCTGGTTGGCCAGCAGGATCCGGGACACCCCGAACGCCCGGTAGATCCGGAGGTGACCGGCGTTCGCGCAGGTCACGCCCCATGCGCCGTGCTCGATCTGGCGGGCGAACAGCTGGGGGGCCATGGTCGTCTTGCCGTGCGGGGCGAGCTCCACGCCGCGGGCGGCGCACCAGGCGGCCATCGTCCGCAGGTTGTGCTCGAGCGCTTCGTCGTCGAGGACGACGAAGGGCGCGAAGAACCCGTCGGTGAACAGGTTCAGCCGACGCTCCGCGGCTTCGTCCAGCGTGAGCCCGGTCAGGGCGGGGGCGGCGTTGCGGAAGCGCCAGTCGATCCGCTCCCGGCGGAGCTGGGCGAGCGCGGCGGCGTCCATCGTGCAAGGCTTCATCGGCGGCGACCTCTGTTGCGTATGCTGCAACGACTGTTGCGCATTTTGAGTGCCATAGGTGTAGCATCCGGGTCGCCACAGGTCAACGGGGCGACGGACAGGGGAGACGGAAAGTGACGAGCGGGCCCGAGGTGTTGTGCGTGGGCGAGACGATGGCGCTGTTCGTGCCCGCCGAACCCGGCCCGCCGGACGAGGTGAAGCGCTGGGTGCGCACCATCGGCGGGGCCGAATCGAACGTGGCCTGCAACCTGCCGACCCTCGGCGTGCGCAGCGGCTGGGTGAGCGCGGTCGGCGACGACCCGTTCGGCCGGGCGATGTTGCGCGAGGTGGCGTCCCACGGCGTCGACGTCAGTGCCTGCGTTGTCGACCCGACCCGTCCGACCGGGCTCTACGTCAAGGAAAGCGGCGCCGGCGGCAGTCCCGTGCGCTACTACCGGGCGGGCTCGGCCGCGTCCGGGATGGGGCCGTCCCTGCTCGACCGGCTGGACCTCGACGGCGTCCGCGTGCTGCACCTGTCGGGGATCACGCCCGCGCTGTCGGAGAGCTGTCTTGCCCTGGTGCGCGCCCTGCTGGAGCTGCCCCGCGGCGACCGGCTGATCTCGTTCGACGTCAACCTGCGGCCGGCGCTGTGGACCGGCCGCGACCCCGGGCTGCTCGCCGAACTGGCCGGGCAGGCCGACATCGTGCTGACCGGCGACGACGAGGCCCAGCAGGTGTGGGGGACCGGTGACCCGGCCGAGCTGCGGGCGCTGTTGCCGGGGCCGCGCACGCTCGTCGTCAAGCACGGCGAACGCGGCGCGACGCTGGTCGAGGGCGAACCGCTGTTCGCGCCCGCGCTGCAGGTCGACGTCGTCGAGCCGGTCGGCGCCGGCGACGCGTTCGCCGCCGGGTTCCTCGCCGCGACGCTGCGCGGCGCCACGCCGCTGGAACGCCTGCGCCAAGGCCACCTCCAGGCCGCCGTCACGCTGCTGACCCACGACGACGTCGGGGTGCCGCTGCCGCGGGAGGTCGTGGATACCCTGCTCCACGCCGACCCGGACGAGTGGCGTGCGGCGCGGCTGACCGGAGAGGGCGTGGTACGGACATGAGCCAGAGCTTGGACCGCGCGCTGACGCTGCTGACCTCGATCGCGCGGGACGCGCGCACCCTCGACGACCTCGCCGACGAGATCGGCGTGCACAAGTCGACCGTGCTGCGGCTGCTGCGCACCCTTGAACAGCACCACTTCGTCCGCCGCGAAGGCGCCCGGCACTACCGGCTGGGCAGCGCGATGTTCGACCTGGCCAACCAGGCCCTGGACTCCTTCGACGTCCGGCGCAGCGCCCACCCCGCGCTCGCCGCCCTCAACGCGCGCACCGGCCACACCGTGCACCTGGCCAGCTACGAGGACGGCGAAGTCGTCTACATCGACAAGTTCGAGGGCCGGCACTCGGTGCGGATGTACTCGCGCATCGGCAAGCGCGCGCCGCTGCACTGCACCGCGGTGGGGAAGGTGCTGGTCGCGGCGATGCCCGTGGCCCGCCGCGAGGAGATCGCCCGGTCGATCGAGTACCCGGTCCGGACGCCGAACACGATCACCACGCCTTCGGAATACCTGGCGGAGCTGGAGCGCGTGGCCGAGCGCGGGTACGCCGTCGACAACGCCGAGCACGAGGACTTCATCCACTGCATCGCGGCGCCGGTGCGGGGGACCGGCGGCGAGGTGCTGGCCGCCGCGTCGATGTCGGTGCCGAAGGTGCTGCTCGACTACGAAGGCCTGCTGGCGCTGGTGCCCGAGCTGCGGGCCGCCACGAAGGAAGCTTCCGTCCACAGTGGATGGACGGAGAACGGAAAGGGGCACTGATGAGCAAGACGGCAGTTTCCACCGAGAACGCGCCGAAGCCGCCGGCGAAGTTCTCGCAGGCCGTCCGCAAGGGGAACCTGCTGCAGGTCGCCGGCCAGGTCGCCTTCGACCCGGCGACCGGCGCGATCGTCGGCGACGACGTCGTGGGCCAGACCCGGCAGACGTTCAAGAACATCGAGGCCGTGCTGGCGGAGGCGGGCTCGAGCCTCGCGGACGCGATCATGGTCCGGGTGTACCTGACCGACACCGCGCACTTCGCGCCGTTCAACGAGGTCTACAACGAACTGATCGGCGACGCCCCGCACGCCGCGCGCACGACGGTGTACGTCGGCCTGCCGGGCGAGCTGCTCGTCGAGATCGACGTGCTCTGCGTGCTGGACTGACCTCCGGCGGGTGGTCAGCCCAGGACGCTCGTGTAGCCGTTCAGGGCCGGCTGCCCGCCGAGGTGGGCGTAGAGGACGTTCGATTCGCGCGCGATCTCGCCGTTCTTGACCAGGTCCATCAGCCCGGCCATCGACTTGCCCTCGTACACCGGGTCGGTGATCATCCCCTCCAGCCGGGCGCAGGTCTCGATCGCGTCCACTGTGGACTTGTCGGGGATGCCGTAGATCCCGGCGTGGTAGCGGTCGTCGAGTTCGACGTCCGCGATCTCGCCGCCGCCGATCAGCTCCGCGGTGTTCCGGGCGATCCGCGTGACCTGTTCGAGGGTCTCGGCCGGCTTGGCCGAGGCGTCGATGCCGAGGATGCGCCGCTTCTTGCCGATCGTGGTCCCCGCGACCATCCCGCCCTGGGTGCTGCCGGTGACCGAGCAGACGATCACGGTGTCGAAGAAGACGCCGAGCTCTTCTTCCTGCTTCTCCAGCTCGACGATCCAGTTCGCGAAGCCCAGCCCGCCGAGCCGGTGGTCGGAGGCGCCGGCGGGGATGGCGTACGGCTTCCCGCCGCCGGCCTCGATCTCGGCGACGGCGTCCTCCCACGCCTGCTTGAACCCGATGCCGAAGCCGGCCTCGACCAGCCGGACGTCGGCACCGAGGATGCGCGAGAGCTGGATGTTGCCAACCTTGTCGTAGAGCGGGTCGTGCCAGTCGACCCAGCTTTCCTGCACCAGCACGGCCTTCAGCCCGGCCCGGGCGGCGGCCGCGGCGACCTGGCGGGTGTGGTTGGACTGGACGCCGCCGATCGAGACGAGCGTGTCGGCGCCCTGGGCGAGCGCGTCGGCGACGAGGTACTCCAGCTTGCGGGTCTTGTTCCCGCCGTAGGCGAGACCGGAGTTCACGTCCTCGCGCTTGGCCCAGATCTTCGCGCCGCCGAGGTGCTCGGTGAGGCGTTCGAGCGGGTGCACCGGCGACGGACCGAACAGCAGCGGGAAGCGCGGGAAGTCGGCGAGGGTCATTGTTCCTCCAGCAGGTCGGTCCAGATGGTCGAGATCACCTCGACGGCGGTTCCGGTGTCGTGCTTCTCGAGCGCGTCGATGAGCTTCGTGTGCCGCTCCACCGAGTTCCAGGCCAGCGTCGAGCTGAACCGGGCGTGTTCCAGGCGGCGCAGGAGCGGGGTGTAGCGGTCGAGGGTCGCGGCCACCGCGGCGTTGCCGGCCAGCCGGACCGGGACGTCGTGGAGTTCGTCGTCGGCTTTGACGGCGGCCGCGATGTCGCGGGCCTCGATCGCCGCGGCGAAGCGGTCGTTGGCCGCGCGCATGGCGGCGATGTCGGCCGGGCGGCACCTCGCGGCGGCCTGGCGGACGGCGAACTCGTGCAGCACCCGGACGATCTCCCGGGCGTCGAGCACGTCGGGCGACATCACGTCGGAGACGCGCGTGTAGCTCTGCGGCTTGGAGTGGACCAGGCCGTCGTCGGTCAGCCGCCGCAGGGCCTCGCGGACGGGCGCCTTCGAGAGGCCGAGCTGGTCGGCGAGCTCGCCGTCACGCAGCGGCGTGCCGGGCGGCAGCGTGCCGTCGACGATCGCCTGGCGGATGCGGTCGTAAGCCTCGTCGCGGAGCAACGGGCGGGTGACCTTCGAGAGACTCACATCTAACATGTTAGATGTCGGACAGCAGCCGAGGCAAGGGGTGGCTGATTTGGTGCGGGGTGGCTTCGGCGACGGACTCGGCGGCTGCGATCGGCACACCCAGCCCCGCCCGCCCCAATGGGGCCTTGGGTGCGTCAGGTGCAACCGAGGCGGCCTTCGGTGCGTCAGACGCAACCAAGGCCGCCTCGGGGCGCCGGAAACGGGGCCGTCAGTAGACCGGGCCGGTGTACTTCTCGCCGGGACCCTGGCCGGGCTCGTCGGGCACGGCCGAAGCCTCCCGGAACGCCTTCTGCAGCGACTGCAGACCGTCCCGCAACGGCCCGGCGTGCAGGCCCAGGTACTCCGCGGAGGCGGTCACGAGCCCGGCGAGCGCGGTGATGAGCCGGCGCGCTTCGTCCAGGTCTCGGTGCGGGGACGTCGCCGGGTCGGCGTCGGCGAGCCCGAGCCGCTCGGCGCCGGCCGACAGCAGCATCACCGCCGCGCGGCTGATCACCTCCACGCTGGGGATCTCGGCCAGGTGGCGGTCGTCCGGGGAATAAGGGGCCTGTTCGGAGGGTTGTTCTGACACGTCTGGTACCCTTCCACGAGCGACCAGCCCCCGAGTGATCGGGGGCGGCAAGTGGAGCCCCGCTCCCACCCGCGTCACCGTACAGGTGGCCGGGTCCGGTCTCGCCAGGACGCAAGTCCGAAGCGAAGCAGTGCCCTCCGGGGCACGATCGGAAACAGAGTGGGCCCCGCGCACCGAACGGTGTCGGGGCCTTCGCTATGTGGGCACCAGGTCGAAACGAGAACAGGAAACATTCCTCGGACCAAGGAGGCCCCATCAGCTCCGAGACACGCATCAACGACCGAATCCGGGTGCCGGAGGTCCGTCTCGTCGGACCCGCCGGCGAACAGGTCGGCATCGTCCGGATCGAGGATGCGCTGCGCCTGGCGCAGGAGAACGACCTCGACCTCGTCGAGGTCGCGCCGCAGGCCCGCCCGCCGGTGTGCAAGCTCATGGACTTCGGCAAGTTTAAGTACGAGAGCGCGCAGAAGGCCCGCGAGTCGCGGCGCAACCAGCAGCTGACCGTCATCAAGGAACAGAAGCTGCGCCCCAAGATCGACCAGCACGACTACGAGACCAAGAAGGGTCACGTGTCGCGCTTCCTGGCGGCGGGCAACAAGGTCAAGGTCACGATCATGTTCCGCGGCCGCGAGCAGTCCCGGCCGGAGCTCGGCTACCGGCTGCTGCAGAAGCTCGCCGAAGACGTCACCGAACTGGGGTTCGTCGAGTCGTCGGCCAAGCAGGACGGCCGCAACATGATCATGGTGCTGGCCCCGCACAAGAACGTGAAGCCGAAGGCCAAGGCCGAGCCCGCTCCCGAGCAGGCCCCTGAGGCGTAGGCGCCGACCAGCACGAGTCAGCGGCTCACCGGTTCTCCGGTGAGCCGCCGCACGAAAGAGGACAGAAATGCCGAAGATGAAGACCCACAGCGGGACGTCCAAGCGCATCCGCAAGACGGGTACGGGCAAGCTGCGCCGCCAGATGACCGGCCGGCGCCACCGCATGGAGAAGAAGTCCAGCCGCGTGACCCGGCGTCTCGAGGGCACCACCGAGGTGTCGAAGACCGAGGTCAGCCGCGTCAAGCGCCTGCTCGGCATCTGATCCCGCAGAACTTGCTGTAACCACCCGGGGCGTCCCCCTCGCCCCCTGAGATCGACAGGATGGACCCGTGGCACGCGTCAAGCGGGCGGTCAACGCCCAGAAGAAGCGTCGCGCAACTCTCGAACTGGCCAGCGGCTACCGCGGCCAGCGTTCGCGGCTGTACCGCAAGGCCAAGGAGCAGACGCTTCACTCGCTGAACTACGCCTACCGGGACCGCCGTGCCCGCAAGGGTGACTTCCGCCAGCTGTGGATCACCCGCATCAACGCGGCCGCCCGCGCCAACGGCGTGACCTACAACCGGTTCATCCAGGGCATCAAGGCCGCGGGTGTCGAGGTCGACCGCAAGATCCTCGCGGACCTGGCCGTCAACGACGCCGCCGCCTTCACCGCGCTGGCCGAGCTCGCCAAGGCCAACGTCAACACCGGCGAAGCGAAGTCGGCCTGACCGGCAGCTTTCAACGACCCGGGGCGGACCCGTTCACCGAACGGACCCCCCGGGTCGTTGCTGCGCGCAAGCTGACGCGGCGCGCGGAACGCGACAAGGCCGGCCGGTTCCTGGCCGAAGGCGCCAACGCCGTCGAGGCCGCTCTGGCGGACGGCACGGTGTACGAGCTGTTCGTCACTTCGCGCGCGTCCGAGCAGCACGCGGACCTGGTCGACGCGGCCCGCGCGGCAGGCGTTCCGGTGTCGCCGATCACCGACCGCGCCGCCGACGGGCTGTCGGAAACCGTGACGCCGCAGGGCATCGTGGCCGTCTGCGCGCTGCTGGACCGGCCGCTCGAGGAGGCCGTGACCCCGGCCGCCAAGCTCGTGGTGGTGCTGGTCGACGTCGCCGACCCCGGCAACGCGGGCACGGTGATCCGCGTCGCCGACGCGGCCGGCGCCGACGCGGTGGTCCTGGCGGGCGACACGGTCGATCCCCACAACGGCAAGTGCGTCCGCGCGGCCGCCGGCAGCCTGTTCCACCTGCCGATCGCGCGCCTCCGCGACGTCCCGGCCGCGCTGGCCGCCTGCTCGGCCGCGGGCCTGCGGACGTTCGCCGCCCACGGCTACGCCGACGCCGAACTCGATCGGGTGGACCTCGCGGCCCCGACGGCGTGGGTGTTCGGCAACGAGGCGCACGGCCTGCCCGCCGACGTCCTCGGCCGCGCCGACCTCGCCGTCCGGATCCCGCTGTACGGCCGCGCGGAGAGCCTGAACCTCGCCACCGCGGCGGCTGTCTGCGTGTACACCAGCGCGATGGCGGCGCGGCGCTGACCCGGTCGCCGGGGCCGCGGCCGACGGACTTCGCGGGGCCGTTCGCCGGGTGTCCGCGTGCCACGGGGCGACCGGGGGCCTGCGGAGCCGATCCCATAGACTTTTCCCGCCTTTGACCTCTCGCGTGCCGTGTGCGGCGGAGCGCGAACGACCAGTCCCAGCGGACGCCGAGGAGTTATGTCCGGAGCCACGGAGAAGGAAGCACAGGGCGCGGTGCTCGCCCCCGAGACGCTGCAGGAGGCGGTCAAGGCCGCCGAAGCGGCGTTCGCCGCCGCGACCGGGCTCGACGGGCTGGCCGAGGTCAAGCCGGCCCACCTCGGCGACCACGCGCCGCTGATGCTGGCCCGCCGCGAGATCGGCGCCCTGCCCAAGCAGGAGAAGGCCGAGGCGGGCAAGCGCGTCAACGAGGCCCGCCAAGCCGTCCAGGCGGCCTTCGACGCCCGCCGCGCCGAGCTCCAGGTGGAGCGCGACGAGCGGGTGCTGCGCGAAGAAGCCGTCGACGTCACCCTGCCGTGGGACCGCGTCCCGCGCGGCGCCCGGCACCCGATCAGCACCATCTCCGAACGCGTCGCCGACGCCTTCGTCGCGATGGGCTACGAGATCGCCGAGGGGCCGGAGCTCGAAGCCGAGTGGTTCAACTTCGACGCGCTGAACTTCGGCAAGGACCACCCGGCCCGCCAGCTGCAGGACACGTTCTACGTCGGCGAAGAGGACTCCGGCCTGGTGCTGCGCACGCACACCTCGCCGGTCCAGGCGCGCACGCTGCTGCACCGCGACCTGCCGGTGTACGTGGTCTGCCCCGGCCGGACGTACCGCACCGACGAGCTCGACTCGACGCACACGCCGGTGTTCACCCAGGTCGAGGGCCTGGCGGTGGACAAGGGCATCACCATGGCCCACCTCAAGGGCACGCTGGACGCCTTCGCCCGCGCGATGTTCGGCGAGAACTCGAAGACGCGGCTGCGCCCGCACTTCTTCCCCTTCACCGAGCCGTCCGCGGAGGTGGACGTCTGGTTCGAGGAGAAGAAGGGCGGCCCCGGCTGGGTGGAGTGGGGCGGCTGCGGCATGGTCAACCCGAACGTGCTGCGCGCCTGCGGCGTCGACCCCGAGGTGTACTCCGGGTTCGCCTTCGGCATGGGCATCGAGCGCACCCTGCAGTTCCGCAACGGGATCCCGGACATGCGCGACATGGTGGAGGGCGACGTCCGCTTCACCCTTCCCTTCGGAACGGAGGCGTAGTGCGAGTTCCAGTCAGCTGGCTGACCGAACACCTCGATCTCACCGACGAGGTCACGCCGCAGGACCTGGCCGACGCGTTCGTCCGGATCGGCATCGAGGTCGACGACCTGCGCGAGCTCGGCCCGGTGACCGGCCCGCTGGTCGTCGGCCGGGTGGCCGAGATCGAGGAGCTCACCGAGTTCAAGAAGCCGGTGCGCTTCTGCCGCGTCGACGTCGGCGAGCCCGCCGACGAAGCCGAGGAGCTCGACGACGAAGACCTCGACGACGAAGACGACGACGAAACCGGCGAGTTCGACGAGGGCCCGCACGGCATCAAGACCCGCGGCATCATCTGCGGCGCGCGCAACTTCGTCGAGGGTGACCTGGTCGTCGTCGCGCTGCCGGGTGCCGTCCTGCCCGGCGACTTCGAAATCGCCGCCCGCAAGACCTACGGCCGGATCAGCGACGGCATGATCTGCTCGGCGCGCGAGCTCGGCCTCGGCGACGACCACACCGGCATCCTCGTGCTGCCCCCGGGCACCGCGAGCCCGGGCGACGACGCGAGCGAGCTGCTCGGCCTCGACGACTCGGTGATCGAGCTGGCCCCGACCCCGGACCGCGGCTACGCGCTGTCGATCCGCGGGCTCGCGCGCGAGCTGTCGAACGCGCTCGACGTGCCCTTCGGCGACCCGGCGCTGCTGGAGGTCCCGGCGGCCGAGGGCGACGCCTGGCCGGTCCACGTCGAGGACCCGGAAGGCTGCCCGCGGTTCGTGCTGCGCCGGGTCACCGGCCTGGACGCGACGGCGCCGACCCCGTGGCGGATGCGGCGGCGGCTGATGCTGGCCGGCATCCGGTCGATTTCACTGGCCGTCGACGTCACGAACTACGTGATGCTCGAACTCGGGCACCCGCTGCACGCGTTCGCCACCAAGGCCATCCAGGGCGATCTGGTGGTGCGCCGGGCCAAGCCGGGCGAGAAACTGACCACTTTGGACGACGTGGAGCGCACGCTCGACCCGGACGACGTGGTCATCGCCGACGACAGCGGCGTCATCTCGCTCGCCGGCACGATGGGCGGCGCGAGCACCGAGATCACGCCGGAGAGCACGGACGTGCTGCTCGAGGCGGCGCACTGGAACCCGGCGGCGATCAGCCGCACCGCGCGGCGGCACAAGCTGTTCTCCGAGGCCGCCAAGCGCTTCGAGCGGTTCACCGACCCGCAGCTGTGCGCGGCGGCGGTCGAGCTGGCCGCGCGCCTGCTGCGCCAGTACGGCGACGCCGCCATCCAGCCGGGCCGCACCGACGAGGGCTCGGTCGAGCCGAACCCGCCGGTCGTCATGCCGATCAACCTGCCCGACAAGATCGCGGGCGTGAACTACCAGCGCGGGGTCACGGTCCGCCGCCTCACCCAGATCGGCTGCAAGGTCTCGGTCGGCACGGGCGACGACGGCACGGGCCTGGTCACGGCGATCCCCCCGAGCTGGCGCGGCGACCTGCGCCAGCCGGCCGACCTGGTCGAAGAGGTGCTGCGGCTCGAGGGCTACGACAGCATCCCGTCGACGCTGCCCGCCGCCCCGGCCGGCCGCGGCCTGACCGACAGCCAGCGGCGGGTCCGGAGTGTCTCCCGGGCACTGGCCGAGGCCGGGTACGTCGAGGTGCGTCCGTTCCCGTTCGTCGGCGACGCGGTGTGGGACGCCTTCGGCCTGCCCGAGGACGACGTCCGCCGCAACGCGGTGGTGGTCCGCAACCCGTTGGAAGCCGACCGCAACCGCCTGGCGACGACGCTGCTGCCGGGCCTGCTGGACACCCTGCAGCGCAACGTGTCCCGCGGGATGAAGGACGTGTCGCTGTACCACATCGGCCAGGTGGTGCTCCCGGCCCCGAACCCGCTGAAGGTCCCCGACCTCGGCGTCGAGCACCGGCCGTCGGACGAGGACCTGGCCCTGCTGGAGGCGGCGGTACCCGAGCAGCCCCTGCACGTGGCGGTGGTCCTGGCCGGCAACCGCCACCGGGCGGGCTGGTGGGGTCCGGGTGAGCCGGCGAACTGGGCCGACGCGGTCCAGGCGGCCCGCACGGTCGCGGAGGCGGCCGGGGTGGAGCTGACGGTCCAGGCGGCCGACCTCCCCCCGTGGCACCCGGGCCGCTGCGCCCAGCTCCGCGTCGGCGACTGGCCGGTCGGCCACGCGGGCGAGCTGCACCCGAAGGTGGTCGAGGCGCTCGGCCTGCCACCGCGGACGGTGGCGATGGAGCTGGACCTGGACGCGATCCCGCTGCCGGACGCCCGCCCGGCGCCGAGCGTGTCGGGCTACCCCCCGGTGCTGCTGGACGTGGCCCTGGTCGCGGCGGCGGAGGTGCCGTCGGCGGATCTTGCGGCGGTGTTGCGCGAGGGCGCGGGCGAGCTGCTGGAGGACATCACGCTGTTCGACGTGTACGCGGGCGAGCAGGTCGGCGAGGGCAAGCGATCGCTGGCGTACAAGCTGCGGTTCCGCGCCCCGGACCGCACCTTGACGGTCGACGAAGCCACCAAGGCCCGCGACGCGGCGGTGGCAGCGGCGGGCGAGCGCTTCAGCGCAACCCTCCGAGCCTGACGACCACCGGCTCCGACGGTCCCGGCCCCTCCCGCTCACCAGAGCAGGAGGGGCCGGGCCATCCCACCCTCACCACCCAACCGCGCGAGTCGACCCTCCAATCACGCGAGCCGACCCTCCAATCACGCGAGCCGACCTCCTGGTCACGCGAGCCGACCCTCTGGGTACGCAAGCCGACCGCCTGAGTGCACGCTCGTCCCGGCCCCCGGCCCCCGGCCCCCGGCCCCCGGCCCCCGGCCCCCGGCCCCCGCTTCACCCGATGTGCTTGAGCGCCTCCCGCCTCGACAACCCGGACAACCCCGGGTGCTCGTCCACAAAGCGCCGCACCCAGCCCGGCGCCGTCTTCGCGTAGTCCCGCAACGCCCACCCGATTCCCTTCCGCAGGAAGAACTCCGGCTCGGCGATCGCCGGCTCGATCGTGCGGGTCAGCAGCTCCGTGTCGGTGTCCTCCTTGGCCCCCACCTGGCAGATGATCGCCGTCCGGCGGCGCCAGAGGTCGGCGTCGTCGGCCCATGTCAGCATCTTCGGGGTCAGCTCCGCGCGGTACTCCCGGAGGATCGGGCCGATCCGCCGGATGGCCACCTCGTCCACGACGTCCCACCAGGCCCCGTCGACGATCATTTCCTCGTACAGCGGAACCAGGTCGGGATCCTGCCACCGCCGGTAGGCCCGGTACCCGGAAAGGTCGATCGCCGCGTAGCGTTCCTCGCGGAATTCGGCCGCTCGCCACAACTCCAGGACGGTTCCCAGAAAACTCACCCGATCGGGCAATATGTGGCCGGCCAGCACCCGCTTGAGGAGCACGCTGCGCTCGGGTTTCGCCACCCCGCGGAACGGCATGGCCGACTTCATGTACGCCTGCATCGCCGGCGCCTTCGCCGGGTCGGCCAGCTCCGCCAGCCCGGCGCGGATCGCCGCGACCAGCCGTTCGTCCGCGCTCATCAATCCTCCTGTCGGGCCGAGGCGTCCCGCAGCGTACTGCCGGCCACCGACAGTTCCGGTGCCGCGCGGCCACCGCAGATACCGACGAAAGACGGATGGCGGAAGCCGCGTCGGTCAGCGAGATTGACCGAGGTTGCCGGTAGTTTCGTCGAAATCTGGCGAACGCTGTCGAATGCGGACGAAAAGGACGACTGTGAAAAGAATCGTTGCCGCCATCGCCACCGCGGGGCTCGCGGCCGGGCTGATGGCCGCCGCGCCCGCCGCCTCGGCGGCACCCGGGGCGCAGTTCACCCCCGCGCCGATCGCCTGGGGCCCGTGCGCGTCGGCGAGCCTCAAGGCCAACGGCGCCGAGTGCGGCTTCCTCGAAGTGCCGATGGACTACGCCAAGCCGGGCGGGGCGAAGGTCTCCGTCGCGGTGTCGCGGATCAAGCACAAGACCGCGCAGTCCCAGGGCATCATGCTGGTGAACCCGGGCGGCCCGGGCGGCTCCGGCCTCGGCCTGTCGGTGCTCGGCAAGTACGTGCCGAACAACGCCGGGGACAACTACGACTGGATCGGCTTCGACCCGCGGGGCGTCGGCTCCAGCAAGCCCGCCGTCAGTTGCGACGGGAACTACTTCAGCTACAACCGGCCGGCCTACGTGCCGACCACCGTGCAGCTGGAAAAGACCTGGCTCGCCCGCTCGAAGGGGTACGCCGACGCGTGCCGCAAGAACGGCGAGATCCTGAACCACCTGAAGACGACCGACGTCGCCCAGGACATGGACAGCCTGCGCAAGGCCCTCGGTGAGAAGCAGATCAACTACTACGGCTTCTCCTACGGCACCTACCTCGGCCAGGTGTACAGCACGCTGTACCCGAAGAACGTCCGCCGGATGGTGCTCGACGGCAACGTCGACCCGCGGAAGGTCTGGTACCAGGCCAACCTCGACCAGGACGTCGCGTTCGACAAGAACATCAAGATCTACTTCGACTGGCTGGCGAAGTACGACGACGTCTACCACCTGGGCAAGAGCGGCGACGCCGTCGAGAAGCTCTGGTACGACACGCAGCGCAAGCTCGCCAAGAACCCGGCGGGCGGCGTCATCGGCGGTGACGAGTGGACCGACATCTTCCTGCAGGCCGGCTACTACGTCTTCGGCTGGGTCGACATGGCCGAGGCCTTCGACGGCTACGTGCACAAGGGTGACTGGCAGACCCTGAAGAAGCTCTACGACAACTCGAACCCGCCGGGCGACGACAACGGGTTCGCCGTCTACCTGGGTGTGCAGTGCACCGACGTGCAGTGGCCGACCGACTGGAACCGCTGGCGGATCGACAACTGGCTGACCTACTTCAAGGCCCCGTTCGAGACCTGGGGCAACGCCTGGTTCAACGCGCCCTGCGTGTACTGGCCGGCGAAGGCGGGCAAGCCGGTGGACATCGACGGCAGCAAGGTGGCCGGTGCGCTGCTCATCAGCGAAGAGCTCGACGCCGCCACGCCGTACACCGGCAGCCTCGAGGTGCGGAAGCGGTTCCCGAACTCGAGCCTGATCAGCGCGCCCGGCGGCACGACGCACGCCGGCTCGCTGTCCGGGGTGTCCTGTGTGGACGACAAGATCGCCGACTACCTGGCCACCGGCACCCTGCCGAAGCGCCTGCCCGGCAACCACTCGGACGTCCAGTGCAGCCCGGTGTCGCCGCCGCTGCCCGACGGCGCCGCGGCGCAGAAGTCGGACAACTCCGCGAAGGCCGCCCAGGAGAAGCAGAGCACGCTGGCCCAGCTGCTGCACTTCTGAGCGAACCTGCTGCATCCCGCTGCCCCGGTCCGGTGCTTCCGGACCGGGGCAGCGTCTTGTCCGCCGGTGTCCCATCGTCGCCTCCTCGTGACGGTTCGTGTTCGGGAGAGACGTTAGGGGAGGGGTCCGACAGTTTCGGAGCGAAGTGGGCCGTGAGCAGCGCGTGGCCGAAAATTGTCGGGGGTGCGCGCTAGCTTCGTGGCATGTCGATCATCGAACAGCGCCGGACCGAGATCCGGGCAGCGGACAACATCTACCAGATCGTGGTCGCGACCAGGACGGACGTCGACCGCGCCGAACCCACGCCCCGGGTGATGATCACCCTGGAAGCCGGCGGCCCCGGTGGCGAACAGGTCGCCGAGGGCAGCCTCGACCTGGACGTCGCGGTGGCGGCCACGGTGGCGGAGCTCGTCTCGGACGGATTGCTCTCCGCGACCGGCGAGGGCCGCGGGCCGCGGCGAAGATCCGCGGGCCGTCCTGCCCAGCAGGGCCGCCCGTGGAGCGAGGAGGCGGACGCGGAGCTGGAGAGCCGGTGGATCGCGGGGGAGAGCGTCGCGCAGATCGCGGCGCACTTCGAGCGCACCCCCGGTGGCATCCGCGCCCGCCTGCCGCGCGTGGGCTGCGACCCGGAGCACCCGGGCTGCTACCTCCCCGTGCCGCCGAGCAGGCGCACGGATCTGGACGGAGGCGAGCCGGGCTGAGCGGCGGCGGTGGGCCGGTCCGCAGGGGGAGCGGCCCACCGCAGTATCACCCGAGACCTCGAAGGCGACCGGAAGAAGCGGCCTGCAGACACCGGGAGCTCTGACCACCACTCGCCGAAGCACCTCAGGGAGGGGAGCAGTGCAGCACCACAGGTCAGTCCGGCACGGCGGCGGCCGCGCGGGCGGCGAGCACCTTCAGGTGCGCGATCAGCTCCGGCGGTTCCTCGACGACGAACCCGCATCCCAGCCCCAGCAGCCGGAAGGCGAGCCAGTCCAGCGTGTCCGCGTGGCTGCGCCACCGGCACCGGCCGTCGCCGAGGTCGGTCAGCTCGCCCGTCGCCTGGCCGAGGCGGGGTGCGATCCGCGAGGCCGGCTCCTCGAGGACGGCCACCGCCCGGTACGACGCCGCCAGGTCGTAGAACCGGTCGATCACGTAGGCGGCCAGGTCCGTCGCCGGCGGCTCGCGCCGTGCCACCCGGCCGCCGGTTGCCTGGGCGTCGCGGACGCGGTCGACGCGGAATACGCGCCAGTCCGCCCGGTCGAGGTCGTAGGCCACCAGGTACCAGCGGCGGCCCGCCGCGACCAGCCGCAACGGCTCGGCCCGGCGGCGGGTCTCGGCGGCGTCGTGGGCGCGGTAGCGGAACCGGACGGTCTCGTGGTTGGTGATCGCCCCGGCGAACACCGTCAGCTGCGCCGGGTCGACGACCGGTCCGGTGGCCGGCACGGCGACCGTCGCCGTGCCGATCGTGCCCACCCGGCGGCGCAGCCGCGCCGGCAGGACCTGCTCCAGCTTGGCGAGCGCCCGCACGGACGCCTCCTCGATGCCGGAGACGGACTGCCCCGCGGCGGCCCGCAGCCCGACCGCGATCGCGACGGCTTCCTCGTCGTCGAGCACGAGCGGGGGCATCGCGGTGCCGGCGACCAGCCGGTAGCCGCCCGCCGTCCCGCGGCTGGCCTCCACCGGGTAGCCCAGGTCGCGGAGCCGCTCGATGTCGCGGCGGATGGTGCGCGGGCTGACGCCCAGGCGCTCGGCCAGTTCGCTTCCCGGCCACTCCCGGGGTGTCTGGAGCAGCGAAAGCAGGCCGAGCAAGCGGGCCGGGGTGTCCGTCATGGGCCCAGCTTCCCAAGGTGGCGGCCACCACTTCGAGTTTGTTTAGACTTGCAAGGGCGTGCATAATCATGCGTATGACGGTGAACATCGCGGTGGCCGGAGCCAGCGGGTACGCGGGCGGTGAGCTGCTGCGCCTGCTCCTGACCCACCCCGAGGTCGAGATCGGCGCGCTCACGGCCGCCAGCAGCGCGGGCACGAAGCTCGGCGTCCACCAGCCCCACCTCGTCCCCCTCGCCGACCGAGTGCTGGCCGAGACGACGCCGGAGACCCTCGCCGGCCACGACGTCGTCTTCCTCGCGCTGCCCCACGGGCACTCGGCGGCGATCGCGGCGCAGCTCGGCCCGGACGTCCTGGTGGTCGACCTCGGCGCCGACCACCGCCTGGCCGACGCCGGCGACTGGCAGCGCTGGTACGGCGGCGACCACGCCGGCCAGTGGCCGTACGGCCTGCCGGAGCTGCCCGGCGCCCGCGAGAAGCTCCTCGGCACCAAGCGCATCGCCGTGCCCGGCTGCTTCCCGACCGGCGGCTCGCTGGCCCTCGCGCCCGCGTTCGCCGCCGGCCTGATCGAGCCCGACGTCACGATCGTCGCGGTGACCGGGACCTCCGGCGCCGGCAAGAGCCTCAAGCCGAACCTGCTCGGCTCCGAGGTGATGGGCTCGGCGAGCGCGTACGGCGTCGGCGGCGCCCACCGCCACACCCCCGAGTTCGCGCAGAACCTCTCGGCCGTCGCGGGGGAGCGCGTCACCGTGTCCTTCACGCCGGTCCTGGCGCCGATGCCCCGCGGCATCCTCACCACGGCGAGCGCCCCGCTGAAGGACGGCGTCGACGAGGCCGCTGCCCGCGCGGCGTACGAAAAGGCCTACGACGCCGAGCCGTTCGTCCAGCTGCTGCCCGCCGGCGCCTGGCCGACGACGTCGGCGACGCTCGGCTCGAACAACACCCAGCTGCAGGTCACGGTCGACGCCGACGCGAAGCGCCTGGTCGTCGTCGCCGCGATCGACAACCTCACCAAGGGCACCGCAGGCGGTGCCGTCCAGTCGATGAACCTGGCCCTCGGCCTCCCGGAAACCACCGGGCTTTCCACCGTAGGAGTGGCACCGTGACCGTCACCGGCCCCCAGGGCTTCCGCGCCGCCGGCGTCGCCGCCGGGATCAAGGCCTCCGGCGCGCTCGACCTCACCCTGGTCGTCAACGACGGCCCGCTCGACGTCGCCGCCGGCGTGTTCACCCGCAACGTCATCAAGGCCGCGCCGGTGCTGTGGTCGCAGGAGGTCCTCAAGCAGCAGCGCCTCAAGGCCGTCGTCCTCAACTCGGGCGGCGCCAACGCGGCCACCGGGCCCGGCGGCTTCCAGGACACCCACGCCACGGCCGAGAAGGTCGCCGAGGTCCTGGAGGCCGGCGCGATCGAGGTCGCCGTCTGCTCCACCGGCCTGATCGGCGAGCGGCTGCCGATGGACGCGCTCCTGTCCGGAGTGGACACCGCCGTCAAGGCCCTCGACGCGAGCCCGGAAGCGAGCCTCAACGCGGCCAAGGGCGTGATGACCACCGACACGAAGCCGAAGCAAGCGTTTGCGAAGCACGACGACGGCTGGAGCGTCGGCGGCTTCGCCAAGGGCGCGGGCATGCTCGCGCCGAACCTCGCCACCATGCTCTCGGTCCTGACCACCGACGCCGTGGTGGACAAGGAAACCCTCGACCGGGCCCTGCGCGCGGCGACCCACGTCACCTTCGACCGGCTCGACGTCGACGGCGGCACGTCCACCAACGACACCGTCCTGGTCCTGGCGTCCGGCGCGAGCGGAGTCGAGCCCACGGAAGCGGAGCTCACCGAGCTGCTCACCGCCGTGAGCCACGACCTGGTGCTCCAGCTGCGCGCGGACTCCGAGGGTGCGACGAAGGACGTCGACGTCACCGTGCGCGGCGCGGCCACCGAAGCCGACGCGATCGCGGTCGCCCGCACGATCGCCGAGGACAACCTGGTCAAGACGGCGCTGTTCGGCTCCGACCCGAACTGGGGCCGGATCGCCATGGCGCTCGGCCGGGTGCCGGCCCGCATCGACCCGGAAGCCGTGTCGATCGCGATCAACGGCGTCACCCTGTTCGCCCAGGGCGTGCCGGCCGCCGACCGGTCCGAGGCGGACCTCACCGGCCGGGCCGTCGAAATCGTCGTCGACCTCGGCGTCGGCGCCGGCACGGCGACCATCTACACCACCGACCTTTCGCACGGTTACGTCGAAGAGAACAGCGCGTACTCCTCATGAACCAGGAGGCTCTGATTTCCGCGGACGAGCGACTCGCGACGGCGGCCGAAAAGGCCGGGGTGCTGATCGAAGCGCTGCCTTGGCTGCAGCGGTTCCACGGGGCCACCGTGGTGGTGAAGTACGGCGGCAACGCGATGATCGACGACCAGCTGAAGGCGGCCTTCGCCGAGGACATGGTGTTCCTCCGGCTGGCCGGCCTGCGCCCGGTCGTCGTGCACGGCGGCGGCCCGCAGATCACCGCGATGCTCAAGCGCCTCGGCGTCGAAGGCGAGTTCAAGGGCGGCCTGCGGGTCACCACGCCGGAGACGATGGACATCGTCCGGATGGTGCTCACCGGCCAGGTCAGCCGTGAGCTCGTCGGGCTGATCAACGCCCACGGGCCGTACGCGGTCGGCATCTCCGGCGAAGACGCCCGGCTGTTCACCGCCGAGCGCAAACAGGCCACTGTGGACGGTGAGCAGGTCGACATCGGGCTGGTCGGCGAGGTCGCCGAGGTCAACCCGGACGCGGTGCTGGACATCGTCAATGCCGGGCGCATCCCGGTCGTGTCCACGGTCGCCCCGGACGTCGAAGGCGTCGTGCACAACGTCAACGCCGACACGGCCGCGGGAGCGCTGGCGGCCGCGCTGGGCGCTGAAAAGCTCGTGGTGCTCACCGACGTCGAAGGCCTGTACGCGAACTGGCCCGACCGGTCGTCGCTGATCGACCGCGTCCGCGTCGACCGCCTGGAAACCATGCTGCCCGGCCTGGCCAGCGGCATGATCCCGAAGATGGAGGCGTGCGTGCGCGCCATCCGCGGCGGCGTGCGCCGGGCGCACGTGATCGACGGCCGCCTCGCCCATTCGGTGCTGCTGGAGGTCTTCACCTCGCGCGGCATCGGCACCATGGTCTTCCCCGAAACGGAGCTCCCGTGACCGACCTCACGTCCAATGTGGAGGGCCAGGAGCACTGGCAGTCCGCCCTCATGGACAACTACGGCACCCCGAAACTGACGCTGGTGCGCGGCGAGGGCGCGAAGGTGTGGGACGCCGACGGCAAGGAGTACGTCGACCTGGTCGGCGGCATCGCCGTCAACGCGCTCGGCCACGCGCACCCCGCCGTCGTCGAGGCCGTCACCGAGCAGATCAAGCGGCTCGGCCACACCTCGAACCTCTACGTCAACCCGGTGGCCGTCGAGCTCGCCGAGGCGCTGCTCGACGTGGCCGGCCTGACCGGCCACGGCAAGGTGCTGTTCGTCAACTCCGGCGCCGAGGCCAACGAAGCCGCGCTGAAGATCAGCCGGCTGACCGGGCGCACCAAGGTGGTCGCCGCCGAAGGCGCGTTCCACGGCCGGACCATGGGTGCGCTGACGCTCACCGGCCAGCCCGCCAAGCGCGACGCCTTCAAACCGCTGGTGCCCGGCGTGGAGCACGTGCCCTTCGGAGACGTCGCGGCGCTCAAGGCCGCCGTCGACACGGACACCGCGGCTGTCTTCCTGGAGCCGGTGCTCGGCGAGGCGGGCGTCATCCCGGCGCCGGACGGCTACCTGCAGGCCGCCCGCGAGATCACCAAGGCCACCGGCACGCTGCTGGTGCTCGACGAGGTGCAGACCGGCCTCGGCCGGCTCGGCACCTGGTTCGGCTACCAGCAGGCCGGCATCGTGCCGGACGTCATCACCCTGGCGAAGGGTCTCGGCGGCGGGCTGCCGCTGGGCGCGGTGATCGGCGTCGGCGCGGCGGGCGACCTGCTCAAGCCCGGGCAGCACGGCACCACCTTCGGCGGCAACCCGGTCTGCTGCGCGGCCGGCCTGGCCGTGCTGAAGACCATCGCCGCCGACGGGCTCCTCGACCACGTCGCCTCGCTGGGCAAGGACATCGCGGCGGGCGTCGAGGCGCTGGGGCACCCGCTCGTCGCCGGGGTCCGCGGCGCCGGGCTGCTGCTCGGCATCGCGCTCAAACAGCCCGTCTCGGCGGTGGTCGCCCAGGCCGCCCAGGACGCCGGCTACCTCGTCAACCCGGTCGCGCCGGACGCCATCCGGCTCGCGCCCCCGCTCGTCCTCGACGGCGAGCAGGCCGAAGGCTTCCTCGCCGCCCTCCCGAACGTGCTCGACTCCACCACGAAGGACTCCGACTGATGCTGCGCCACTTCCTCCGCGACGACGACGTCAGTCCGGCCGAGCAGAAGGCCATCCTCGACCTCGCCGACGCGCTCAAGGCCGACCCGCTGGGCAACAAGACCCTGGCCGGCAAGTCGGTCACGGCGATCTTCGAGAAGAACTCGACGCGGACCCGGTTCTCGTTCGAGGTCGGCATCAGCCAGCTCGGCGGCCACCCGGTGATCGTCGACGGCCGGTCGATGCAGCTCGGCCGCGAAGAGACGATCGAGGACACTTCGCGGGTCCTCTCGCGGTACGTCGACGGGATCGTGTGGCGCACCTTCGCGCAGAAGCGCATCGAAGCGATGGCGTCGGCCGCGTCGATCCCGGTGGTCAACGCGCTGACCGACGAGTTCCACCCGTGCCAGGTGCTCACCGACCTGATGACCATCCGCGAGCGCAAGGGCAAGCTCGAGGGCCTCACCCTCGTCTACCTCGGCGACGGTGCCAACAACATGGCGCACTCGCTGCTGCTCGGCGGGGTCACCGCCGGGATGCACGTCCGGGTCGTCTCGCCGGTCGGCTTCCAGCCCGACCAGGGCGTGATGCTGGACGCGAAGAAGCGCGCGAGCGAAACCGGCGGCACGGCCACCGTCTTCACCGATCCGTACGCGGCGGTCGACGGCGCGGACGTCCTCGTCACCGACACCTGGACGTCGATGGGGCAGGAGAACGACGGCCTCGACCGGGTGGGCCCGTTCCGCGCCCTGCAGGTCAACACCGAGCTGCTGAAGAAGGCCGCGGACGACGCGATCGTGCTGCACTGCCTGCCCGCGCACCGCGGCTGGGAGATCACCGACGAGGTGATCGACGGCCCGGCCAGCGCGGTCTGGGACGAGGCGGAGAACCGCCTGCACGCCCAGAAGGCGCTGCTCGTCTGGCTGTTCGAGGAGAGCAGGCGATGACCGGCAGCCGGGTGGGCAGGCAGGCGCGGATCACCGAGCTCGTGTCCACCATGACCATCCGCAGCCAGACCGAGCTGGCCAAGCTGCTGGCCGCCGAAGGCATCGAGGTCACCCAGGCGACGCTGTCGCGCGACCTCGACGAGCTGGGCGCGGTCAAGCTGCGCGGGCCGGACTCGGGCGCGCCGGTCTACGTCATCCCCGAGGACGGCAGCCCGGTCCGCGGGGTGCAGGGTGGCACGTCCCGGCTTTCCCGGCTGCTCGCGGAGCTGATGGTCTCGGCCGACTCATCGGGCAACCTGATGGTGCTGCGGACCCCGCCCGGCGCCGCGCAGTTCCTGGCCAGCGCGATCGACCGGGCCGCGCTCGAAGAGGTCGTCGGCTCGATCGCGGGTGACGACACCGTCGCCGTGATCGCCCGGGAACCGCTGACGGGCAAGGAACTCGCCGAGCGGTTCGCCGCGCTCGCCCAGCGATCGGCGGACGAAGGAACACCATGATCGGCGACATCTTCCCGGCCGAGGGGGAGTTCCTCGCGCCGGACGAGGTCGTGATCACCTTCGACCACGGGATCCCGGTGGCGATCGACGGCGAGACCGTCTCGGTCGCCGAAGCGCATCGGATGCTGAACGCGCGTGGCGAAGCGCAGAGAATCGGTCGCGGCGAAGCGTGCGCCGCACTCGAACGGCGGACCGGCCGCGGATGTGCCAGTGTCCGCCTGGTCCTGTACGACGGCCGGATCACGGTCGCCTGAACACACGAACACCGAGGAGAAACGAGAACAGTGAGCGGGAACGAGCAGCCGGTGCAGCTGTGGGGCGGCCGGTTCGCCAGCGGTCCGGCGGAGGCCATGGCCGCGCTGAGCGCGTCGACGCACTTCGACTGGCGCCTGGCGCCCTACGACATCGCCGGGTCCCGCGCGCACGCCCGCGTGCTGCGCAAGGCAGGCCTGCTCACCGAAGACGAGCTCGCCGGCATGCTGGCCGCGCTGGACACGCTCGCCCAGGACGTGGCGTCGGGGGAGTTCACCCCGACGATCGCCGACGAGGACGTGCACACGGCCCTCGAGCGCGGCCTGCTCGAGCGCGCGGGCACCGAGCTCGGCGGCAAGCTGCGCGCCGGCCGCTCGCGCAACGACCAGGTCGCCACGCTGTTCCGGATGTGGCTGCGCGACGCCGCCCGCCGCGTCGTCGCCGGCACGCTGGAGGTCATCGACGCGCTGGTGTCGCAGGCCAAGCGGCACCCGGACGCGATCCTGCCCGGCCGCACGCACCTGCAGCACGCCCAGCCGGTGCTGCTGGCCCACCACCTGATGGCCCACGGCCAGGCGCTGCTGCGGGACGTCTCGCGCCTGCAGGACTGGGACGCCCGCACGGCCGAGTCGCCGTACGGCTCGGGTGCGCTCGCCGGCTCGTCGCTCGGTCTCGACCCCGAGGCCGTCGCCGAGGAGCTGGGCTTTGCCACCAGCGTCGAGAACTCCATCGACGGTACTGCTTCGCGGGACTTCGTCGCGGAGTTCGCCTTCGCCGTCGCGATGCTCGCGGTGAACCTGTCCCGGATCGCCGAAGAGGTGATCATCTGGAACACCGCCGAGTTCGGCTACGTGACGCTGGACGACGCCTGGGCCACCGGCAGCTCGATCATGCCGCAGAAGAAGAACCCGGACGTCGCGGAGCTGACCCGCGGCAAGGCGGGCCGGCTGATCGGCAACCTCACCGGCCTGCTGGCCACCCTCAAGGCGCAGCCGCTGGCCTACAACCGCGACCTGCAGGAGGACAAGGAGCCGGTGTTCGACTCGGTCGAGCAGCTGGAGCTCCTGTTCCCGGCGATCGCCGGCATGCTCGAAACGCTCACCTTCCACACCGACCGGCTCGCCGAGCTGGCCCCGGCGGGCTTCACCCTGGCCACGGACATCGCCGAGTGGCTGGTGCGCCAGGGCGTCCCGTTCCGCGTCGCGCACGAAGCGGCGGGCGAGAGCGTCCGCGTCGCCGAGGCCCGCGGCGTCGGCCTGGACGAGCTGACCGACGAAGAGTTCGAGAAGATCAACCCGGCGCTGACGCCCGCCGTGCGCGAAGTCCTCACCGTCGAAGGCTCGGTGAACTCCCGCGACGCCCGGGGCGGCACGGCGCCCGTCCGGGTGGCGGAACAGCGAGCGCGGCTGGAAGAGCGCGTCACCGCGGCCCGCCAGTGGCTCAACTGAGCCGGGTTTTCCGGAGCTTGGCCCGGACGGCCCGCGTGGCCACCGGGCCGAGCCCGTCCAGGACGTCGACGAGCACGGCCAGCTGCTCCAGCGCGGCGACGGCCTGCTCGGCGCCGTCGGGATCGACCGTGTCGAACAGCGTCAGCCCGAGGAACCCGGTGGACACGGCGTGGGCCAGCCCGTCGGGATCGGCGAGCTCGGCCAGCGGCGAGCCGGCGAGCACGCGTTCGAGCGCCATGCGGACCTCGGTGATCCACTTGTCCAGGCCTTCCCGGGTCGCTTCGGCGAGCCGTTCGCTGCCCTGTGCCCCGGCGAGGGTCTGGGCGAGGAGGGCCAGGTTGCCTTTCGCGCGTTCCGCGGTGCGGATCTCCCGGCCCAGCGTCAGCAGCTCGCCGACCGTGGCCACGGCGGCGAACCGGTCACGGTAGAGCGCGACGCGGGCTTCCGTCGCGGAGACGCACGCCTGCGCGACGAGCTCTTCGACGCTGCCGAAGTGGTAGAAGACGAGCGCCTGGTTCGCGCCCGCGGCACTGGCGACCGACCGGGCGGAGACGGCGGTGATGCCCTGCTGCCGGACGACTTCCAGCACGCCGTCCACGAGCCGCTGCTTCGTGTCCTGCGAACTGGAGTTCCGGCCGGTGCCCATCAGTCCACGACCTTCTCACGAAGTGGCTTGACCGCCCCGCTCACCCCTCCGCCGACGTCCACGTCCTTCGCGCGCGGGCGGGTCCGGTCGCAGCGGGCGGCCGAGGGCTCGGTCAGGAGCTGTTCCTCGGGTGGCATCCCGGTCTCGAGCCAGATCCGCAGCCGGTCGAACGACCAGGCCGTCATCCAGCCGAACAGCGGGCGGAACAGCCGGTCTGCCGCACGCCCGAAGCGTCCCCAGCGGGTGCCGTAGTCGAAGCCGGTGACGAACCGGACGCCGTCACCGACCGGCGTGTAGTGCCAGAACTCGGTGCCCGCGCTGATCAGCGACAGCGGGTGGGCGGAGGCGAACCGCAGCACCGAGATGCGCGAGCCGCCGGGCCTGGTGCTCGACGGCGCGCTCACCCCGACGCCGGTGACCGTCACCCCGAGAAACCTCGAGGCGTGCCGGCCGTCGCACCCGGTGAGCGGGCTGATGTCGGCGAAGCGCAGGTCCCAGCGTCGGTGCAGGTCCGGGTCCTGCGTGTGCCGCCACAGCGTGTCCAGGTCCGTGCGGATCAGCGTCTCGGCGTAGAGCGCTTTCGGCTGCATCTCTCGGTTCCCCCTCAGGGTTTGAGCGACCGCTCAAAACGACTGTAGAGAAGTTTGAGCGATCGCTCAAGGGTTAGGGTGATCGCGCCAGGCAGCCGAGGAAAGGACCCCGTTTGAGCGGCGACGCAGGCCGGTTGTTCACCCGCGACGAACTCGCGCTCGACCCGGTCGACCTGGCCCACCTGCTGCTCGGCGCGGTCCTGGAGGCCGACGGTCCGGACGGCACCGTCGGCGTCCGGCTGGTCGAGGTGGAGGCCTACCGCGGCGAGGACGACCCGGCGTCGCACTGCTACCGCGGCCAGACCCCGCGCAACGCCGTCATGTGGGGCCCAGCCGGTCATCTGTACGTGTACTTCGTCTACGGGATGCACTTCTGCGCGAACATCGTCGGCTCGACCGACGGCGTCGCCGGGGCGGTGCTGCTGCGGGCGGGCGAGGTCGTCACCGGCCTCGACGTCGTCCGCAGGCGGCGGCCGAACGCGCGGGGGACCGGCGAGCTCGCCAAGGGCCCGGCGATCCTGACGTCGGTGCTGCGCATCGACCGCGCCGAGAACGGCGTCGACCTGACCGACCCGGCCTCGTCGGTCCGGCTGTACGTGGGCGAGCGGGTTCCTGCCGAGCGGATCCGCAGCGGCCCGCGCGTCGGCGTCGCGATGGCGATGGACACCCCGTGGCGGTTCTGGGACGGCGCGTCGCCTGCCGTGTCCACCTACCGGCGCGGCGGGAAGCGGCGGGTCCGACCCGCCAGTTAGTCGGTTGACCTGGTGCGGGAGGATCTACAGGCGTGAGCGAACACATCCTCGACGAGCTGTCCTGGCGCGGCCTGATCGCGCAGTCCACCGACATCGACGCCCTCCGGCGCGAGCTCGACCAGGGTCCCGTGACGCTCTATTGCGGCTTCGACCCGACCGCACCCAGCCTGCACGCCGGCAACCTGGTCCCGCTGCTCATGCTCAAGCGGTTCCAGCGCGCCGGGCACCGGCCGATCGTGCTGGCCGGCGGCGCGACCGGGATGATCGGCGACCCGCGTGACACCGGCGAGCGCACGCTGAACACCCTCGACGTCGTGGCCGAGTGGGCCGGGCGCATCCGCGGCCAGCTCGAACGGTTCGTCGACTTCGACGACTCGGCGACGGGCGCGATCGTGGAAAACAACCTGAACTGGACCGGGCAGCAGACGTCCCTGGAGTTCCTGCGCGACGTCGGGAAGCACTTCTCGATCAACGTCATGCTCAACCGGGAGACGGTCAAGCGCCGGCTCGAGGGCGACGGCATGTCGTACACCGAGTTCAGCTACCTGCTCCTGCAGTCGCAGGACTACCTGCAGCTGCACCGCCAGTACGGCTGCAAGCTGCAGGTCGGCGGGTCCGACCAGTGGGGCAACCTGGTCGGCGGGGTCGACCTGATCCGGCGGACCGACGGCGCGAGCGTGCACGCGCTGACCGCGCCGCTGGTCACCGACGCCGAGGGCCGCAAGTTCGGCAAGTCCACCGGCGGCGGGAACCTCTGGCTCGACCCCGAGATGACCTCGCCGTACGCCTGGTACCAGTACTTCGTCAATGTGGGTGACGCCGACGTCGTCCGATACCTGCGGATGTTCACGTTCCTCGGTCAGGAGGAGATCGCCGCGCTGGCCGAGGACACCGAACAGCGTCCCCACCTGCGGGCCGCGCAGAAGCGACTGGCGGAAGAGTTCACCACGCTGGTGCACGGCGAGGAGCAGACCCGCCAGGTGATCAACGCCAGCCAGGCGCTCTTCGGCCGCGGCGAGCTCGGTGACCTGGACGAACGCACCCTCGACGCGGCGATGGCCGAGGTGCCCAACGGCAAGGTCGACCCGGCGGCCGAGCCGACGATCGTCGACCTGCTGCTCGCCGGCGGACTGGTGGACAGCAAGGGCGCCGCGCGCCGCACCCTCAAGGAGGGCGGCGCGTACGTCAACAACGTGAAGATCGCGGACGAGGAGTGGAAGCCGGCCCGCGAGGACGCCCTCCACGGCAAGTGGCTCGTCGTCCGCAGGGGCAAGCGGAACGTCGCCGGCGTCGCGCTCGGCGGCTGATCGGCCCCCGGTGGCCCGAAACAGGCCTCTGACCTGCGGGAACGCGGTTAAGGTACCCCCCCCTGTTTCGGGCCTCTGGAGGGGGTGTAAAGTTCTCCAAGTCGCCAGGGAAACCGGGTGGCCGCCGGGACACGAACCAAGCTCTCGCGGAAAGCGATTGAGTGGGTGTCCCACCAAAAACTGCTAGGAATGACTCGCTTCGAGCGAGCCGCTTGATCGCGGCGAGGTCGGGGTGTGTTGCTTGAGAACTCAACAGTGTGCTAGTGAACTAAGCCAGTAGAGCTTATATGAAACCCCCTCGTCGGGGTTTCCTTTGAGAGCAATACATTTGCCTCGATTGAATTCGAAGACATTGTTGGAGAGTTTGATCCTGGCTCAGGACGAACGCTGGCGGCGTGCTTAACACATGCAAGTCGAACGCTGAACCACCTTCGGGTGGGGATGAGTGGCGAACGGGTGAGTAACACGTGGGTAATCTGCCCTGCACTCTGGGATAAGCCTTGGAAACGAGGTCTAATACCGGATATCACTTCCCTGGGCATCCAGGGTTGTTGAAAGTTCTGGCGGTGCAGGATGAACCCGCGGCCTATCAGCTTGTTGGTGGGGTAGTGGCCTACCAAGGCGACGACGGGTAGCCGGCCTGAG
>NZ_JBSGBQ010000011.1:230047-304509 GCF_053601335.1 Amycolatopsis sp. NPDC004747 | reverse complement strand
GCCGTGCACATGCTGCGGATCTTCTTCACCGGTGCGTTCCGGCGCCCGCGTGAGGCGAACTGGGTGATCGGCGGGTTGCTGCTGATCCTGGGGTGCTTCGAGGGCTTCTTCGGCTACTCGCTGCCGGATGACCTGCTGTCGGGTACCGGTATCCGGGCGACGCTGTCGGGCATCGTGCTGTCGGTGCCGGTGGCCGGGACCTGGATCCACTGGGCGTTGTTCGGCGGGGAGTTCCCGGGGGATCAGATCATCCCGCGGCTGTACACGCTGCACATCCTGCTGATCCCGGGCATCATGCTGGCGCTGGTCGGGGCGCACTTGGCGCTGGTCTGGTACCAGAAGCACACCCAGTTCCCGGGGGTGCGGCGCAAGGAGACCAACGTCGTCGGGGTGCGGATCATGCCGTACTTCGCGCTCAAGGGCGGGGCGTTCTTCACCCTGGTCGTGGGGGTGCTGGCGCTGATGTCGGGGTTGTTCCAGATCAACCCGGTGTGGAACTTCGGCCCGTACAACCCGGCGCAGGTGTCGGCGGGCTCGCAGCCGGACTGGTACATGGCCTGGGCCGACGGCATGCTGCGGATCTGGCCGGCGTGGGAGGTCTACCTCGGGAACTACACGATCCCGGCGGTGTTCTTCCCCGGCGCGATCGGCATGCCGATCCTGTTCGGCCTGCTGCTGGGCTACCCGTTCATCGAGCGGAAGCTGTCCAAGGACACCGCGCACCACAACCTGCTCCAGCGGCCGCGTGACGCACCGGTCCGCACGGCGCTGGGTGCGATGGCGCTGGGCTTCTTCATGGTCATCGAGCTGTCCGGCTTCAACGACATCATCGCCGACCAGTTCGACATCTCCCTGAACGCGACGACGTGGGCGGGCCGCATCGGCGTGCTGATCGTGCCGCCGCTGGCCTACTACTTCACCTACCGCATCTGCCTGGGCCTGCAGCGGGCCGACCGCGAGGTGCTGGAGCACGGTGTCGAGACGGGCATCATCAAGCGGCTGCCGCACGGTGAGTTCATCGAGATCCACCAGCCGCTGGCGGGCGTCGACAGCCACGGCCACGCGGTCGCGCTCGAGTACCAGGGCGCGTCGGTGCCGAAGAAGATGAACAAGCTGGGTTCGGCCGGGCACGCCGTGCCGGGCACGTTCTGGTCGCCCGACCCGGCCGAGGAGACGGCGGCGCTGGAGCGGGCCAACGGCAACGGCCACTCCGGTGGCGAAAACGGCCAGCACGGCCAGCACGGCGAGTTTGACTCCGCCGAGACGGCGTCGGCCGCGAAGCACGACTAGAAGTTCCACCCACGACGAAGGCCCCCTCCCGCGGGAGGGGGCCTTCGTCGTTTCAGGCCTTGGCGGCGCGGAGCCGGGTGATGGCCTTCCCGGCCCTGGAGACGCGCGTCTCGGGCTTCTTGGCCTCGGCGACCCACTGGACGTACTCACGCCGGTGGGAGGGCGGCAGGGCGTCGAAGAGCGCCGCGGCGTCCGGGGCGGCCGCGAGGGCGTCGGCCAGTTCCGCGGGGAGCTCGGTCAATCCTCCACACCGATCGAGAAGGCCGACTCGGTGTCGGCGCGGCTGTAGGACCGGAACGCGATGTGCGTGACGGTGTTCAGCACACCCGGCACCTTCCCGATCTTGCCCGGGATCAGGTCGGCCAGGCCTTCGTGCGTGGGCACCTGCACGGTGGCGATGAGGTCGACGTCCCCGGCGCACGAGTAGACCTCGCCGACACCCTCGATGTCGGCGATCGCCTGCGCCGCGTCCGGGATCGCGTCCGCCTCTGCCTGGATCAACACGATCGCGGTGATCACCTGGGTCCTCCAAGACTCGTCTGCGGGGTCGCCCGCGATCCTAGCTACGCCGCGGTGCGGGCCTCCCGTACCCGGAGGGTCGGCCGCGATCCGACCCTCCGGGTACGCGAACCGGCCGGGAGGTGTCCGGGCGGTCAGCCGACGTGCTCCAGCGAGTGCGCGTCCGCGACCAGGTCCAGCCATCCCCGCCAGCCCGCGACCGCGGCCGGCTCGGCCCAGGGGCGGGTCGTGCGGACCAGGCGGACTCCCGGCCGGGCCAGCCAGCGCAACAGCACCCCCACCTCCTCCGGTGGCGCTCCGTGCAGCGGCCCCGGCTCCGGCAGCACCGTCTCCGCCGACGCCACCAGCGCCTCCACCACCGGCATCGGGGGCACCCCGCGCCGGGCCACGCCCGCCGATGCCAGCCGTCCGTAGCGGATCACCGCCAGCTCCCAGCCGCCGTTGCCGTCCGGGCCCGCCGCGATCAGCTCGCCGATCGACGCCAGGGATGCCTGCCGGTGTGCCCGGCCCAGCGCCCGGATCAGGCCCGCCAGCTCGTCGCGGTGCCGGGCCGCCTGCTCGTAGTGCTGACCCGCCGCCAGGCGCTCCACGTGCGCCGCCGCCGTGTGCAGGGGGCTGCCGTCCAGGCCCGCGATCAGCCCCGACACCGACTCGACCGCCGGGCCGTACGCCTCCACGCTCTGGCGCCCCGCGCACGGTGCTCCGCAACGCCCCAGCTCCGCCAGCACGCACGGGGTGCCGTTCGCCGACCGGGGCGAGATCCGCTGGGTGCACGTCCGCAGCCCGGACGCCCCGGCCAGGGTGTCCGCCGTCGTGCGGGCGTCCGCCTGGTTGCGGAACGGGCCCAGCACCCCCGGCCGAGGCAGGCGGACCACCGACAGCCGCGGGAACGCCTCCTCCGTCAGCCCGATCCACCAGCCCTGGTGCCGGTTCTTCGACCGCCGGTTGTACGCCGGCCGGTGCGCCGCGATCAGCCGCAGCTCCCGGACCTCCGCCTCCAGCGCGTGCGCGCACACCACGTGGTCGACGCGCTCGGCGAGCGCCACCATCTCCCGGATCCGGCTGCGGTTCTCCGACCCCGTGAAGTACGTCCGCACCCGCCGCCGCAGGTCCTTCGCCGTGCCGACGTAGAGGACCTCGTCCTTCGGGCCCTTGAACAGGTAGACACCCGGTGCCGACGGCAGGTCCGCCGCCAGGTGCCGCTTCGCCCGCTGGGCGACGGTCACCTCCGGCAGGTACCCCATCAGCTCCTCGAGCGAGTGCACGCCCAGGTTGCCGACCCGCTCCAGCAGCCCGTGCAGGACGTCCACCGTCGCCCGCGCGTCGTCGAGCGCCCGGTGCGTCGGCCTGGTCCCGGCCCCGAACAGCAGCGCCAGCGCCGTCAGGTTGTAGCGCCCGACCTCGTCCCGCGGCACCACCCGGCGCGCCAGCCGGACCGTGCAGACCACCGTCAGCTTCGGCCAGACGTACCCGTGCCCCTCGCACGCCGCCCGCATGTGGGACGTGTCGAAGCCGGAGTTGTGCGCCACCAGCACCGCGCCCCCGACGAACTCGAGGAACGCCGGCAGCACCTCCTCGATCGGCGGCGCGTCGTAGACCATGGCCTGCGTGATCCCGGTCAGTGAGACGATCTGCGGCGGGATCGGCGTGCCGGGGTTCACCAGCGTCGCGAACTCGCCCAGCACCTCGCCCCCGCGCACCTTCACCGCCCCGATCTCGGTGATCCCGGACGGCCCCGGCGGGGCCCCGGTCGTTTCCAGGTCGAAGACGACGAAAGTGGTGTCCCGCAACGGGGTTCCGAGCTCGTCGAAGGCGAGCTGAGCCTGGACCGAACGCATGGGCGGGACTCTAGGGGCGACCACCGACAGTTTCCGCGCGCCGCCGGTCCGTGTGGTGCGCGGCGCGGGATGCGGAGGCGGGGCCTACCCTGGACCAATGCACCCGCAGCCGCTCGTGCCGGAGCCGCCGGAGGACCCCCAGGGTCCGTCGGCTGTCGCGTCGCGCCCCGAGCCGGCCGGGGAGCCCGCTGACCAGGCCGGACATCCCGAGCCCGCCACCTGGCCCGCGCTGCCCGAACCGGTGCGCGACCGCATCGCCGAGCTCGCCGCGGCCGCCGTCGCCAAGCTGCCCGCCACCGACGTGCCCCGCCAGCTGCGGCCGGTCGCCAAGTTCGCCCCGGCCAAGCGCGCCAAGCTCGGCGGCGCCGCCCTGCTCGCGGCGCTGGCCGACTCGTCGCAGTTCCGGACCGCCGTCATCGAGTGGCTGCGCGAGCACCGCACCGACGCCCTCGACCCGAACGCCGCGGACTCTGTCGCCGCGGCCGCGGCCGCCGTCCTGCTGGGCGAGTCCGGCGCCACCGGGCGCGTCCGGCTGGTCGCCCGGAACGCCGAGGAAAACGCGCTGCGCGCCGAACGCGACGCCGCGCTCGCCCGCAGCCAGCGGCTCGAGGCCGAGCTCGCCCAGGTCCGCGCCGAACTCGCCGAAGCGAAGCAAGCGGCCGAGAACGCCCGGGGCGAGCGCGAGGGCGAAGTCGAGAAGCTCCTGAAGCGGCTTCGCGAGCAAGGCGTCCAGCTGCGCCAGGCCCGGGACGCGGCCGAAGCGGCGGCCGCGGACGCCGCGCGCGGTTCCGCCGCGCGCGAAGACGAAATCGCCGCCCTCACCACCCAGCTGGAGCGCGAGCGCCAGCGCGTCGCCGGCGAGCGCGCCCGCGCCGAGCGCGCGGCCGCCGACGCCGAGATCGCCCGCCAGTCCGCGCGGGAGGCCCGGCAGGCCGACGAGGTGCGGCTCGCCCTGCTCATCGACACCATCGACGGCGCCGTCACCGGCCTGCGCCGCGAGCTCGCGCTCGGCGCGCGGGGCGCCCGCCCGGCGGACATGGTCCGCGGCGCGAGCACCGGCACCGGCCAGGGCGGCAAGATCGCCGACGTGACCACGCTGGACCGCTACCTGGCGCTGCCCAACGTGCACCTGATCGTCGACGGCTACAACGTCACCAAGACCGGGTACCCGGAGCTCGCCCTCGCCGACCAGCGCGACCGCCTGATCCACCAGCTGTCCGCGCTGGCCGCCCGCACGTCCGCCGAGGTGACCGTGGTGTTCGACGGGGCAGGCGTGCTGTCGGTCCCGGCCTCGGTGCCCCGCGGGGTGCGGGTGCTGTTCTCCGACCGCGGGGTGCTGGCCGACGACGTCATCCGCAACCTCGTCGCGGCCGAGCCCGCCGGGCGGCCGATGGTCGTCGCGACGTCCGACCGCGCGGTCGCCGACTCCGTGCGGGGTCGGGGCGCCCACCCGGCTCCCTCATCGGTGCTGGTCAGCCGCTTGTCGAGGGTTTGACGCCCGAAATTGTCGGTGGTGGCGCCTACCGTCCTCCCAAGTCAGTTCCGACGTGAGGAGGACCACATGACCGACACCCCCGAGCTGTCCGAAGTGGACGTCTCGCACATCGCCGTTTCGGACATCGAGAACCTGGTGGTCGATTGCGACCGCTGCGCGGTGCGCGGCATCTCGTGCCACGACTGCGTGGTGAGCGTGCTGCTCGGCGCGCCGCCCGCGGTGGTGTGGGACGCCGACGAGCGCCGCGCGGTCGACGCGCTGGCCGAAGCCGGGATGGTGCCACGCCTGCGGCTGGTCGAAGACCCGATCCGGCGCACCGCCTGATTTCCACCGTTTCGTGACGGCGCGCCGAATGGTCGATTGAATCGGTGAACGGTCGGTAGTCGAAAAGCGCTCCGGAGAAACCCCAGCGTGTAACGCCCATCACATGTTTCCTCCCGCCCTGGTCCGATGGTGTTCAGCGGGGTCACTCAGCGTTTTTGGCGGAGAGGTGGTGGACGTGGTGGCGCTCTTTTCGTAACCTGTCCGAGATCTCGTGGCCCCCGGCCGTCTGAAGAGGCGGCGACGCGAGATCGCCGCCGGACGCAGCTTTGTCGGGAAGCTGGGAACCGGAACCACCACCGCGTGCTTCACCTGTTGCGGCTCGTGCATGGCAAAAGCGCACGGCTCGGCGCGTGGTGGCGGGACAGCGGTGAAGAGGAACTCCCCGACCTCTTCGTGCCCCGGTCCCCGTCGGCGGCCGAGACGCAAAGGAGACCCGCGCGACCGTGCAGTCGCATTCCCTCAGGCGCGTGGTTTCAGGTGCCCTCGCCGCGGCTTCGGTGATCACCCTCGTCACCGTGGCCCAGCCGACGGCCACCGCCGCCCCCGTCCCCGTTCTCCAGACCCCGCCCACCGGCTCCGACGCCCTCGCGAAGTACCGCGACCTGGCGGCCCAGGCCGAGAAGCTCAACGAAGACCTGCTTTCGGCCCAGGACGACCTGAAGAAGAAGCAGGGCGAGCTCGACAAGGCCACCGCGGACGTCAACGCGGCGAAGCAGCAGGCCGCCACGGCGTCCGAAAGCCAGAAGAAGTACCAGACCGAGGTCGACAAGTTCGCCGGTGCGTCGTTCACCAGCGGTGTCCAGCTGAACAAGCTGTCGGCGCTGCTGGCGGGCACGTCCACCCAGGACTTCCTCGACCGCTCCTCGGCCCTGGAAGTCATCGCGACCGGCAAGAACGCCGCGATGGGCAACCTCACCGGCGCCGTCCAGCAGGCCACCGACGCGGCCGCCAAGGCCAGCGACGCCGCCAAGCGCGCGCAGGACGCGCGGGACACCGCGGCCAAGCTGACCGAGGACATCAAGGCCAAGCAGAAGACGCTGAACGACCAGATCGACCAGCTCGAAGCGGCCAACAAGAACCTGAGCACCGCGGACAAGAACGCCCAGAAGGACCGCGGCGGCACCCCGCCCGCCAACATCCAGGCGCCCACGGCGGCCGCGCAGGCGGCCGTGGAAGCCGCGCTGAGCAAGCTCGGCAGCCCGTACAAGTACGGCGCCACCGGGCCGAGCACGTTCGACTGCTCGGGCCTGACGTCGTGGGCCTACGGGCAGGCCGGGCTGACCATCCCGCGGACCAGCCGCGAGCAGTCCACCTTCGGCACCGCGGTGCCGCGGGACCAGCTCCAGCCGGGCGACCTCGTGTTCTTCTACTCGCCCGTCTCGCACGTCGGCATGTACATCGGCAACGGCCAGATGGTCCACGCGCCCGACACCGGTGACGTCGTGAAGATCTCGCCGCTGCAGAGCCAGTACTCGGGAGCGCGCCGCCCGACGGCGTGATCCCGGCAGCAGCTCGGACGGGCGGTACCGCACACGCGGTGCCGCCCGTCCGCCGTTAGCCTCTGGGGCGTGCTCAAGACCCTGCTCGTGACCAACGACTTCCCGCCGCGGCCCGGGGGGATCCAGAACTACCTGAACTCCCTCGCCACCCGGCTGCCGTCGGACGACCTGGTCGTCTACGCGCCTTCGTGGGAGTCGCGGACGGGGTCGCACGAGGAGTTCGACGCCGAGGCGCCGTTCGAGGTCGTCCGGCACCCGACGTCGCTGATGCTGCCGACGCCGGACGTGCTTCGCCGGGCGAAGCAGATCATGCGGGCGCGGGACTGCGAGGCCGTCTGGTTCGGGGCCGCGGCGCCGCTCGCGCTGCTGGGGCACCCGCTGCGGCGGGCCGGCGCGCGCCGCGTCGTGGCGTCGACGCACGGCCACGAGGTCGGCTGGTCCATGCTCCCCGGTTCGCGGCAGGCGCTGCGGCGGATCGGCGACACCGCCGACGTCGTCACCTACGTCAGCCGGTACACCCGCGCCCGCTTCGCCGCGGCGTTCGGCGCGATGGCCGGGCTGGAGCTGCTGCCGTCCGGGGTCGACACCGGGGTGTTCCGGCCGGATGCGGCCGCGCGCACGGAGATCCGCGCCCGGCACGGTCTCGGGGACCGGCCGACCGTCGTCTGCGTGTCGCGGCTGGTCCCGCGCAAGGGCCAGGACCAGCTGATCCGCGCGCTGCCGTCGATCCGCGAGCGCGTTCCGGACGCGGCGCTGCTGCTCGTCGGCGGCGGCCCGTACCGCAAGCAGCTCACCGAGCTGGTCACCGGGCTGGGCCTGGAGCGGGACGTCGTGCTCACCGGGTCGGTGTCGTGGGCCGAGCTGCCGGCGCACTACGCGGCGGGGGACGTCTTCGCGATGCCCGCGCGCACCCGCGGCAGGGGCCTCGACGTCGAAGGGCTCGGCATCGTCTACCTGGAAGCCTCGGCGACCGGGCTGCCGGTGGTCGCCGGCAACTCCGGCGGAGCGCCCGAGGCGGTGCTCGACGAAGTCACCGGGCACGTCGTCGAGGGCCGGGACGTCGTCCAGCTGAGCGAAATCCTGGCCAGCCTGCTGGCCGACCCGGTGCGCGCGCGCCGGATGGGCCAGGCCGGCCGGGAGTGGGTGACGGCGAACTGGCGCTGGGACGTCATGGCGCAGCGGCTGTCCGGCCTGCTGGACGGCGACCCGGTGGCCGTCGTCCGCTAAGGCGTGTAGAGCGCCGGGTGCCGGGGATCGTCGACGCGCACGACGACGTCGGCGAGCGAACTCGGGTCGGCTTCTTCCTCGTAGCGTTCGTAGGCCGGGACGGCCCAGGCGTCCGGCGCGCGGCGGCGCAGGGCGGCGGGGGACAGCCACAGGTGCACGGCCAGGTCGAAGGCCAGCCCGGCGCCGAGCAGCAGTTCGCCGTCGAGGAGCACGACCCCGCCCGCGGGCAGCGGCACCCGTTCGGCGCGGGTCGCGCGGTCGCGTTCGGCGTCCCACAGCGACGGCAGGACCTCGCCGGATCCCTTGAGCGGCTCCAGGACTTCGCGGCGGAGGGCGCCGAGGTCGAGCCAGTCGGTGTAGCGGGCGTCGGGGTTCGTGCGGCCGTGCTCGAAGCGCAGCGACGCGGGGCGCAGGAAGTCGGCGGCCGACACGCGCAGGGTCGCGCGGCCGCGCAGGCGCAGCGGGTCGACCAGGGCGTCGGCGAGTTCCGCGGTGGCGGTCGCGCCCGCCGCGCCGTCGACGGCCACCGCGAGCCTCGGCCCGGGGAGCGCGTCGATGCGGTCGGTGAGCTCCTCGGCGAGGACGGCGGGGGAGATCGGGCGGTAGCGCACGGGTGCCCATCCTCCACCCGGGCCGCCCGCCGGTTTTGTCGTACCCCTTTGCGAGGATGCGGGCATGACTTCTTCAGTGGGGAAGACGGCCGACGCCGGGTGGAACATCGGCGTCTCGCGGACCTTGCCGTACCCGGCCGAGGCCGTGTGGGACTTCCTGGTCAGCCGGGAGGGCGTCGCGATCTGGCTCGGCCCCGGCGTCGAGCTGCCCGAGGAACCCGGCGCGGAGTACGAAACGGCGAACGGCACGGTCGGCGAGATCCGCAGCTTCGTCGGCGGCGACCGCGTGCGGCTCACCTGGCGGCCGAGCGACTGGGACCACGACTCGACCGTGCAGGTGCGGCTGAGCGGTTCGGGGGCGAAGACGACGCTGCGGTTCCACCAGGAATGGCTTGCCGGCGCCGAAGAGCGCGAGGAACAGCGGGCATACTGGCAGGACGTGACCGAGCGCGTCGTGACGGCTCTCGCCGAGCGCTGACGCCGTGAGCTTGGGGGCCTGAAATGACGACCGACGAAATCCTCGAGGTGGAGGAGGGCTTCGCCCAGGACGCGCACCTGTTCGCGGAGATGCTGCGCGGCGGCGGCCCGGTGCGCCGGGTGCGGCTGCCACCGCGCGGGCTGCCCGCCTACGTGGTCACCGGGTTCGCGGACGCGCGGGCGCTGCTGGCGGACCCGCGGCTGCGGAAGAACAGCCAGGGCATCCGCGCGCTGTTCGAGGCGAAGCTGCCGCCGGAGGCCCGGATGAGCCCCTTCGGGCAGGACCTCAGCCACCACATGCTCAACTCGGACCCGCCGGACCACACGCGGCTGCGGAAGCTGGTGAACAAGGCGTTCACCGCGCGGACGGTGGCGCGGCTGCGGCCGCGGGTCGAGGAGATCACCGCGGAGCTGCTCGACGGGCTGGCCGGCCAGGAGCGGGTGGACCTGGTGGCGTCGTTCGCCGCGCCGCTGCCGATCACGGTGATCTGCGAGCTGCTCGGGGTGCGCGAGGAGGACCGCACGGAGTTCGCCGGCTGGTCCCGGACGCTGCTGAGCGCGGCGGCCCGCCCGGAGCAGATGCAGGCCGCGGCGGGCAGCATGTTCGCGTACCTGACGGACCTGATCGCCCAGAAGCGCGCCGAGCCGGCCGAGGACCTGCTGTCGGACCTCGTGCACGCCAGCGACGGTGGGGATTCGCTGTCCGAGCCCGAGCTGGTGTCGATGGCGTTCCTGCTGCTGGTGGCGGGCCACGAGACGACGGTCAACCTGATCGCGAACGGCGTGCTGGCGCTGCTGCGCGAGCCGGAGCAGCTGGCCCGGCTGCGCGCGGAGCCGGCGCTGCTGCCGGGCGCGGTGGAGGAGTTCCTGCGCTTCGACGGCCCGATCCACCTGGCGACGGTGCGGTTCACCGCGGAGCCGGTGGAGGTGTCCGGGGTGACGATCCCGAAGGACGAGTTCGTGCTGGTTTCGCTGCTCGGCGCGAACCGCGACGCCGAGCGGTACCCGGAGCCGGACAAGCTGGACGTCACGCGTGCGGCCGGCGGGCACCTGGCGTTCGGGCACGGGATCCACTACTGCGTGGGGGCGCCGCTGGCCCGGCTCGAGGCGGAGATCGCGATCGGGGGCCTGCTGGCGAGGTTCCCGGACATCGCGCTGGACGCCAAGCCGGATGAGCTGGTGTACCGGGCGAGCTCGCTGGTGCACGGGCTGGAGGTGCTGCCGGTCCGGTTGTGAGGCCGGGCGGGGGAGGGGGCCGGGCGGGTGTCGTAGGGTCGGCGGATGGACCCCGCCGACCTGCTCGCCCTCGATGCCCAGCACGTCTGGCACCCCTACGCGCCCATGCCGGCGAAGGTGCCGTCCCTGCTGGTCACCGAAGCCAGCGGCGTCCGGCTGACGCTGGCCGACGGGCGGGAGCTCGTCGACGGGATGTCCTCGTGGTGGTCCGCCGTCCACGGTTACCGGCACCCCGTGCTCGACGCCGCTCTCGCCGCCCAAGCCGGGCGGATGAGCCACGTCATGTTCGGCGGCCTCACCCACGAACCGGCCATCACCCTCGCCAAGACCCTCGCCGACCTCAGTCCCGAGGGCCTCGAGCACGTCTTCCTCTGCGACTCCGGCTCCGTCTCCGTCGAGGTCGCCGTCAAGATGTGCCTGCAGTACCAGCGTTCCCGCGGGCGCACCGGGAAGCGCAAGCTGCTCACCTGGCGCGGTGGCTACCACGGGGACACGTTCACCCCGATGAGCGTCTGCGACCCCGAAGGCGGCATGCACTCGCTCTGGCGCGGTGTCCTGGCCGAACAGATCTTCGTGCCCGCACCGCCGTCCGGTTTCGACACCCCGCCCGATCAGTCCTATGTGGACGTCCTGGCCGCCGAAATCGGGCGGCACGAAGGGGAACTCGCCGCGGTGATCGTCGAGCCCGTCGTGCAGGGCGCCGGGGGGATGCGGTTCCACCACCCCGCCTACCTGCGTGCGCTGCGCGAAATCACCGAAGCGCACGACGTGCTCCTGGTCTTCGACGAGATCGCGACCGGCTTCGGCCGCACCGGCGCGCTGTTCGCCGCCGAGCACGCCGGTGTCACGCCCGACGTCATGTGCGTCGGCAAGGCGCTCACCGGTGGCTACCTGAGCATGGCCGCCGCCCTGTGCACCCCGGCCGTCGCCGCCGGGATCGCGCGGGGCGAGCTGCCCGTTCTCGCGCACGGCCCCACCTTCATGGGCAACCCGCTCGCTTCCGCCGTCGCCAACGCCTCGCTCGGCCTGCTCGCCGACGGCCGCTGGCGCGGCGACGTCGCCCGGATCGAGAAGGCCCTCCTCGACGGCCTCGCCCCGGCCCGCGACCTGCCCGCCGTCACCGACGTGCGGGTGCTGGGCGGGATCGGCGTGCTGCAGCTCGACCACCCCGTCGACATGGCCGTCGCCACCGACGTCGTCACCGCGAACGGCGCCTGGCTGCGGCCGTTCCGGGACCTCGTCTACGCGATGCCGCCGTACGTTTCGACTGACGACGACCTCGCCGTGATCACCCGGGCGATGCTCGCGGTCGCCGAAAAGGCCTGAATTCAGCACATCGGGTGTGACCACCGGCACACCGAGACCCGAAGGTCCCTCATCGTCGCGCTCGGTGGCAGGGCGGCGGCGAAACCACGCGAACGGTCGAGGCGGTAAGTGTGACGGTGCCGGGAAACCCGGTCCGTCCTGTGCCCGGGCGAACGCGAGAAATGCTTGCGTAGCGGACTTTTCGCCCGGTTTCGGCGATCCTGCCCCCATGATCGAGATCGTTCGTGGCGAACACGACACCGGACCCCCTCAGCGCTCCGAGCACCTGGAGAACCTCAAGCACGACTTCCTCGCGTCGATCGTCGTCTTCCTCGTCGCCGTCCCCCTGTCCCTCGGCGTGGCCTTCGCCGCCGGGGCGCCGCTGCTCTCGGGCCTGATCTCCGCCGTCGTCGGCGGGCTGGTCGCGAGCCTCTTCGGCGGATCGCCGCTGCAGGTCAGCGGCCCGTCCGCCGCCCTCACCGTGGTGCTGGCCGACACGATCGCCACCCACGGCTGGCCCGTCACCTGCGCGATCACCGTCGCCGCGGGCCTGCTCCAGATCCTCTTCGGCCTGACTCGCCTGGCGCGCGCCGCGCTCGCCGTGTCGCCGGCCATCGTGCACGGGCTGCTGGCCGGCATCGGCGTCACGCTCGTGCTCGGCCAGCTGCACGTCGTCCTCGGCGGCTCCGCGCGGGGTTCCGCACTGGCCAACGTCCTGGCGCTGCCGAAGCAGATAGCCGCGCACCACGACCAGGCCGTGCTGATCGGCGTCGTCACCCTCGGCGTCCTGCTGGCCTGGCCGCGGCTGCCGAAGGCCGTCCGCCGCGTGCCCGCGCCGCTGGCCGCCGTCGCGCTGGCCACCGGCCTGTCCGTCGCGACCGGGATGACCCTGCCGCGCGTCGACCTCCCGGCCGGGCTGCCCGCGCTGCACGTCGTGCCGCGGCTGCCGGACGGCGGCTGGGCCGGCTTCGCCGCCGCCGCGCTCACCATCGCGCTCATCGCCGGCCTGGAAAGCCTGCTGTCCGCCGTTTCGGTGGACAAGCTCCGCGGGGGCCCGCGCACCGACCTCGACCGCGAGCTGATCGGGCAGGGCGCGGCGAACGTCGCCGCCGGCGCGCTCGGCGGGTTCCCGGTCACCGGCGTCATCGTGCGCAGCATGACCAACTTCGAGGCGGGCGCGCGCACCCGGGCGTCGGCGATCCTGCACTGCGCCTGGATCCTCGCCGCCTGCCTGCTGCTCACCGGCGTGCTGCGGCTGATCCCGCTGGCGGCGCTGGCCGCGCTGCTGGTGTACGTCGGGACGAGGCTGGTGAACCTCCACGGGCTCAAGGAGGTCCACCGGCACGGCGACCTGCCGGTGTACGTGGTCACGCTGGCCGGCGCGGTGGCCGTCAACCTGCTCACCGGGGTCGCGGCGGGGATCCTGCTCGCGCTCGCGCTGATGCTGCGGCGGATGATCTTCTCGGGCATCCACGTCGAACGGGACGGCGACCGCCACCGCGTCGTCATCGAAGGGGCGCTGACGTTCCTGTCCGTCCCGCGGCTGACCCGCGTGCTCGCGGGGGTGCCGCCGCACGCCGAGGTCACCCTCGAGCTGCTCGTGGACTACCTCGACCACGCCGCGTTCGACTGCCTGCGCGGCTGGCAGCAGGCGCACGCCGGCCCGGTCACCGTCGACGAGATCGGGCACCCGTGGTTCGAACGCGGCCGCGCGGGGGAGCCGACCGTGCGCCGCAGCGTCGCCGCGCGCGTGGTGCCGCGGTGGCTCGCGCCGTGGTCGCAGTGGCAGGCCGAGCACGTCGTGCTGCCCGCCCAGCGCACCGCCAGCTCGCTGCTGTGCCGCGGCGCTTCGGAGTTCCAGCGCCGCACCGCGCCGCTGCTGCGCGAGACCTGGGACGGCCTGGCGCACGGCCAGCAGCCGCACACGCTGTTCATCACCTGCGGCGACGCGCGGATCGTGCCGAACCTGATCACCACCAGCGGGCCGGGTGACCTGTTCACCGTGCGGAACATCGGGAACCTGGTGCCGCCGGCCGACGGCACGGACTCGTCGGTCGGCGCGGCGATCGAGTACGCCGTCGGGGTCCTCGGAGTCGCCGAAATCGTGGTGTGCGGGCACTCCTCCTGCGGCGCGATGAAGGCGCTGCTCGGCCAGGCCCCGGCCGGGCTCGACCAGCTCGGCAGCTGGCTGCGCCACGGCCAGGCGACGCTCCGGCGCCGCAGCCGCGAGGCCCCGCTGCTGCTCGGCGGCGAACGGCCGGCCGCCGAGGCCGACCAGCTGGCGCTGCAGAACGTCGTGCAGCAGCTGGAAACCCTGCGCGGCTACCCGGTGGTCGCGGCGGCCCTGGAGCGGGGCGCGCTGCGGCTCACCGGGATGTACTTCGACGTCGGCGCGGCCCAGGTGTCCCTTTTGGACGATGCGGCGCGCGGGTTCGTCCCCGCCGGGGCGTTGGAGCACTGACACCGGCCGGAGGCCGCTTCCGGGCCGCCCGCCCGGGGGCGGCCTTCGCCGTGTCCGACGCCGGAAAGCCTTACATAGTCACGGATTTATCTGTCACGCGACAGGCCGGCAGCGTGTTACCGTCGCGTTAACCCCATGTCCGATTTGTGACAAAGGGGTGAAATGTGGCCATTTATTCACTCGATCGGGTGGTGCATAGCGGACATTTCACTCGATTTCCGGTTGCATGGTGATCATGAGACCCCTCGCCGTGCTCCGCCACGACCTGCCGGCCTCACTGGTCGTCTTCCTCGTAGCCGTCCCCCTGTCCCTCGGCATCGCCCTCGCTTCGGGTGCCCCGGTCGCCGCCGGGCTGATCGCCGCCGTTGTCGGTGGCGTCGTCGCCGGTGCGCTCGGCGGCTCCGCGCTGCAAGTCAGCGGGCCCGCTGCCGGCCTGACCGTGGTCATGTACGAAACCATCCAGACCTTCGGCTGGGCCGTCACCTGCGCGATCACCGTCCTCGCCGGCGCCTGCCAGATCCTGCTGGGGCTGAGCCGCATCGCGCGCGCCGCGCTGGCCATCTCGCCGGCGATCGTGCACGGCATGCTGGCCGGCATCGGCGTCACGATCGTGCTCGGCCAGCTGCACGTCGTCCTCGGCGGCAAGGCCCAGTCCTCCGCCTTGGAGAACATCGCCGAGCTGCCCGCCCAGATCGTTTCCCACCACGACTCCGCCGCCATCGTCGGCCTGATCACCATCGGGCTGCTGCTGCTCTGGCCGAAGCTGCCGGAAGCCGTCCGCAAGGTGCCGGGACCACTCGCCGCGATCGCGGTGGCCACGGTGGTGTCGGTCGCGTTCGGGATGACCCTCCCGCGCGTCGAACTGCCCGGTGACCTGCTGAACGTCCACTTCGTGCCGCAGCTGCCGGACAGCTGGGGCGGGTTCGCGCTCGCCGTCGTCACGATCGCGCTGATCGCCAGCGTGGAGAGCCTGCTCTCGGCGGTCGCGGTCGACCGCATGCACACCGGGCCGCGCGCCAACCTCGACCGCGAGCTGGTCGGCCAGGGCACGGCCAACATGATCTCCGGCGCGCTGGGCGGCCTGCCCGTCACCGGCGTCATCGTCCGCAGCTCCACCAACGTCTCCGCCGGGGCCAAGTCCCGGCTGTCGGCGGTGCTGCACGGCGTCTGGGTGCTGCTGTTCGTCGTCCTGCTCGCCGGGCTGATCCAGAGCATCCCGCTGGCCGCGCTGGCCGGGCTGCTGGTGCACGTCGGCGCGAAGCTGGTCAACCCCGGGCACATGAAAACCGTGCTGGCTCACGGCGATCTGCCCGTGTACCTGCTCACCCTGGCCGGCGTCGTGGTGTTCGACCTGCTCACCGGCGTGCTGGCGGGCATCGGGCTGGCGGTGGTGCTGATGCTGCGCCGCACGGTCTGGTCGGGCATCCACGTCGAACGCGAGGGTGACGACTGGCGCGTCGTCGTCGAAGGCGTCCTGACGTTCCTGTCGGTGCCGCGGCTGTCGAAGGTGCTCGGGACCGTCCCGGGCGGCGCCACCGTGCGGCTGGAGCTGGTCGTCGACTACCTGGACCACGCGGCGTTCGAGAGCCTGCACACCTGGCAGCAGGCGCACGAGCGGGCCGGCGGCACGGTGGAGGTCGACGAGGTCGGCCACCCGTGGTTCGGCGAAGGCAAGGCGGGCCGCCCGACGCGCTCCCGGATCGCCGCGAGCCGGGCGGTGCCGCGCTGGCTGGCGCCGTGGTCGGAGTGGCAGGCGGCGGAGGGGGTCGAGATCCCGGCCCAGCAGACCCGCCGCGGCGCCACCGAGTTCCACCGCCGCGCGGCGCCCCTGCTGCGCGACACGCTGTCCGGCCTGGCCGACGGCCAGCGGCCGCGCACGCTGTTCATCACCTGCGGCGACTCCCGGATCGTGCCGAACCTGATCACGACGAGCGGGCCGGGTGACCTGTTCACCATCCGCAACATCGGCAACCTGGTCCCGCCGGGGCAGGCCGACGCGTCGATGAACGCGTCGATCGAGTACGCGGTGGGCGTCCTCGGCGTGTCGGAGGTCGTCGTCTGCGGCCACTCCTCCTGCGGCGCGATGGCGGCACTGGCCGAGGGCCCGCCGCCGGGGCCGCTGTCGGCCTGGCTGCGCCACGCGGAGCCGAGCGCGCACCGGCTGGGCTCGGCGACGCTCGACGGCGCGGTCCCGGACCGCGAGGGTGACCGGCTGGCCCTGCACAACGTGCTGCAGCAGCTGGAGCACCTGCGCGAGTACCCGTCCGTGGCGGCGGCCGAGTCGGCCGGGAAGCTGCAGCTGACCGGGATGTACTTCCACGTCGGCGACGCCCAGGTGTACCTGTTCGACGCGGCGGAACGCACGTTCCGCCCGGCCGGGGCACCGGTGGCGGTGCCGGGCGCCTGAGCCGCCGGCTCGCCGATCCGGCCGGCTGTCGTGCGTGGTGAGGCGGGTTGGCACCCCGCCTCACCACGCACGACCGGCCGTGGCAGAGCTGCCCGGGAACCGGTCGCCGGGGGCGCTGACCACGGCCCGCGTGCGCACCCCGCCCCGGAGTCACTATGTTGATGGTCCGTGAGCATGCTGGTGATGACGGGGACCGGGACCGGGGTCGGCAAGACGATCACCACGGCGGCGATCGCGGCCCTGGCGGCGGCCGGGGGACAGCGGGTGGCCGTGCTCAAGCCCGCCCAGACCGGGGTGCGGCCCGACGAGCCCGGTGACCTCCAGGACGTCGTCCGCCTCGCCGGGCCGGACGTCACCACGCGCGAGCTGCGCCGCTACCCGGATCCGCTCTCGCCGGAGGCCGCGGCCCGGCGCAGCGGGCTGCCGACGCTCGACCCCGGCGAGATCGCCCAGGCCGCGTCCGACCTCGACACCGAGCACGACCTCACCCTCATCGAGGGCGCCGGCGGGCTCCTGGTGCGCTTCGACCGCTCCGGCGCGAGCCTCGCCGACGTCGCGTGGTCGCTCGGCTCGCTCGTGATCATCGTGGCCGAGGCCGGCCTCGGCACGCTCAACGCGACCGCGCTCACCGCCGAGGTCGCGACCAAGCGCGGGCTGACCGTCGCCGGCGTGATCATCGGCGCCTGGCCCGCCGATCCGGACCTCGCGGCGCTGTCCAACCTCGAAGACCTGCCGGTCGCGGCGGGTGCGCCCCTGCTCGGCGTGCTGCCCGCGGACATCGGCCAGGCCTCCCGCGAGGACTTCCTGGCCGCGGCGCGCGCCGGCCTCTCGCCGTGGTTCGGCGGCGAATTCGACCCCGAGCTTTTCGCGGGATGCGCTTCCGCCGGGAAGTGACCTACATCGCTGTCCCCTCGCGGCCCCGTCGTGCACGATGAGGGACGTTTGCCGCACCACCTCGATCAAGGAGTCACCGTGACCGCAGTCCCGGACACCGACGTCCTCGCCTTGGCGCGCGAGCAGGTTCTCGAGAACGGCGTCGGCCTCGGCGAACAGCAGGTCCTCGACGTGCTGCGGCTGCCCGACGACCGCCTGCCCGACCTGCTCGCGCTGGCGCACGAGGTGCGGATGCGCTGGTGCGGGCCGGAGGTCGAGGTCGAGGGCATCATCAGCCTCAAGACCGGCGGCTGCCCCGAGGACTGCCACTTCTGCTCCCAGTCCGGCCGCTTCCCGACCCCGGTGCGCTCGGCGTGGCTCGACATCCCGAACCTGGTCAAGGCCGCCCGGCAGACCGCCGAGACCGGCGCGACGGAGTTTTGCATCGTCGCCGCCGTCCGCGGCCCGGACCAGCGGCTGCTCTCGCAGGTGCGCGAAGGCGTGAAGGCGATCCGGGCGGACGGGAACGACATCCAGATCGCCTGCTCGCTGGGCATGCTGACGCAGGAGCAGGTCGACGAGCTCGTCGACATGGGCGTCCACCGCTACAACCACAACCTCGAGACGGCGCGCTCGCACTTCCCGTCGGTGGTCACGACGCACACGTGGGAAGAGCGCTGGGACACGCTGCGGATGGTCGCCGAGGCGGGTATGGAGGTCTGCTGCGGCGGCATCATCGGCATGGGGGAGACGGTCGAGCAGCGCGCCGAGTTCGCCGTGCAGCTGGCCGAGCTGAACCCGCACGAAGTGCCGATGAACTTCCTCATCCCGCAGCCGGGCACGCCGTACGAGCACTACGAGATCGTCGAAGGCAAGGACGCGCTGCGGACGGTCGCGGCGTTCCGGCTCGCGATGCCGCGCACGATGCTGCGGTTCGCCGGCGGCCGAGAGCTGACGCTCGGTGACCTCGGTGCGGAGCAGGGCATGCTGGGCGGGATCAACGCGATCATCGTCGGCAACTACCTGACCAACCTGGGGCGGCCGGCTTCGGCGGACCTGGAGATGCTGGACGAGCTCAAGATGCCCATCAAGGCGCTCAGTGACAGCCTCTGACACCGCGGCGTTCTGCGTCCACTGTGGACAGCAGTCCCCGGGCGGTGCGGACCACCCGGCGTGCCACAACCCGCGGACGGCGCTGGAGCCGCCGCGCTACTGCACGTTCTGCGCGCGGCGGCTGGTGGTCCAGGTGAGCCCGCTCGGGTGGACGGCCCGCTGCAGCCGCCACGGCGAGACAGCGAGCGGCTGACCGGGTAACGGACCGGATCGTTCATTCCGGGGCGGGCGGCTTGGGCGAGCGGCTGACCGGGTAGCGGACCGGAGCGTTCACTGCGCCGCCGCGGCCGGGCGAACCGGATCGTTCACCCCGCGGCCGGGGCGACACGGGCGAGCGGCTCACGCCGCTCCCGCGTCGACCGGTTACGCTCGGTGGGCACGTTCCAGGAAGGAGTCCGGGTGAGTGAGTCGTCGGGGCCCGCGCACCGGCCGTCGGCCGTGGCCGGCCCGTGGTCGGTGCCCGTGCTGTTCCGGCAGCGGCGGCCGCGCGTCGTCGTGAAGGCCGACCTGCTGCCCGCCGTCAGCGTGCTGGGCGTGCTCACCCTGCTGAGCTTCCCGCTCGCCTTCGCCTGGTCGCGGCTCGCGCCGCCGGAGCGGGTGCGCATCGTCGCCGCCGACGGCACCCAGGGCGCCCTGGAGCTGGAAAGCTGGCACCGCTTCGACGACCTGGCCGTCTTCGGGTTCCTCACGCTCGGGCTGGGGATCGTCGTCGGCGTCGTCGTCTGGCTGCTGCGCGAACGCCGCGGCCCGGTGGTGTTCCTCGCCGCGGTGCTCGGCGTCGCGCTCGCCGGCGCGCTCGCCATGCTGCTCGGCGTCGGCTGGGCGAACAGCCACTACGCCATCACCACCCCGCCCGCGCTGGGCGCGGTGATCGAGCTCGCGCCGCGCCTGGAGTCGTGGTGGGTGCTGTTGACCGGTCCGCTCGGCGTGTCGATCGCCTACAGCCTCCTGGCCACCTGGAACGGCCGCGACGACCTGGGCCGCCGCCTCGGCTGACCGGTTTCCCCTAAGGTGGTGTCCGTCACCTACAGGGGGGATCCAGCAGTGACCGAGGACATCGAGGTTTCGCGGCACAACGCCGTCCGCTTTCCCGGCATCAGCCCGCGTGCGTACGAGCACCCGGTGGACCGCGGCGCGCTCGCCACGCTGCGCGCCGTGCCCGGCTTCGCCCAGGTCGTCAAGGCGGTTTCGGGCTTCTACAACGAGCGCGGCGAGCGGCTGATGGCGCTGGCGTCGTCGATCCGCGTCGGGCCCAAGCAGTACTCGGAGCTCGACCGGCTGCGCCACGAGTGCGCCGAGACGCTGGACCTGCCCGCGGTGCCGAACCTGTTCGTCTTCCAGAACGCGCAGATCCAGGCGCAGACGGTCGGCATGGACGAGCCGTTCATCGCGATGAGCACCGGGCTCGTCGAGCTGATGAACATCGACTCCCTGCGGTTCGTGATCGGGCACGAGATGGGGCACGTGCTGTCCGGGCACGCGGTCTACCGCACGATCATGGTGCGCCTGATCGGCCTGCAGCTGGCGATGTCCTGGACGCCGGTCAGCGCGCTCGGCATCCGGGCGGTCATCGCGGCGCTGCGCGAGTGGTTCCGCAAGGCCGAGCTGTCGTGCGACCGCGCGGGGCTCCTGTGCAGCCAGGACCCGACGGCGGCGCTGCGCGCCCAGATCCAGGTGGCGGGCGGCATCGACCCGGCGCGCATCGACGTCCCGTCGTTCCTGCAGCAGGCCGCGGAGTACGAGTCGGTCGAGGACATCCGGGACAGCTTCATCAAGCTCAGGTCCGTCGAGACCGAGTCGCACCCGTTCGCGGTGGTCCGCGCGGCCCAGCTGCAGAAGTGGGCGGCTTCGGAGGAGTACCGCGCGATCCTGGCGGGCGACTACGCGCGCCGGGATGCCGACAGCCCGTCGTCGGACTGGAAGGACGACCTGAAGTCGGCGGCCAAGTCGTACAAGGACTCGTGGAACTCGTCGACGGACCCGCTGACGAAGGTGTTCAGCGACGTCGGCGAAGCGGTTTCCGGTGCGGCGGGCAAGGTGTGGAACAAGTTCGGCAACACCAACGGCGCCGCCGACTGAGTCAGTTCAGGCTGGCCGGGCGGCTGAGATCGGTCAGTTCGCCCGGCGGCAGCGGCACCGCGCCCAGCGTGTTCAGGAACCCCGCCTCTCGCGTCAGCAGGCGGCAGGCGATCCGCAGCCGGCGCAACGGGTGGCGTTCCTCCAGGAGCGCTTGGCGGTCCTCCAAGGGCAGCAGGCAGTCCGCCGCCAGGACGTACGCCAGCTCCGCGATCGTCGTCTCCGGGGCCGGGGCGTGCCAGTCGTCGCTGCGCCAGGCCGTTTCGCAGTAGCGCTGGTGCGCCGCGCGGGCCACCGTTGCCAGGCGCTCCGCCATTCCGCCGGAGGGAGCAACCGGGTCGTCGTCGACCCACTCCACCGAAGCGATCAGGTACGGGGCCGACACGCAGTCGAGGTCGTGCAGGCGGAAGCGGCGCTGGGCCTGCGTCACCACGTCGAACCGGCCGTCCGGGAGGCGTTTGGCCTCGCGCAGCACCGTGCTGCAGCCGATCTCGTGCAGTTGGTCCAGACCACGGACTTCGCGGGTCAGTGACGACCGGAGTGCGACCACGCCGAACTCGCGGCCCGGCACCGTGCCGCTCACCAGGTCCGCCGTCAGCTGCCGGTACCGCGGTTCGAAGATGTGCAGCGGGAGCTTGGTGCCGGGCAGCAGCACGGTCTGCAGCGGGAACAACGGCAGGATCGTCGTCGTCGCGTCACTATCCGGTTCCGGCTCGGTCACGCGTCCACGGTAAAGGGAGAACGCTGTCGGCGCAGCCTGGTCACCTCGACGGCGGCTTGAACACCGCGAACGGATCGGTGATCTGCATGCCCTTGCCGGCGAACGAGAACAGTGCCGCCGGACGCCCGCCGGAGCGCCCCGGCGGCGCCGTGTGGCCGGTCGGCACCAGCAGCCCGCGGCGGGACAGCACCCGCTGCAGGTTGGTCGCCGAGACGCGGTAGCCCAGCGCCGCCGAATACAGGCCGCGCAGCGCCGAAATCGTGAACTCGTCGGGCGCCAGCGCGAAGCCGAGGTTGGTGTAGGACAGCTTCGACCGCAGCCGGTCGCGGGCGCGCAGCACGATCGCCTCGTGGTCGAACGCCGTCCGCGGCAGCGAAGCGACGTCGTGCCATTCGGTGTCCTCGGGCACTTCGGGGTCGACGTCGGACGGGACCAGGCCGAGGAACGCCGTCGCCACCACGCGCGGACCCGGGACGCGGTGCGGGTCGCTGAACACCGCGAGCTGCTCGACGTGCTTGAGCTGGCGGACGTCCACCTTCTCGGCGAGCTGGCGCCGGATCGACGTCTCGACGTCCTCGTCGGGCCGAAGCCGCCCGCCCGGAAGCGACCAGCGGCCCAGGTGCGGGTCCAGTGCCCGGCGCCACAACAGCACCCGCAGTGTGTCCGAGCGCACTTGAAGGACCGCTCCCAAAACCTCGTGGGCCAAGGGGGCCTGGGTGTTAAGATGACTTCGCACGGTTTTCGATTGTAAGGCGAAAACCGGAGACAGGTCCAGGAGGGCCAACCATGACTTCGACGCTCGATCAGGACCTCACCCCCTACGGCGGGGTCGAGGCGAACGCGGCCTGGGCGGAGGAGGTGCGGCGCCTGGCGAAGCAGCGCGACGCGGTCCTGCTCGCGCACAACTACCAGGTCCCGGAGATCCAGGACATCGCCGACCACACCGGCGACTCCCTCGCGCTCAGCCGCATCGCGGCGAGCAGCGACGCGTCCACCATCGTCTTCTGCGGCGTGCACTTCATGGCCGAGACCGCGAAGATCCTCGCCCCGGAGAAGACCGTCCTGATCCCGGACGCGCGGGCCGGCTGCTCGCTGGCCGACTCCATCACCGGCGCCGAGCTGCGGGCCTGGAAGGCCGAGCACCCGGGCGCGGTGGTCGTCTCCTACGTCAACACCACGGCCGAGGTGAAGGCCGAAACCGACATCTGCTGCACGTCTTCGAACGCGGTCGACGTCGTCGCCTCCATCCCCGCTGACCAGGAGGTTCTCTTCCTGCCGGACCAGTTCCTGGGGGCACACGTCAAGCGCGTGACCGGCCGGGAGAACATGCACGTCTGGGCCGGGGAGTGCCACGTCCACGCGGGCATCAACGGCGCCGAGCTGGCCGAGCGCGCCGCCGAGGAGCCGGACGCCGACCTGTTCATCCACCCCGAGTGCGGCTGCGCCACCTCGGCGCTCTACCTGGCCGGCGAGGGTGCCGTGGCGCCGGACCGGGTCAAGATCCTCTCCACCGGCGACATGGTCCACGAGGCCCGTGACACGAAGGCCAAGACCGTGCTGGTGGCCACCGAGATCGGCATGATCCACCAGCTCCGCAAGGCCGCGCCGGGCATCGACTTCCGCGCGGTGAACGACCGCGCGTCCTGCCGGTACATGAAGATGATCACCCCCGCCGCGCTGCTGCGCTGCCTGCGCGACGGCCTCGACGAGGTCCACGTCGACCTCGAGACGGCGGCCCGCGCGAAGGCTTCGGTGCAGCGGATGATCGAGATCGGGCAGCCCGGCGGCGGCGAATGACCACGCCGGTTAATGACCCACGGGCGAAAACCCCGGTTTGGGAAGCCCGTGCCGACTTGGTCGTGATCGGCAGCGGCGTCGCGGGGCTGACAGCGGCGCTGCGGGCGCAGGCCCTCGGGCTGCACGTCCTGGTGATCACCAAGGCCGCCGTCGCGGACGGCAACACGCGCTGGGCCCAGGGCGGCGTCGCCGTCGTCCTGGAAGACCAGCACGACCTCGACGACTCCGTCGCCCGGCACGCGGAGGACACCTTCACCGCGGGCGCCGGCCTGTGCGACGAGCCGGCGGCGCGTTCGATCATCGACGGCGGCCCGGCCGCGGTCGCCCGGCTGCGGGCGGACGGCGCGAAGTTCGACGTCGCGGCCTCCGGGCTGCTCGCGCGGGGCCGCGAGGGCGGGCACAGCGCGTTCCGCGTGATCCACGCGGGTGGCGACGCGACCGGTGCCGAAGTCGAACGCGCCCTGGTCGCGCAGGCCGGGCAGGCGGGCGTGCCGGTGCTGGAGCACCACATCGCCGTCGACGCGCTGCTCACCCCCGGCGGGCGGGTCGCCGGCGTGACGGTGCTCGACCGCCACGGCGTGCCCGGCGCCGTCCGCGCTTCGGCCGTGCTGGTGGCCAGCGGCGGCCTCGGGCAGCTCTACCAGGCGACGTCGAACCCGGAGATCGCCACCGGCGACGGGCTCGCGCTCGCGCTGCGGGCCGGCGCGACCGTCGCGGACATCGAGTTCGTGCAGTTCCACCCGACCGTGCTCTACACCCCGGGCGCGCGCGGCCGCTGCCCGCTGGTCACCGAAGCGGTGCGCGGCGAGGGGGCGACGCTGGTCGACGGCGCCGGCCTGCCGGTGATGCCGGGCGTGCACCCGCTCGGCGACCTCGCGCCGCGTGACGTCGTCTCGGCGGCCATCACCCGGCGGATGGCGGAGGCGCCGGGCGGTGTCGACGACCACGTCTTCCTCGACGCGACTTCGGTCGCCGGCTTCGCGCAGCGGTTCCCGACGGTGTTCGCGGCGTGCGCGGCACTGGGGCTCGACCCCGCCGTGGACCCGATCCCGGTCACCCCGGCGGCGCACTTCTCGTGCGGCGGCGTGGTGACCACTGTGGACGGACGCTCGTCGGTGGCCGGGCTCTACGCGGCCGGCGAGGTCGCGCGCACCGGGCTGCACGGCGCGAACCGGCTGGCGTCCAACAGCCTGCTCGAAGGCCTGGTCGTCGGGCAGCGCGTCGCGGAGGCCGTCGCGGCGGACCTCGCGGCCGGGCTGCTGGCCGATCCTGCGCGCGGGCGGCTGCCGTCGCGGACCACCGCGCCGGCGGCGGAGCGCGACTCCCTGCAGCGGGTGATGAGCCGGTACGCGGCCATCGGCCGGGACGCCGACGGCCTGGCGGCCGCCGGCTCGGTGCTGGATCTGTCGCTTTCGGACACTCCGTTGTGGACACACGCGGGCGTCGAGGACGCGGCGCTGACCGTGGTGGCGCAGGCGCTGCTCGCCGCGGCCGTCCGGCGCACCGAGTCGCGGGGCTGTCACGTGCGCACCGACTTCCCGTCGCGCGACGACGGCTGGCGGCGCAGCCAGCTCATCCGGCTCAGCCCGTCCGGCCAGCCCGTGCTGGCCGACCCGATCCCCCTGGAGGGCGTGGCATGACGTTCCCGATCTCCGACTCCGTCCGCCGGCTGATCGCGGCCTCCGGGCTGGACGTCGACGACGTCGAGCGCGTGGTGGCCACGGCGCTGGGCGAGGACCTGCGGTACGGGCCGGACGCGACGACGGCGGCCACCGTGCCCGCCGACGCGGCCGCGGTCGCCGAGCTGACCCCGCGCGCCGACGGCGTCGTCGCCGGCCTGCCGGTGGCGCTGGCGGTGTTCGACATGGTCCTGGGCGACGGGTACGAGGTGCTCGCCCGGCGCGAGGACGGCGACCGGCTGGTCGCGGGTGAACCCGCGCTGGTGCTGGCCGGCCCGGTGCGCGGGCTGCTCACGGCCGAGCGCACGGCGCTGAACCTGCTGTGCCACCTCTCCGGCGTCGCCACCGCGACCGCCGCCTGGGTGTCCGAAGTGGACGGTACCGGGTGCGCGATCCGGGACTCGCGCAAGACGTTGCCGGGCCTGCGGCTGCTGCAGAAGTACGCCGTCCGCTGCGGCGGCGGCGTCAACCACCGGCTGGGTCTCGGCGACGCGGTGCTGATCAAGGACAACCACGTCGTCGCCGCGGGTTCGGTGACCGCGGCGCTGGCCGCGGCCCGGGCGCACGCGCCGGAACTGGCCTGCGAGGTCGAGGTCGACACGCTGGACCAGCTGGAGGAGGCCCTGGCCGCCGGGGCGGACGAGGTGCTGCTGGACAACTTCACGCCGGAGGACTGCCGCCGGGCGGTGGCGCGCCGCGACGAAGTCTCGCCGAAGACGCGGCTGGAATCCTCTGGTGGGCTCACCCTCGACCGTGGTAAGGCCTACGCACTGTCCGGTGTGGACTACCTGTCGGTGGGCGGGCTGACGCATTCCTCGCCGGTGTTGGATCTCGGCATGGACCTTCGCTGAGACGTCGTTCCGGGCTAGACTGGCGGTGGCGGAATTCCTTGTCCGCCACCGTCTTTCGGTTTCGGGGGTTCGGGTGCGGTTACCGGCGGTGCTCGCGGTGGCAGGCCTTCTGACGGCGTCGGGTGTGCTGGGTGCACCGGCCGCTTCGGCGCAGGGGTGCGCGAACCCGTCCGGCACCTACACCGGTGAGGTCCCGTGGGGGCAGCGCCTGGTCGACCCGGCGCGGCTGTGGCCGCTGACGCGGGGCGGCGGCCAGCTGGTGGCCGTGGTCGGCACCGGCGTCGACGGGCAGAACGCGCAGTTCGCCCCCGGCCAGCTCGACGCCGGGGCCGGCACCGAGCGCACGGACTGCGACGGCCGCGGCACGATCGCGGCCGGGATCGTCGGCGCGCAGCCGGATCCGTCGACGACGTTCGCCGGCGTCGCGCCCGGCGTGCGGCTGCTGCCGATCCGCTACACCACCGGCGACGGCGGTGACCCCGGCGAGCTGGCCGAGGCGATCGACCGGGCCGTGGACCGGCGCGCGGGCGTGATCCTGGTCGCCGTGCCCGCGGCGGCCGACAGCCCGGCGTTGTCGGCGTCGGTTGCGCGGGCGCGTTCGCGAGGGGCGGTGGTGGTCTCGGCGGCGTCGGCGACCCAGCAGGGCGCGCGGACGTACCCGACGGCGACGTCCGGCGTCCTGGCCGTCGGGTCGGTGAACCCCGCGGGCGAGCCGGTGCAGACGGAAGCGGGCGACCACCTGGGCATCGCGGCGCCGGGCGCGGAGCTGGTGAGCACATCGGCGGGCGCGGGCGGCGCGGTGGCGCACCGCTGGCCGCTGACCGACCCGAGCCTCGCGGCGGCGTACGTCGCCGGGGTCGCGGCCCTGGTGCGGGCCTACCACCCGGAGCTTTCCGGCGACCAGGTCGTCACGCGCCTGACGTTGACGGCCCACCGCGCGCCGTCCGGTGGCCACGATCCGCGGTTGGGCTGGGGAGTCCTGGACGCGTACGCGGCGGTGTCGTCGACCCTGCCGGCCGACGTTCCCCCGCCGGGCGCACTCCCGCCTTCGGCCTCGGCCCCGGCGGTGGTCCCGGCCGCCGCGCCCGCGCCCCGGCCGTCGAACGTCCCGGCGGGCACGATCGCCCTGGCCGGAGTCGCCCTGGCCGCGGCGGCCGGGGTGACGGTGGCGGCGGTGCGCCGGGCTCGCCGCCGTGGCTGGCGCCCCTCCCGCTTCACCCCGTAACCCGTGTCGTCCCCGCAATCACATGTGATGCCCCTCCAATCACGTGTGATGCCCGCTCGATCACGCGAGATACCCCTTTCGGCACGCGGACTCCGGTGATCGGGGCCGGGATTCGCGTGATCGGGGACGGATCTCATGTGATTGGAGGCGGATCTCGCGTGATTGGGGAGGCATCACGTGTGATTGGAGGGGCATCATGCGTGATTGGCGGGGCGACACGGTCAGGCGGGGACGGGGCGGGTGGAGCCGATGATCGTGACCGAGCCGGCGACGTGGATCGTGAAGTCCGCGCCTTCGCGGGTGAAGCGGGTGATCTGCTCGCGGGGGGTGCTGCGGTCGTGGGATTCCCAGCCTTCGCGGTGTAACGCCGGGAGGAGGGCCGCCAGGCGGGTTTCCGGTGCCGCCGGGTGGTCGACGCGGACGCCGTACTGCCAGCACAGCAGGTGGCCCGGGCTGGTCGGGTCGCAGTCCAGCTCGCCCGAAAGCGCCGGGTCCGCGGAGCCGCCGAAGGACGCCGCGACGTCGTCGATCACCGTCGTCAGCTCGGCCGCCAGGCGGGTCAGTTCCGGGGTCATCGGAGGTCACCGCCCGAGGTGAGGACGCGGTAGATGTTCGTCCACGAGTCCGAACCCGGCTTCAGCACGTCGTTGTGCGACGACACGCCCCAGATCGCCGAACCGGACGCGTCGTTGCCGGTCGGCAGCTCGGTGACGCCCGGGAAGACGTCCGGGTCCGCGCCGTGGCCGATGCCGGTCCACTCCAGGCCCCACGCGTTGCCCTGGGCGAGCACGATCGGGTCCAGCGGGGCCGTCATCGAGAACCGCTGGACCCCGGCCTGGCTCGCCGGCAGGTCGGCCGTCGACCACACGCCGTGGCCCATGCCGGCCGACTCGACGTGCAGGACGCGGTCGACGTCGAGGCCGTGCGTCTCCGCGAGCCCGACCGTCGCCCCGCCGTAGCTGTGCCCGATCGCGGTCAGCGTGACGCCGGAGCCCGCGTGGCTCGCGATCTCGCCGCGCAGGTCGTCGGCGAAGTGCTTGAGGTCCGGCGCCATCGCCTGGGCGTACCCCGCGTCCGGCCCCTGCGCCACCGGGCCCTGCGGGAACACCCCGTCGGCCCAGACGACGACCGCCGTGCGCCCGGTCGGGTCCGCGGCCACCAAGCTGCGTCCCAGACCGGCGTAGGCGTCGAAGTTCGCCAGCTGCGTGTTGACGCCGGGCACGAACAGCCCGACGTTGCGCGTCCCCGGCTCGATGTGCCCGACCAGCTCGGCGATCCGCCCGTTGCCGGCCGGATCGAACCGGAGGATCTGCCGGTCGTGGGCGAGGATGTCCTCGTACAGCTTGATCCGCGCCTGCGACCGCGCGACGTCGTCGGGATCGGTCAACGCCGCCAGCCGCAACCGCTCGGCCGTCAAGGCGTCGGCGACCTTGGCCCGGTTGGCCGCGATCGCGTGCGCCCAGGCCCCGGTGTCGGCCGCGCCACCGATCCCGGCCGGATTTCCCGCGCGGGGCAACGGATCCTCGGGCAGCAGTGCCCGGTACATCGCCGCCACCTGCGCGTCCGCCCGCCGGTACCCCGCCGCGCACGCGGTCAGTCCACTTTGGAGCGTCCGCAGCCGGGACACGCTCGACTCGAGCTTCGCACCCAGCTCGGTCATCGTCTTCTCGAACGTCTTGGCCGCGGCGGCCGACTCGCTCACCTGGCCGAACGCGGTGGCGGGCAGCTTCTCGCCCGCCACCGCCGACTGCACCGCGCCCACCGCGTCCGCCCGTGACCCGAACTCGCCCGCCGCGGTGTCCAGGCGTGCCGGGGCGACGCGGTAGCCCGCCGCCGTCATAAGACGCTGTCTTCGCCGATGACCGGCGGCGCGACCGGCGCCGACTGGCCCCAGACGTTCTCGGTCTCCACCAGCCACGCCGGGATCCGCCGCCCGGAGCCCATGTCCCCGCCGCCGCCCATGCCCATCGGCATCATGGGCATCATCGGCATCGCGCCCTTGGCCGCCGACGCCGCCGCGGCCCCGGCCGCGCCGCCGGCGAGCCCGCTCAGCGCGTTGCCCGCGCCGCCGTCGCCGGCCAGGCCGGAGTGCGCCGCCGGGACTTCGCCGGGCCCGGTGAGCCCGCCGCCGACCGGGACACCGCCGCCGCCTCCGCCGAGCGAAGGCGCGTCACCGCCGCCGATCGGGATGCCGCCGCCGGAGCCGCCTTCGACGCCGGCGCCGCCCCCGCCGAGCTTCGTGCCCGGCGGTTGTTCCTTGTCGTCCTTGGGATCCTTGCCGGTCGCCCACGACGGCACCTTCGGCATGATCGAACCGAACCGGCCGAACGCGGCGGCCGAAGCCGCGGCGAGCCCGGCGGTGAACATGTCGCCGAACAGCGGGTTCGACGTCGGCACGGTCGTCCCGGGCTGGGTCGTCGTCCCGCCGCCGGGCAGCGGGTGCCCGTCGGCCGGGGTGACGACGACGCCACCACCACCGGTCATGCCGTTGCCGACGAGCCCCGGCGAACCGGCGCTGCCCGCACCGCCACCGGCAGGCGGGGCCGGGGGCGTCGGGACGGCGTTCGGCGACGCCGGGATCGACTCCTCCGCGGCGGTGTACTCCCCGGCGAGCTGGGTCATCACGACGATCGCCTTGCCGTGCGCGGAGCCCGCGGCGTTCGCGGCGGCCTGCTGCGCTTCGACGTTCGCGATGGCCTGCTGACGCTGCTGCGCCGCGGCCTGCACGAGGGCCGGTGAGGCGTCCGGCGGCAGCAGCGGCGGGTTCACCGCGAGCGCGACGTCGGCGGGGGCGACGTCCGGCACCGAAACCGGCGGCGGCATCTCCTTCTTGGCCTTCACCAGCGCGTCGGCGGCGTCGCCGAGCGTCACGTTCATCGCCTCCGCGGTCTGCGCCACCTTCGAGATGCCGTTCGCGAGGTCGATGATCATCCGCTGGTACTGGTCGGCCGCGCCACCGGTCCACTGGTCCTTGAACTCGGTGAGCTCGGCGTTCAGGTTGTGGGCCTGCTCGTGCAGGTGCAGCGCGGCGGACTTCCACTTCTCGGCGGCGTGCCGCGCGCTGTTCGGGTCGCCGGCCTGCAGCATCGCGTACAGCTGCTGGTGGCTGTACGCGGCGAAGTTCGTGTGCGCGGTGTTCGTCATCCCTTGCGGCTCCCGTCGGTGTCTCCGCCGCCCAGCAGGCCCAGGACCGGGTCGAGCAGGCCGGTCACGGCGCCCGAAGCGTGCAGGTCCCCGGCCACCGACTGGTCGGCGTGCTGGTAGCCGTCGGCGACCGTGGTGGTGACGTCCTGTGCGAACCCGATCGCGCTGCGGACCTGGTCGAGCAGGCCCTGCATCTCCGAGACGGCGGCGCGGTGGGCGTCGGCCAGCGACCCGGCCTCGCCGAACTCGCCGAACAGCAGCGGCTCCTCGCCGAGGGTGAGCAGGAAGTCGTTCGGTTTCGACATCGCGTGGATCTGGGTCTCCAGCTCCCGCACGAAGTCCTTCAGCGATTCCAGGTGGACGTAGTACGACTGGTCTGGCATCGGTCCCGGCTCTCTGGCGCGATGGGGCTGACGTGGGGAAAGCCGGTCGGCCGGTGCGAGCGGGGGGTTTCCCGCACCGGCCGACCGACGTCTGGGGTGCGGCTCAGCCCGCGAACAGTCCCTGGTTGCGGTTCTCCAGCGACTGCTGGAGGTCGTGCGCCTCGCCGACCTTCCCGCCGAACTGCGCGATGATCGCGACGATGTCCGCGGTGGCCTGGCGCAGGCGCGTCTCGGCCTGGCGGGCGGCGTCACCGGCGGAGCTGCCGGAGGCGTACCAGGTCGCGGTGATCGGCTGCAGGTTCTGGTGCAGCTGCTCCAGCTGCGAGGTGAGCGCCTTGGCCTTGGCGGCCAGGGATGCCGAGCTGTGCTGCAGCGCGGCGAAGTTGATTTCGACGACGTCGGCCATGGTGGGCGTCCTCTCGGGTCAGGGGTTGAGGCGGGGGAGCACGCCCGAGCCCTCGAGGGTGTTGCCGACCCCCTGGAAGCTCTGGTGGACGTCGGCGTCGCCGCGGCCGTAGTTCGCGTGGCTGGTGTGCACGAGCTGCGACATCGTGTCGAGCTCCTTCACCGCGGCGGACATCTTCTCCTGCAGCCGCCGCTGGAGGTCCCAGAAGGCCACGGCCTGGTCACCCTTGTAGTTGCGCAGCGCCTCGGTCAGCTCGGACTCCAAGCTGGCCATCGTGGACTTGGCGTTCGTCGCGGTTTCCTCGAAACCCTGGACGGCGCGCGTCATGGCAGCGGAATCTGCCTGGAATCCCGGACTGGACATCGACGGGCCACCTCCTTCCTGAAGCGAATTCCCCTGGCGCGGTGGTCCGCGCGGTGTGAAAGTCACGCTAGAAAAGAGGCCAGTGTGGTCAAACGGCACAACTGCCGGTCGTACTGACGGCACTATTACCCACGCGGGCGGGGGTAGGGCGGTCCCCACCCGCCGACGGTGGTGCGCTCCAGTGACCTCGAGCCGTGCCGGCGCCAGGCTTGAGACCATGGCAGACAAGGGAAATCCGCTGGTCACGGTCCGCGCGTGGCACCGCCCGCTGGTGGTGCTCGCCGGGGCGATGGGGGTGCTGTGCGCGGTCTCGCTGCTCGGTCTCCTGCTCGATGATCGCACGCTGGTCAACGCGCCGATCTGGCTCAAGCCGTTCAAGTTCTCCGTTTCGATCGGGCTCTACGCGCTGACGCTGGCGTGGCTGCTCACGCACGTGCGCCGCGGCCGCCGCACCGGCTGGTGGTTCGGCACGGTCTTCGCCGTGGGCATCGGCCTGGACTTCGTGCTGCTGGTGTGGCAGATCGTCGTCCGCGGCCGCACGCTGCACTTCAACCAGTCGACGCCGGCCGACGCCGCGATCAACAACGTCGTCGCGGGCGGCGCATACACGGCGTGGCTGATGACCGCCGCCGTCGCCGTCCTGCTGCTGTTCCAGCGCATCCCGGACCGCGCGCTGCGCTCGGCGCTGCGCTGGGGCGCCGGTATCGCCGTGGTCGGGATGTACGTCGCGACGCTGATGTTCTCGCCGACCCCGGCCCAGCAGGCGGTGCTCGAGGCGAACGGCAAGTACTCGACGTTCGGCGCGCATTCGGTCGGCGTCGAGGACGGCGGCCCCGGGCTGCCGGTGGTCGGCTGGAGCACGGTCGGCGGGGACCTGCGGATCCCGCACTTCGTCGGCATCCACGGCCTGCAGGTGCTGCCGCTGGTCGCGTTCGGCCTGCTCCTGCTGGCCCGCCGCCACCGGGTGCTCGAATCCGACGTCGTCCGCCGGCGGCTGGTCCGGACCGCGGGCGCGGGCTACCTGGGCCTGATCGCGCTGCTCACCTGGCAGGCCGAGCGCGGCCAGTCGATCGTGCACCCGGACTTCTGGACGCTCGCCGCCGCCACCGGCCTGATCTGGGCGCTCGCCCTCGCGGGCACGCTGTCCCTGCGGTCGCTCCCGCGGGAGCGGGTCGGTTCTGCCGAAATTCTGAGATCCGCCCGGTAGACCGGGACACCCCGGCGAAAGGCGGTCGCGATGGTCCACCCGCAGGCACTGCTGGACGAGCTGGACCGCGCCCCGGGGGTCCCGGCGTTCGAACACGGCTCGCGGGTGACCACCCGCGGCGAGCTGCGGGAGCTGATCGGCCGGTTCACCGCGGGGCTCCGGGCGGCGGGAGCCGGCCCGGGCGAGGGGGTCGGGCTGGCCACCGCCGTCACCCCGGAGGGGTTCGCGGCGCTCGTCGCGGTGCACGTGCTCGGCGCCCGCGCGGTCGCGGTCCGGCCCGGCCTGCCGGAGGCGCAGCTGCGGCACATCCTCGGCGACGTCGCGGTGGTGGTCACCGACGACGCGGTGCCGGTGCCCGCGGAGGTGCCGGTGCTGCGGATCGGGCCTGCGCTGCTGGCCCGGTTCACCGAGCCGGTGCCGCAGGGGCAGCTCGACGACGTCGCGACGGTCGTGTTCACCAGCGGCAGCACCGGCGTCCCGAAGGGCGTGGCCTACAGCTACCGCGCGCTGACCGAAGGCCGCGTGTGGCGGCCGCCGGTGCCGGGCTCGGCGCACGAACGGCTCGGCGCGGGGTTCGGGCGGTACCTGCTGTTCGGGTCGCTGGCCAGCGCGGTGATGGTCGAGCAGCTGGGGGTGTGCCTGTTCGCCGGCGGCACGGCGGTGATCCCGGAAGCGCTGCCGGACTTCCTGTCGGTGCTGCCGCGGCTGGGCATCACGGCGGCGCTGACGACCGTGCCGCGCCTGCACCAGACCCTCGACGTGCTGCGGGAAACCGACGTCGACCTGAGCTGCCTGCGGCGGCTGATCGTGGCCGGGTCGCCGGTGCCGCCGCACAAGCTCGCCGAGGCGGCGGAGCGGATCGGGCCCGCGATGCACCACGCGTACGGCCAGACCGAGACCGGGATGCTGACCATCTGCCGGGCCGACGAGGGCCTGGGGTCGGTCGGGAAGGCCTGCGACACGGTGGAGATCTCGGTGCGCGGCGGCGAGGTGTGGGTGCGCACGCCGTCGGCGTTCGCGGGCTACTGGCGTGATCCCGCCGGGTCCGCCGAAGTGCTGCGCGAGGGCTGGGTGCGCACGCAGGACCTGGGCTCGGTGGACGCCGAGGGCTACCTGCACCTGTCCGGCCGCGCGCGGGACGTGGTGATCGTGAACGCGATCATCCACTACACCGGCCCGATCGAGCGGGCGATCGCCGCCTGCCCGGACGTCGACCAGGCCTACGTGGTGGCGGTGCCCGACGAGCGGACCGGGGAGGCGGCGCACGCGTTCCTGGTCCCGGCGCCGGGCCGTTCGCCGGACCTCGACGAGGTCCGCAAGGCGGTGGCGGCCGAGCTGGGGGAGGCGGCGGTGCCCGCGCGGTTCAGCTTCGTGGGGTCGGTTCCGGTGGCGCCGTCGGGCAAACCGGACAAGGCGGCGCTGCGGGCGTCCATTGTGGACTGACTACTTCCCGGCGCGCAGGTCGGTGATCACCTTGGCGACGCGCCGCTGCCGGGTCTCCGCGGTCTTCGCCTGGCCGATCGGCAGCACGAACCGCTGTTTCGCGCTGTAGGACAGGCTTTCGAACCGGGCCTGGGCGGCCTCGTCGGCGGCGAGCGCTTCCGCCAGGTCGGCGGGGATCTCGAGTTCGCGGGGCGCGGTGTCGAGGGCGATCTCGACCTCGACGTCGTCCCCGGCGGCGACGCCGGCCTGCCCGCGGTTCTCCGCGCTCAGCGGCACCAGGAACTGCCCTCCGCGGCTGGCGACCGTGGTGCGGTACGTGTGACCGCCGAGCGTCACGGTGACCGCGGGCTTCTTGCCGGCGCCGAGCGCCTCGACGACGTCGGCGGGAACCGGCAGGCCGGTCGCGGTCTTGCCGCCGAGCAGGACCTGGGTGCTGAACTTCATGCCGCGAGTATGCCGCGTGCCTGCCGCGCGGGCGGCCGGCACGCGGCACCCGGTCGGTCAGACCCCGGCGGTGGTGCGGATCCAGCTGCGGCTGGAGGCGATGCTCGCGTAGTTCTGCGTGCCCTGCGTGTTCGAGCCCGAGTTGCTGCCCGTCGAGCACACGCCGACCTGGACGCCGTTGTAGAGCTGCGGGCCGCCCGAGTCGCCGTGCCACGCCGAGCCGTTGATGCCCTGGCTGGCGATCGCCGTGCCGCCGTAGGCGTCCGAGCTCAGGCCCGTCACGCGCACGTTGGCCGTCTTCAGGGTGCTCGACGGCGGGTTGCTGCCCTGCGTGCGGCCCCAGCCGTAGATCTGGTTGGTCGATCCGGTCGGCGGGTTGCCCGTGCCGAGCTTCATGTACGTCGTGCTGACCGCCGTCGTCAGGTGCAGCAGGGCGATGTCCCCGTTCGGGGAGGCCTTCTGCTGGTCGACGGTGGCGTTCGTGCCCTGCTGGAGCGTCACGTTGCCGACCTTGACGTGCATGCCCGGCGAGTTCAGGCAGTGCTGGGCGGTGAGCACCCACTGCGGGGCGATGATCGTCCCCGAGCACTCGAAGCCGCCGTACGTCGTGACGTTGTTCCAGTAGATCTGGGCGCCCCACGGCGCGGAGGAGACCGTGCTCCCGCCGATGATGTCCTGCTGGGCGTCCGCAACCCCTGCTGAGACCAGACTCAGCGCCGCGGCGGCAGCTCCCACCGCGGCCACAGCCCTCGACATTCGCATGAAAATGCCCTTCGGCCCAGGTGATCCGGATATCCGCCCCGAACGGGACGGCCAGCCCAACGTAAGAGCCGTGAAGGATTTTCGGAACCTACCGAAGTCGGGTTGCCGCGGACGGTGACCGGCGACCGCGGCGGCCTTCGGCCCGCTAGAGTTCCCCCGAGGGGGGAACGATGTCCGTACCACAGCACGATCCCGAGCTCTTCGACGAGCTGATGCGCGAGGAACGGCGCCGGCACCCGCGGCCGGCCAGACGCCACGCGGCCGTGGTGGTCTTCTTCGGCCTGCTGATGGTCGTCGCCGCGCTCTCCTTCCGGGCCGCCACCAGGACCCCGCGCGACGAACCGCCGGCCGAAGGCATGGCCCACGGCCTCGATGTCACCGCGGGCCAGTGCTTCTGGTCCCCGACGGGCACGGGTGAGGTCGACGTGTTGCTGAGGCCCTGCACCGGCGGCCACACCGCGGAGGCGTTCGCCGTGCTCCCGGTCCCCGAGGGGTCGACGGCCGAGGTCGACCAGCCCTACCAGCGGACGCTGGACCGCTGCACCGCCGCCGCCCACCCGATCCCGGGCGCGCACGTCCAGGTCCTGACCCCGGACAGCTGGACCGACGGCAAACACCGGGCGGTCTGCTACTACCGCTTCGACACCGAGATGACCGCACCCGTCCGCTGATCAGGACTCCACCGGTTTCGTCCACGCCACCTGCACCAGCCCCGTCCCGTGCCGCCGGGACACCAGCGTCCCGCGCCCCGGCGGTTGGGGTGACGGCTTCACGTCCGCCAGCAACGCGCCCTCGTCCTTCGTGCCGGACATGATCAACCCCGGCGAGCCCAGTTCCCGCAACCGCTGCAGCACCGGCTCGAACAACGCCCGCCCCGCGCCGCCGGAGCCGCGGACGATCACCAGGTGCAGGCCGATGTCTCGGGCCTGGGGCAGGAACTCCAGCAGCGGCTGCAGGGGGTTGCGCCCCACCGTGGCCACCAGCTCGTAGTCGTCCACCAGCACGAACAGCTCCGGCCCGCGCCACCACGACCGGTTGCGCAGCTGCTCCGGGGTCACCGACGGCCCCGGCAGGCGGTTGCGCATCGCCTGTGCGCACTCCGCGATCAGGTCCGTCAGCTTCCCCTCGGCGCCCGCGTACCCCAGCAGGTGCGGCTCGGACACCGCGCCCAGGAGACCCCGTCGGTAGTCCGCCACGATGATCGCCGCCTCTTCCGGCGGGTACGCCGACGTGATCCCCGAAGCGATGGCCCGCAGCAGCGACGACTTGCCGGACTCCACGTCGCCGAACGCCACGAAGTGCGGGTCCGCCGCGAAGTCCAGGTACACCGGGCGCAACGTCGATTCCGCGATCCCCAGCGTGATCTGCCGCGAAGGGGCCGGGGGCAACCCGTCGAGGGGCACCTCGGGCGGCAGCAGGCGGACTTGCGGGGCACGCGGCCCCTGCCACGCCTCGGAAATCCGCCGCACCAGGTCGACGCCGCCCGCGCCGATCGTCTCCGGGTGCTGGTCGGTGTCGATGCGGGGCAGCGCCGCCAGGAAGTGGAGCTTCTCCGCCGTGATGCCGCGGCCTGGGCGGTCGGCCGGGACGTTCGCCGCCACCTTGCGGTCGATCGAGGAGTCCATCGGGTCGCCCAGGCGCAGCTCGAAGCGGGTGCCGATCGCGTCGCGCAGCTGGGCGCGGACGCCGATCCACTGGTTGAGCGAGACGATCACGTGGATGCCGAAGCCGAGCCCGCGGGCGGCCAGTCCGGTGATCTGCTCCTCCAGCTGCTCGTACTCCTGGCGGATCGTGGTCCAGTTGTCCACGAACAGGAACACGTCGCCGAACTCGCGCTCGTCGGTGCTCTCGGTGTATTCGGAACGGCGGGCGCGGAACGCCGCCATCGACTCGATGCCCTGCGCGGCGAAGAACTCCTCGCGCTGCTCCAGCAACGTCGTCAGCTCGGCCACGACCCGGCGGCAGCGCTGCGCGTCCCGGCGGGTCGCGTACCCGGACACGTGCGGCAGCCCGGCGATCGGCGCCAGCGCGCCACCGCCCATGTCCAGCACGAACAGCTGGACCTCGGCCGGGGTGTGGGTCAGCGCGAGCATGCCCGCGATGTCCTTCATCAGCGTCGACTTCCCGCTCTGCGGCGCGCCGACGATCAGCGCGTGCCCGGCCGCGCCGGAGAAGTCGGCCCACAGCAGGTCGCGGCGCTGCTCGAACGGCTTGTCCACCAGCGCCACCGGGATCGTCAGCTTCCCGTTGCCGCCCCAGCCGAGCGGGCACAGGCCGCGGGCCGCGTCTTCGCCGAGCGGCGGCAGCAGCTGGTCCAGCGTCGGCGGTTCGGCCAGCGGCGGCAGCCAGATCTGGTGCGCCGCCGGGCCGCGGCCCTCCAGCCGAGACAGCATCGCGCCGATGATCGTCTCGCCGGTGCCCTCCTCCGAAGGCGCCGCGGACACCTCGGTCGTCACCGGGATTTCCACCGGCGCCAGGGAAAACGGCAGCACACCGAGCTCCTGCCCGTCCTCGCGCACGACCGTGCTGCGCGGCGGCAGTTCCCCGGAGACGTAGGCGGCCTTGAGCCGGATCAGCGTTTCGGTGTCCGACTTCAGGTACGCCGAACCCGGGACCGGTGGCAGGTGGTAGGCGTCGGCGACACCCAGCACCGCGCGGCTTTCCGCGGCGGAGAACGTCCGCAGCCCGATCCGGTAGGACAGGTGGGAGTCGAGCCCGCGCAGCCGGCCCTCTTCCAGCCGCTGCGAGGCCAGCAGCAGGTGGATCCCGAGGGACCGCCCGAGCCTGCCGATCGCGACGAACAGGTCGATGAACTCCGGGCGCGAGGACAGCAGCTCGCTGAACTCGTCGATGATCACCAGCAGCGACGGCAGCGGCTCCAGCGCCGCGCCGTCCGCGCGGGCCTTCTCGTAGTCGCGCACCGACGCGTAGTTCCCGGCCGCGTGCAGCAGTTCCTGCCGCCGCAGCAGCTCGCCGTTCAACGCGTCCGCCATCCGGTCGACCAGCGCGAGGTCGTCGGACAGGTTCGTGATGACCGCGCAGGTGTGCGGCAGCCCGGTCATCCCGGCGAAGGTCGCGCCGCCCTTGAAGTCGATCAGCGCCAGGTTCAGCGTCTCGGAGCTGTGCATCACGGCCAGCGCCGTCACCAGCGTCCGCAGCAGCTCGCTCTTGCCGGAGCCGGTCGCGCCGATGACCAGGCCGTGCGGGCCCATCCCGCCCTCGGCCGACTCCTTGAGGTCCAGCTCGACCGGACGGCCTTCGGGGTTGACGCCCAGCGGGATCCGCAGCCGGTCGCGGGCCGCCCGCGGCGCCCACGTCACCGTCGTGTCGGTGTCGCGCGGGTCGCCGATGCCGAGCAGCCCGGCCAGCCCGAACGTCGACGACATCGGCTTCTCGCCGACGACCGCGGCGGGCGTGTGCAACGGCGTCAGCATCCTCGCCAGCGCTTCCGCGGCGCCGCGGTCGAGGAGGTCCGGGCGGCCGAGGAAGCCGAGCCGCTGCTCGCCGCCGTCGCCGACGACCATGCCGAGCGACTCCGGCGCGGTGTGCAGGCTCAGCAGCTTCTCGGACGACGACGTCCGCGGGTGCTCCTGCCCGACCTCGATCACCGTGACGCCCAGCCGTCCGTCCGGGCCGACCAGCCGGGGTTCGCCGTGGGCGTTGCCGCCGTCGACGAGGACCACCAGGTGGGGCAGGTCGAGCTCGGCCGCCGCGCGCCTGCTGAACGCCGGGCGTTCACCGAGGTCGGCGCCCAGCAGCACGGCCAGCCCGGCCGCCGTGTCGGCGGCCAGCCGCCGCGCGCCGACGGCGTCGGCCGCGCCGGCCGCCGTCGCGTGCGGCAGCCACTTCGCCCACTCCCAGTCGTGCTGCCGGTCCGGTGACACGCAGAGGGCGATCCGCAGGTCGGCGGGGGAGTGGAAGGTGACGAGCTGGCACAGCAGGGCCCGCACCAGGCCGAGCACGGCCGGGCGGCGCCCGGCCACGGTGACCGCGGCGAACGACCGCAGCGACAGCGCGACCGGCAGGCCGTCGACCGTCGAGTAGGTGCGGATGAAGTGCTTGAGGCTGGTGGAGGACACCGGGTCCAGGTCCTCCAGCGGCACGGTCTGCGGTGCCTTCAGCGGCGTCGCGAGCCGCTGCGGCCCGGTGCCCGCGCGCACCTGCGCGAACTGCGGCTCGCCGCGGCGACGGTCCCACAGCTTTCCGGTCTCGACGTAGGCCCACAGGTCGGCCGGGTCGGGCTGGACGGCGACCATGGCCGCGCGCTGGCCGTCGGCGATGTCGCGGACCTGGGCGCGCAGCCCGGAGAGGTAGCGCTGGTAGTCCCGGCGCTCGTCGTTGATCTGCGCCTTCTTCGCCATCCCGCCGCGGCCCAGCGACATCACCACCATGCCGCCCATCGCGCAGATGAAGAGGGCGCCGAAGACGTAGGTCATCACCCCGCCGTCGCGTCCGATGTAGACGAACGACATCGCGCCCATGCCGAGCATCATCGGCAGGAACATCATCAGCTGCACCATGCCGCCGGACGAGCTCTTCGGGAGCATCGGCGGCGACTGCAGCACGATCTCGGACGGGCGCTCGGGCGTGAGGCTCATGCAGCAATGCTCCAGCGGATCGGGGCGGCTCTGACCGGTATTTTGGCCACTTACCGCCCGCGCACGGTGGGTACTTTTGCCGTCCGCCCGCTTCCGGGGCCGAACTTACGCTCGGGCTCAGCACACCCCCCGGGAAGGAGACCCATGGCCGGCGAGTACCGGGCTGAGCCCGAGGCGATGCGCTCCGCCGTGGGCAACGTCGGGGGCATCATCGCCCACGGCATCAACGCCGTGGCCGACCTCGAACGGCTCGTCGTGCCGCCGGTGTCGTTCGCGACGTTCGGCAGCGCGGTCGCCGCCGCGAACGCGGCCCTGCACTCCGGCCAGATCACCGCCGTCCGCACGCTGCTGCAGCTGCTGCAGCAGGTCAACGGGCTCGTCAAGGCCAGCGCCGACGCCTACCAGGCGGCCGACCAGGACGTCGCCTCCGGCTACGGCGGCGGCCACCACGGCGGATCGTCGACGCCGGCTTCGTCGATCTGGGGCAGCTCCCACGCTTCCGAGCTCGCCACCCTGGCCATCAACGACAGCGCCGGCGCCCACGGCGAGCCGTCGTCGGTCGGGAACGTGCTGCGCTACCTGGGGGACGCGCGGCTGGGCAGGCTCGGGGACCACCCGATCACCGACACGCGCTTCCACGGTGTCGCCGACTTCAACGACTGGCTCGCCGGTGACGCCGACAACCAGGCGCGGGTCGGCCTGATCGAGGTCTACGCGGGCACCGCGCGGACGTTCTCGGACGTGCCCGGCGGCGTGCACAGCGGTGACGTCGTGGTCGTGGAGCCGCTGCTGTTCTCCGACCGCCAGCCGGTCATCGGCGTCGCCGGCGACGGCGGCCGCCTCTACAACCACGGGCTGCTCGACGCCCGCACCGGCGGGCTGGCGAAGGTCAGCGTCTACCGGCCCGCCTCCGTCGTCTGATCGTCCGCCCCCTCGAACTCCGCTCCCAAGGAACCTGTGAGGACCGATGCTGACTTTCCCGAACTCCAGCGCGATGGACGCGACCGCGTCTTCGGGCGGGCCGATCACGATCCTGCCGCAGATCGTCACGGGCCAGCCGGAGCAGATCGCGAAGCACGTGGTGGACCTGGTCCGCAAGGCCGAGCAGTTCCTGTCGATGTACAACGAGCTGACCAAGGCCGCCGACCAGCTGGGCAAGATCTGGTCCGGGGCGGCGAGCGAGTCGGCGCTGAAGAAGATCAGCGACTCACTGGACCAGCTGACGAAGATCATCAACGTCGTCCAGAAGGGCGCCGAGCTGCTCGGCGTCTCCGGGACGCTGATCAAGACCGCGCAGGAGGCCTACCGCGCGGTCGTCTCCGCGGTGAACCCCACGGTCGCCGCGCTGATGTCGAACTGGTGGACCTACGGGGCCGCGGTCGCTTTGTCGACCGCGACGAGTGCGTCGCTGCGGGCGTTCATCACCGCGATCGGCGCGCTGCTCAAGGCGCTCGGCGCGGTGGACCTCGCCCAGCAGGTCACCACGCTCGCGCAGGTCATCGGCGAGATCGAGAAGCTCTTCCACCACTCCTCCGGCAGTTCGGGCGCGACAGCTCAGCCGTCGATCGGGACCACCCCGGTCACCGCGCCGCAGACCCCGCCGCCGGTGGCGAGCCCGTCGGGGCAGCAGGCGGTGGCGGGCGGGAGCGGCGGGGGGATCCCGCAGCAGCCCTCGTTCACTGACTACACCCCGCCCGCGCTCGCCACCGGCGGCGGTTCCAGCGGCGGTGCCACACCCGCGAACAGCTGGATCCCCGTCGACCACCCGGCGACGGCGCCGTCGATCCCCGCGCCGGCCCCGGCGCCCCAGCCCGCTCCGGCGCCCCTGCCCGCCCCGGCGGCCGGGCACGCGGACGAGGTCGTCATCCACACGAACCTGACCACCGGTGAGTCCACTGTGGAGGCTCCGGGCGGGCAGGACTTCGACCTCGACATCGATCTGGACTACAACGGCAAGCACTTCAGCCAGCACGTCGGCTACGACGCGGCCGGGAACTAGCCGGTGGCGGGCTCGGGGGTGGTCGACGCGTCGGGGGTGGTCAGCTCCGTGCTGTCCGGGTACCGACGCGTGCTCGTCGAGTGCCGGCGGCGCGTCACCGGCGACCCCGGCGCGCTGAGCGCCGCCTCGCAGCGGGCCGCCGGCCGGGCGTCGGCGGTTTCGGGCCGGGCAACGGAAATCGACGAGTCCGCCAAGACCCTGCACGCGGACTGGGACGGCGACGCCTACACCGCGTTCGCGGCGGCCGCGGGCGAGCTCGGCAAGGAGCTCGCCGAAACGGCCGCGAAGCTCGGCGACCAGGCCAACCGGCTCGGCACCGCGGCCCGGCTCGTGCAGTCCGCGGAAGCCGCCGTGGACTCGGTGCTCGCGCAGTTCGACTCCTACGCCGCCCAGCTGACCGCTCAGGCCCGCGCGGTGAACTCCGCCTCGGTCGGCGCGTTCATCCAGGCCGCGCGGCAACTCGGCGAACAGAGCGTCGCCGCGGCCCGCCAGGTCGTCGACGAGTTCTCCGACGCCCTCGCCGAGCTGTTCCCGCCCGAAGGTGTCGGACGCCTGGAGCACGAGCTCGGCAAGTGGGCGCGCGGCCCGCTGCACTGGCTCAACGGCGAGCCGCTGGACGGCCGGAAGCGGCCGCGGACCGTGCCGTCGTGGTTCGGCAACTCCGGCTGGAAGAAGCTCACCTGGGACGGCCTCGAAGGCACCCGCGCGCCGAAGAAGGCGGACACGCCGTTCGGGCAGCCGGAGCCCGAGGGCCTGAAGAACAAGATCGGCCGCAACACCGAGATCACCTACTACAAGTTCCAGCACGAGCAGGACGGCTGGTCCCCGGAGTACGACGGGAAGATCACGTCGAAGGGCTGGGACGCGTCCGCGTCCGGGCACGCGGAACTCGCGGCCCTGCACGGTGAGGCCGAGGCGAAGAAGGAGTGGGGCGTCGCCGAAGCCCACGCCAAGGGCACGGTGTTCGCCGGCGGCGAGGCGAGCGCGTCCGGCACGATCGGCGCCCACGGTGTCGGCGCGCACGCGAACGCCTTCGTCGGCGGCAAGGTCGAAGGCGAGGTCGCCGCGGACGTCGCGGGCATCGGCGTCGGCGCCAACGGCACCCTGCAGTACGGCCTCGGCGCGCAGCTGGACGCCCAGGCCGTCTACGACGCCGGGCACCTCAAGGTGAACTTCAAGGCGGGCGCGGCACTCGGCCTCGGGCTGGGGGTCGGTGCGAAGATCGACATCGACCTGCCGAAGCTCGGCCACACGATCGGCGAGTACGGCGGCGCGGCGGTCGACGCGGTCAGCCACGCCGCTTCGGACGCGGCCGACGCCGTCGGCGCGGCTTGGGACGACGCCGTCGCGTACGTGGGGCTGTGATGACGCTTCCCCTCGACTTCGTCATCCCGGACGGCTGGACCGCCGTCGACCCGGGCGATTCCGGCGCGGTGTTCGTCGCCGTGCACGCTGCCGCACCGGGCGAGTTCGTCCCGAACATCACCGTGAGCGTGCAGCAGCGGCCGGACGACGCCACGATCGACGCCATCGCCGCCGAAGCCGTCGAACGGCTTTCGCGGACGCTGGCCGGGATCGAGGTGCTGAGCCGCCGCGACGTCGGCGACGCGGCCGCTCCCGCCGTCATGCAGCTGCTGCGCCTGCGCACCGGCGAAGGCACCGAGCTGATCCAGACCCAGGTGCACCTGACCGTCCCCGGCGCCACGCCGGCGGAGCGGCTGGTGCTCGAGCTCGCCTGCACGGCCGCGCCCGCGGCCGCCCGGCGGCTCTCACCCGGTTTCCAGCGGTTCGTGGCCAGCGTCCACGTCCGCCAGCACGAAGGGAAAGCACAGTGACCGATCCGTACGCGGTGCCCGACATGGACGAGCTGCTGGCGCAGGTGCGCAAGCAGACCGAAGAGGTCCAGCGGATCCAGCGCACGGTCGAGGCGATGGAGATCAAGGCGCACTCGCGGCAGAACGAGGTCACCGTCACCCTCCGCGGCGACGGCCGCTTCACCTCGATCGACATCGACCCGCGCGCGATCCGCGAGTACGACGCCCGCAACCTCTCGGAGATCGTGCTGGAGGCGGTGAACGCCGGGCTGCAGAAGCTGGCCGAGGCGTCTTCCGCCAAGTTCGCGCCGGTGATCGCGGCCGCGAAAGACGTGTGATGACCGCTGACGTATTTCCTCCCGCGGAGGCGGCATGAGCACGGCATCTTTGACCGGCACGACCCGGCGGGTCACGGTGGTCACGCCGCGGGCCCGCGTCGACGTCGCCCTGCCGCAGCAGTCGACGTTCGCCGAGCTCGTCCCGCAGCTGGTCCGGCTGGCGGGAGCGTCCGGCCAGGCGTCGGCCGAGCACCCGGGCTGGGTGCTGTCCCGGCTGGGCGGGGCACCGCTCGCCTTGGGGCTCAGCGTCGCGGCGGCCCAGATCCGGGACGGCGAAGTGCTGCACCTGACCCCGCGGGAGCGCCCGCGGGGTCCGCTGCTGTTCGACGACGTCGTGGATTCGATCGCCAGCGTCGCCGACACGTCCGGGGGCTGGGGCCCGTCGGTGGCCCGGCGCTCGGGCCTGGTCGCCGCGGTGGTCTTGCTGCTGGCGGGTGGCCTGCTGGTGCAGGCGGCGGCGTCCGGCAGCGTGCTGGCGCCGATCGGTACCGGGCTCCTGGCCCTGGTGCTGCTGCTCGGCGGCGGCGCGCTGAGCCGCGCTTACGGCGACGCCGAGGCGGGCGCGGCCGGCTCGGTGGCCGGCGTCGGCGTGGCGCTGCTGGCCGGGATGTCGGTGCTGCCACCGCATCCGCTGTTCTCCCTGTCGGCGGGCCCACTCGCCGCGGGCCTCGCGGCGGTGACGGTGTACGGCGTGCTGGCGGCGGTTTCGGTGGCCGACCGCCTGCCGTGGTTCGTGGCGATCACCGGCGCGGCGGGCTTCGGCGCGGTGACGACCGGAGTCGTGCTGCTGGCCGGGGTATCGGCCGGTTCGGCCGCGGCGGTGGTCGCGGTGCTGTGCACGGCGCTGGCGGCGGTGGCACCGATGCTGGCGTTGCGCCTGGCCCGCCTGCCGCTGCCCCGCGTGCCGGACGACATGGAGGCGTTCCGGGCGGACGAGCAGCCGTCGCTGGGCACCGAGATGATCGGCCGGACGTCCCGCGCCCAGGCGGTGCTGACCGGGTTGCTGGTGGCGCTGGGCCTGGTGGTGCTGGCCGGTTCGGTGGTGCTCTCTTCGGGGGGCCCGTGGGAGGCGGGGCTGGCGGGGTTGCTCGGTCTGGCGTGGATTCTCCGCTCGCGGTCCTACGCGGGCCGGGCGCAGCGGCTGGTGCTGATCGGGTTCGGCGTGCCGACGCTGGTGTGCGCGGGGGTGTGGCTGGTGGCCTCGGGCAACCGCACGGCGGTGTTCGCGGCCGGCTGCGCGGTGGTCCTGGCGGCGGTGGTGTGCCTGGTGTACGCGACGCGGGTGGCGCGCGGACTGCGTTCGCCCTACTGGTCACGGCTGCTGGACGTGACGGAGTTCCTGGTGCTGCTGTCGCTGGTGCCGGTGGTGGCGATGATCGCCGGGGTGTACGAGGCCGTCCGGGGCTGAGCGGTCTTCGACTGAACGTTTCATTGACCGTGCCACGCGGACACTGTTAAGACTGATCACGGGAGCGCTCCCAGGCTGTTCGCCAGTCGACTCCAGGGAGATGCCGTGTCACCACGTCGAGACCTGTCCGAGAACTTGCCCCTCCTGCGCCGGCGGACCGTGCTGGCGGCGGGCGCCGCCCTGCCGGTGCTGGCCGCCGGGACACCGGCCGCGGCGGCCACCGCGGTGGTCGTCGAGCCGTCGAACGTGCAGCAGACGATCCTGGGCTTCGGCGGGATGAACCACACCGTCTGGATCAGCGATCTCACCGCCGCCCAGCGCGAGACGGCGTTCGGCAACGGCACCGGGCAGCTGGGGTTCACCGTGCTGCGCATCCCCGTCCACGAGGACCGCAACAACTGGAGCCGCGAGGTCGCCACGGCCAAGCGGGCGAGCCAGCTCGGGGCGAAGGTCATCGCTTCGCCGTGGAACCCGCCCGCGTCGATGACCGAGAGCTTCTCCGGGGGCAAACGGCTGCGGTACAACGCCTACGGCGCCTATGCCCAGCACCTGAACGACTTCACCGCGTTCATGGCGAGCAACGGGGTGCCCCTGTACGGGATCTCGGTCCAGAACGAGCCGGACTACGCGCAGGCGTGGACGGCGTGGACCTCAAGCGAAATCGTCCGGTTCCTGCGCGAGAACGCGGGCGTGCTCAGCACCAAGGTCATTGCGCCCGAGTCGTTCCAGTACCGCAAGAACATGTCCGATCCGATCCTCGACGACGCCGCCGCTCTGGCGAACGTGGACATCATCGGCGCACACCTCTACGGCACTTCGTTCGCGGACCTGCCCTATCCGCTCTTCCAGCAGAAGGGTGCCGGGAAAGAGCTGTGGATGACGGAGGTCTACTACCCGAACAGCACGGACTCGGCCGACCTGTGGCCGCAGGCGCTCGACGTCGGCGAGCACGTTCACCGCGCGTTGGTGGATGGCCGGTTCCAGACGTACGTGTGGTGGTACATCCGCCGTTCTTACGGGCCGATGCGCGAGGACGGGCAGATCAGCAAGCGGGGTGCCTGTATGGCGCACTTCGCGAAGTGGGTCCGGCCGGGGTTCTCGCGGATCACCGCGACCGCGAACCCGCAGGCGAACGTCTACGTCTCGGCGTTCAAGAGCGGGACGCGGATCGTTGTCGTCGCCATCAACAAGAACACCTCGGCGGTCGATCTTGCCTTCACCGTCCGGGATGTCGGTTCCGCGGTGGCGCAGACCTGGGTGACGAACCAGAGCGCCAATCTTGCGCGGTCCACCGATGTGACGATTTCGAACGGGGCGTTCACCGCGCAGTTGCCCGCGCGCAGTATTCGGACCTTCGTGGTGAATTGACCCGGGTTGACCTTTGTCGCCGTCTCGTCAGCCGTCCAGGGCCAGGGGGAGGGTGCGGCGGACTCCGGACTCGTGCCGGCCGTGCAGCGGGATCGCCGCCGGCGGCACGGGAACCGGAGCGTTCGCCCGTGCCCCCACCCGGATCGTCACCTCCGTCTTCTCCTTGCCGCCCGCCGTCCTTGTCAGCGTGTACGACGTCGCCGTGAAGGCCGCACCGGGTACCGCCAGGTCCAGCGTTCGTGGTGACCGCGGTGCGAAGCACGCCTGGGTGGAATCGCCCCACACCCAGGACTTCCACCGCTCGGGCGGGCCGGACGCCGTTCCCTGGGCGCCCAATGCCACCCGGAGCTCCTTCGCCAGCTCTCCGGCTTCCAGCACCGTGCTCTGGTAGCCGGCTTCGGCGAGCGCGCCCATCAAGCTCAGCGCCGCCGACGCCGTGCTCCGCAGGGCCCCGAGCTCGCCGCCGCCGCGGGCCAGTGCCGCGATCGGGGCCAGGTCCGGCCGGTAGCGCACCGCCAGCCAGCGCACCCGCAGCATCTGGTCGCCGCGCGGGATCGCCCACGTCAGCAGCTGGGCCGACGCCAGGGGGATGTCCGCGCGCCGGTACGCCGAACGCAGGGCCTCGACCAGCGGCCCCGGCGCGCCCGGGCCGGGTGTCAGGCGGACCAGCGCGCTCCAGCCGCCGTCGATCTCCGCGACGCCGAAGCGGTTGCCCGCGCGGTCGACGTGCTGGCGCACCTTCACCGGCCCGGCCACGCGCAGCAGCGGGTCCGGGCCGTCGCGGCGGGTGTCGTGCCGGCGCAACCGGAACGCCGTCCACGTCAGCGCCCAGCCCGCCGCGTGCCGGCCGGCGAAGCGCACCGACGTCAGCAGCACGAGCAAGCCCGCGGCGACGGCGACGCCGAGCCGGACCGGCTGCGTGACGCCGTCGACGAGCCACGCGAGCAGCACGGCGATCGCGGCGATCTCCCACAGCGCCGCCTGCAGCGGCCGGATCGGCAGCAGCCACGCCAGCGGCGCCGGCGAAGGCCGGGACGGTGCCAGGTGGACGGCGGTATCGACGGACACGGGCTCCCCTTTCCCCGGCCTTCGACGCTACTGCCTGTCCGGATACCGCGTGGGCGTAAAAATTACCCTCGCCGCTGTCCGGTGCGGTGCCTAGCATCGAGCACTCGGGAGGACGACGCACACAGCCGGGGGCACAGCAGCGTGTGGACGCAGCGGGACCAGATCCAGGCGTACCAGTTCCTCCGCCGCAGGCTCGTCTCCGCGCTCGTCGCCGCCGACGCCAACCACCCCGTCTCGCCCAGCCGGCGGCTCGTGCTGGGCACGGTCCTCGGTGTCGTGGCCGCGCTCCTGGTCACCGCCGTCTTCGGCATCATCGGGCTGCTGAACCCCTCCGGCGGCAAGGACTGGCTGGCCGGCGGCAAGGTGATCGTCGAGGAGGGCACCGGCGCGCGGTTCGTGCTCGGCGCCGACGGCGTGCTGCACCCGGTGCTCAACTACGCCTCCGCCCGGCTGCTGGCCGGCGGTGCCGGCGACGCGACCGTTTCCGTGTCGCCGGAAAACCTCGGCAAAGCGGGCCGCGGCAACCAGATCGGCATCCCGGGCGCGCCCGACTCGCTGCCCGCGCCGGGCGCGCTGGTGAGCACGCCGTGGACCAGCTGCAGCCGGACCACCCAGGACGCGCCCGCCTCGGCCGAGCCGCGCACCGCCGTGCTGCTGGCCGCGCCCGCCTCCGGCGTGGAGCTGCCGCGGGACCAGGGCGTGATCGTGCGGCTGCCGAAGGGCGAGCGGTTCCTGCTCGCCGGCGGACGGCGGCACAAGCTGAGCGACGAAGCCGCGACCGCGCTGCAGTTCGACAGCTACCCGACGATCGCGGTGGCGTCGCGGTGGCTCGACACCGTCCCGGCGGGCCGCGACCTCACCGCGCTGCCGGTCGCCGGCGCCGGGAATCCCGGGCCGGCGGTGGGCGGCCGCGGCACCCGCGTCGGCGAGGTCCTCGCCGTCGTGGACGCGCTGGCCGCGCCCGGCACCGCCACGTCGTACTACCTGGTCCGCCGCGAGGGCCTCGAACCGGTCGGGCAGACCGAGGCGAGCCTGCTGGTGACGACGGAGGCCAACGCCGCCGCCTACCCCGGGCCGCCCGCGCCGGTGGAGGTCCGCGCGGCCGACGTCGCCGCGGTCCCGAAGGTCGCCGCGCCGCGGGCCGGCGGCGCCGACCCGGCCGCCTACCCCGACCGGATCCCCGGCAAGGCACCGATCACCGGGAACTCGGTGGCGCTGTGCGTTCAGGGCAGCCGGTTGCTCGTTTCGGCCGAATTCCCGCTTCCCGTTGGGGCCAAAGCCATCCGCGTGGCCACCCGGACCGAAGCAAGGGTGGCGGACGAGGTTTTCGTACCTCCCTCGGGGGGAGCCGTCGTCGTCGAAGCCGGCTCGGTCACCGCGTACCTGGTGACCGACACGGGCCGGAAGTACCCGGTGGTGAACGCGCAGGCCTTGGCCTCGCTCGGCTACGGAGGCGTCGCCAAACCGCCGGTCACGGGTAGTTTGCTGGCATTGGTGCCGACGGGCCCCGCGCTGGACCCGGCCACGGCCGGCCGGCCGGCTCCGTCGGGTGGAACGGGGTGAAAGTCGTGCACATGACAGAAGAGCGTCCGACCGAGGGTGAACTGGACCAGGGGCGGGTCCGGGTCGCGGTCATCGAAGACCACCCGCTGTACCGCGTCTCCGTCGAACGTGTGCTGGCCGAAGCCGACTTCGTCGAGCTCGGTGCGGTCGTCGATTCGGTCGCCCGGTTCCACGTGCACCGGCAGCCGCCGGGCAGCGTGGTCCTGCTCGACCTGGGCCTGCCGGGCGTCGCGGGGGCGGCGGCGGTGCTGGAGGTGTGCGAGCTCGGGCACCACGTGCTCGTGGTCTCCGCGCAGGCGGAACCGGAAGTCGTGCTCGGGGCGATCGCGGCGGGGGCGCGCGGGTTCCTGTCGAAGGACGTCGACGCCGACGAGCTGCTGATCGCGATCAAGACGGTCGCCGGCGGCGGCGCGTACGTCTCGGCGGTGGTCGCCGGGATGATCATGAAGGACAACGCCGACCGGCCCGCCGTGTCGGCCGAGGCTGAGCTGTCCCCGCGCGAGGAGCAGGTGCTGCGGCTGGTGGCGGCGGGGGAGCGGGACGTCGACATCGCGCTGATCCTCGGCATCGGCGTCCGCACGGTCCGCGGCTACCTGGACCGCATCCGCGACAAGACGGGCGAGCGCCGGCGGCCCGGGCTGGTCAAGGAGGCCATCCGGCGGGGCCTGATCGGTGAAGCCGGTCCGCGGCGCGGCGGCCGCAAATGAGCGGGCGCATCTCCGTCGGCGTGATCGAGGACCATCCGCTCTACCGGTACGCGCTGACCCGCGTGCTGACCGAAGCCCCGGACATCGAGCTCGGCGCGGTGGCGGATTCGGTGGCCCGGTTCGCGGTCCAGGACCAGCCGTCGGGCAGCGTCGTCGTGCTGGATCTGAAGCTCCGTGGTGTCCAGGACGCGGCCGCGGTCCTGGAAGTGGGGCAGATGGGGCACAAGGTGCTGGTGGTGTCCGCGCACGCGGAGCAGCCGGAGGTGCTGGGGGCGATGCAGGCGGGCGCGAAGGGCTTCCTGTCCAAGGACGTCGACAGCGACGAGCTCCTGCGCGCGATCCGCACGATCGCCGACGACAACGCGTACGTGTCGCCGACGCTGGCCGGGATGATCATCCAGGACAGCGAAGAGCGCCACGCGGGGCCCAAGATCGTGCTGTCGGAGCGGGAGAAGCAGGTGCTGCGCCTGGTGGCGGCGGGGGAGCGGGACGTCGACGTGGCGGAGATCCTCAACATCAGCGTCCGCACGGTCCGCTCCTACCTGGACCGCATCCGCGACAAGACCGGCGAACGGCGACGCGCGGGCTTCGTCCGGGTCGCCATCCGCGAGGGCCTCCTCCGCTAGTCGTAACCCACGTGATCGAACCCGTCACCCGCGTGACTGGTGCCGGATCTCGCGTGATCGGGGCCGCAACTCGCGAGTTACGGCTTCAATCACGCGAGATCCGGCCTCAATCACGCGGGATCCGGGCCGGATCACGCGGGTTCCGGGTTCAGAGCCGCCGGTTGGCCAGGGCCCCGGTCGCCGCACGGGCCTTGGCCGACACGCCCGGGTCGACGTCGACCAGCAGCGTCTCCGGCGCCGCCGCGGCCTGGGCGGTCACCCGGCCGAAGCCGTCGGCGGCCAGTGAGTACCCGATCCCCGTCGGCGCCTTCGGGTTGACCGTGACGCCCGTCGCCGCGGGGTCGGCCTGGCCGCAGGCCAGCACCCAGCAGCCCGAGTCCAGCGCCCGCGCCCGCACCAGGACCTCCCACTGCTCGCGCTTGCCCTCGCCCGCGCCCCACGACGCCGGCAGCAGCACGACATCGGCGCCGTCGTCGGCCAGCGCGCGGAACAGCTCCGGGAACCGGACGTCGTAGCAGGTCGCGACGCCGTAGACGACGCCGTCCAGCTCGAACGTGGTTGCCGTGGAACCGGGCGCGACCGTGTCGGACTCGGCGAAGCCGAACGCGTCGTAGAGGTGGATCTTGTCGTAGCCGAGGTGGTGCCCGGCGCCGGTGACCAGCAGCGTGTTGTGCACCCGCTCCCCGTCGGCGGGGGTGAACATCCCGGCGACGACGACCACGTCGTGCTCGGCGGCCACCGCGGCCACCGCCGAGGCCCACGGGCCGTCCAGCGGCTCCGCGACCGGTTCGAGCGGCCGCCCGAACCGGGCCATGGTGGCTTCGGGGAACACGACGATCCGCGCGCCGTCCGCCGCCGCGGCCTCCACGCCGGAGCGAACGAGTTTCAGGTTCGCCTCCGGATCGTCACCCGAGTTGACCTGGCACAACGCGATTCGCGCCACCGCTGCCTCCTGCATGCTGGGATCGGCCGTCACCGGGGAGTATCGCTGAAAAGGCGCTGGGCGTGACCTCGTACCCTGGGGGCATGTTGAACCGCACCGACCTGCGCGGGCAGGTCCCGACCGCCGCCGAACTGCGCGCCACGCTCCCACGCGCCGAATACGACGTGGACGCGGCGCTGCATCACGTGCGCCCGGTGGTCGAGGCGGTCCGCGACCGCGGTGTCGAAGCCGTCCTCGAGTACACCGAGAAGTTCGACAAGGTCCGGCCCACGTCCGTGCGGGTGCCGCGGGCGGCGCTGACGCAGGCTCTGGAGCAGCTGGACCCGGCCGTGCGCGCGGCGCTGGAGGAGTCCATCGCCCGGGCCCGGAAGGTGCACGCCGAGCAGCGCCGCACCGACGTCACGACCACCGTCGTCGACGGCGGCACGGTCACCGAGAAGTGGGTGCCGGTCGAGCGCGTCGGGCTGTACGCGCCGGGCGGGCTGGCCGTGTACCCGTCGACCGTGGTGATGAACGTCGTCCCGGCGCAGATCGCCGGCGTCGGCTCGCTGGTCGTCTGCTCGCCGCCGCAGGCGGCGTTCGGCGGCCTGCCGCACCCGACCATCCTCGCCGCGGCCGAGCTCCTCGGCGTCGACGAGGTGTGGGCGGCCGGCGGCGCGCAGGCCGTCGCGCTGCTGGCGTACGGCGGCACGGACACCGACGGCGGCGAGCTGGCCCCGGTCGACATCGTCACCGGCCCCGGCAACATCTACCTCACCGCGGCCAAGCGGCTGCTGCGCGGCCTGATCGGCATCGACTCCGAAGCCGGGCCGACCGAGATCGCCATCCTGGCCGACGAGACGGCGGACCCGGTGCACGTCGCCGCCGACCTGATCAGCCAGGCCGAGCACGACCCGCTGGCCGCGAGCGTGCTGGTCACGACGTCCGTCGAGCTGGCCGACGCCGTCGACAAGGAGCTGGTGAACCGCGTCGCCGCGACCAAGCACACCGAACGCGTTGCGGAAGCGCTGGCGGGCAAGCAGTCCGGCATCATTCTGGTGTCCACTGTGGACGACGGCCTGCGCGTCGTCGACGCCTACGCCGCCGAGCACCTGGAGATCCAGACGGCGGACGCGCGTTCGGTCGCGGCCCGGGTCCGCAACGCGGGCGCGATCTTCGTCGGCGCGTACGCCCCGGTTTCGCTCGGCGACTACTGCGCGGGGTCCAACCACGTGCTGCCCACCGGCGGGTTCGCCCGCCACTCCTCGGGCCTGTCCGTGCAGAGCTTCCTCAAGGGCATCCACGTCGTGGACTACACCGAGGACGCGCTGCGCGAGGTCGCCGGCCGGGTCGTCGCGCTGGCCGACGCCGAGGACCTGCCCGCGCACGGCGAGGCCGTCGCCGCCCGTTTCGGGGGGTCGCTCCGATGACGATCGGCGAAGAGGTCACCCTGGACCAGCTGCCGCTGCGCGAGGACCTGCGCGGCAAGTCGCCCTACGGGGCGCCGCAGCTGGACGTCCCGGTCCGGCTCAACACGAACGAGAACCCGTACCCGCCGCCGCCCGAGCTGGTCGCGGACGTCGCCGAGGCGGTCCGGCTCGAGGCGGCCGAGCTGCACCGCTACCCGGACCGGGACGCGGTGGCGCTGCGGCAGGACCTGGCCGACTACCTGAGCGTGTCGACGCGGGTGGTGCTGTCGGAGGCGAACGTCTGGGCCGCGAACGGGTCCAACGAGGTGCTGCAGCAGATCCTGCAGGCGTTCGGCGGGCCCGGGCGCAGCGCGCTCGGCTTCGAGCCGTCGTACTCGATGCACCCGATCATCGCCTCGGGCACGCGCACCGAGTGGGTGCCGGCGCCGCGCCGGGACGACTTCACGCTCGACACGGCCGCGGCGGCCGCGGTCATCGCGTCCCGGCGGCCGGACATCGTGTTCGTCACGAGCCCCAACAACCCGACCGGCGGGTCGATCCCGCTCGACGAGCTGCGTGCGGTGCTGGACGCGGCCACCGGGATCGTCGTCGTCGACGAGGCGTACGCGGAGTTTTCGTCGCAGCCGAGCGCGGTCTCGCTGCTGGCGGACTACCCGGCTTCGTTGATCGTGTCGCGCACGATGAGCAAGGCGTTCGCCTTCGCGGGCGGGCGGCTCGGCTACCTGGCGGCGGCGCCGGCGGTGGTCGACGCGCTGCAGCTGGTGCGCCTGCCGTACCACCTTTCGCGGCTGACGCAGGCGGCGGCGCGGGCGGCGCTGCGGCACGCGGACGCCACTTTGGCCAGCGTGCACAAGCTGGCGGCGGAGCGCGACCGCGTCGTGGAAGCCCTGGCCGGACTGGGTTACGACCCGGTGCCGAGCGACTCGAACTTCGTCCTCTTCGGACGGTTCAGTGATCCGCACGCGGCCTGGCAGTCCTATCTGGACCGCGGGGTGCTGATCCGCGACCCCGGCATCCCCGGGCACCTGCGCGTGAGCATCGGCACCCCGGAAGAGAACGACGCCTTCCTCGAGGCGAGCAAGGAGGTCTCGCGATGACCCGCATCGGCAAGGTCGAACGGACCACCAAGGAGTCCTCGATCGCCGTCCAGCTGGACCTCGACGGGACGGGCGAGGTCGAGATCTCGACCGGCGTCCCGTTCTACGACCACATGCTGACGGCGTTCGGCGTCCACGGTTCGCTGGACCTCAAGGTCGAGGCCACCGGCGACGTCCACATCGACGCCCACCACACGGTCGAGGACACGGCGATCGTGCTGGGCCAGGCGATCCGCCAGGCCCTGGGCGACAAGAGCGGCATCCGCCGCTTCGGCGACGCCTGGATCCCGATGGACGAAACGCTGGCCCACGCGGCGATCGACGTCTCGGGCCGCCCGTACTGCGTGCACGTGGGCGAGCCGGAGCAGTTCAACACGTTCACGATCGGCGGCAACTACCCGTTCGTGCTGACCCGGCACGTGTTCGACTCGCTGGCGTTCCACGCCCAGATCGCGCTGCACGTCCGGGTGATCCACGGCCGCGACCCGCACCACATCGCGGAGGCGGAGTACAAGGCGGTGGCGCGCGCCCTGCGCGCGGCGACGGAGCCGGACCCGCGCGCGGGCGGCATCCCGTCGACGAAGGGCGTGCTCTGAGCCAAACCACGCGGGCGCGGTGACGTCGATCGGTCCCTCGCGGACCGCGGCCGCCCGCTCGGCCGAGGTGCGCTCCCGCAGCGGCCCTGCCCAGCACGACCGGTTCCAGGGCCGTGTGGCACGCTAACCGGCGTGAACAGTGGTGTGGTCGGCGTGCTCCTGCTCGCCCTCGGCGGTTTCCTGGTGGGCGGGGTCTGGTCGACCTGGAAGACGGCCAAGTTCCTGGCCGTGGTCCTGGGTATCGCGGCCGTCCTGGCCATCGGCGGCGCGATCTTCTGGTTCTCGAGCTAGCCGCTCACTCGTCGGCCAGGCGCTGGATGGTGGCGCCCAGCCACGCCTCGAGTTCCGCGGGATCGCCGAGCTCGGAACGCAGCACCCGGCGGCGCGTCGAGACGCCGAGCACGAAGGCGTCGATCGCGGCGGCCCGCCCGCGGGCGTCCGCGTCGTCGAGGCCGCTGTCGCGCAGGTAGCGGTGTAGCGGTTCCAGCGAGTTCGTGTCGAGGAACGCGGCCAGCGCCTCCGCCGCCTCCGGGCGCTCGCCGGACGCGCGGTGCAGCACCAGCAGCGGGTCCTCCCCCGGGGCACCGAACCAGCGCCGGACGATGTTCGCCGCGAGGCGGGCCCCGAGCGTGGCGCGGTCGCCGTCGAAGGAGTCCGCGACGGGGATCTCCACGCGGGTCGCGGCCAGGAACAGGCCGTCCTTGCCGCCGAAGTACCGCGTGATGAGGTTGGGTGACACGCCCGCGGCGTCGGCCACGCCTTTGACCGTGACCGCCGTGTAGCCGTGCCGGGCGAACTGGCGCCGGGCGTGCTCGAGGATCCGCTGCCGGGTCGCGGCGGCGTCGCGCGAAGTCATGTGTACGAGCATACACATCATGTGTACGCTGATACACATGGACGACGAGACAAGCGACCGGCTCCGGCGGACGCGGCGGGTCACGACCCCGTGGAGCGAAGACCGCACGCGCGGCATCGGCGGCAGCCGTCTCGACGCGCTCCTCGAACGCTGGGCGGACGGATACGACTGGGCCGTGCACGAGCGCCGCATCGCCGCGTTCCCTTGGGTGACGGTGCGGGACCTGCGGGTCATCCACCAGCGGGCCGCGGATCCGGACGCGCCGGTCGTCGTGCTGCTGCACGGCTGGCCGGACTCGGTGCTGCGGTTCGAGCGCGTGCTGCCGCTGCTCGCGGACGTGCATGTGGTGGTGCCCGCGCTGCCGGGCTTCCCGTTCGCGGCTCCGCTCACCACGCCCGGGATGTCGGCCGCCCGCATCGCCGGCGTCGTGGCGGACGCCCTCGCCGAGCTCGGTTACGCCCGGTACACGCTGTCCGGCGGCGATGTCGGCGGCACCGTCGCGGAAATCCTCGCGGCGGAACACCCCGACCGGGTGGCCGCACTGCACCTGACGAACATCGCCCCGCAGCACGCGCTCACGGCGGACCCGGCGAAGCTCGCCCCGGACGCGGCGGCTTACCTCGCCCGGGCGGCGCAGTGGTTCCGGGCGGAGGGCGGGTACATCGCCGAGCAGTCGACGAAGCCGAACACGCTCGCCGTCGCCCTCGGCGACTCACCCGCCGGCCTGGCGGCGTGGATCGCCGAGAAACTCGAGTCCTGGTCCGACGAGGGGGCCTTCACGACTGACGAACTGCTCACCTGGATCACGGCGTACTGGGTCACCGGCGCGATCGGAACGTCGTTCGCCACCTACACCGAGCCGGCGGTCCTCCCTGCGTGGGTGGGCGCGCCGACGGTGCTGTCGGTGTTCCCGCGTGACACCAAACCGGAGCCGCGGAGCTACGCGGAGGCGTTCGTGAACGTGCGTGAGTATGTGGAGCACCCGGCCGGAGGGCACTTCGCGGCTTGGGAACAGCCGGAGGCGTATGCCGGTGACGTACGCCTCGCGATCAAGCTGGGCGGCTGAGCCTGCCCCCACCCTCTCCGGGCAGGGTTCCGGCAAAGTTGTTTGTGCTGGTCATGGGGGTGGTTCCGAGGAGTGTGAGTGGTTGGGTGGGGTTGCGGGCCAGGTGGCGGAGGGCTGTGGCGATGCTGTTGTGGTCTTCTGTGCGGAGGGCGCTGATGGCGAGGTTGCGCAGGGTGGCCATGGCGCGGGGTCCGGTGCGGGTGCGGACGGGGGAGTGGTCTTCGTTGTAGGTGGTGTCGCGGACCCAGTGCAGCCGGTTCTCGATTTCCCGGTGTCGGCGTAGGTGGGTGGCGATGGCGGCTGGGCTGGTGTCTGAGGGCAGGCTGGTGATGCCGTAGCCGGTGTGGGTTTCGCGTCTTCCGGTGGTGCGGTCGGTGCGGTGGCGGGCGGTCTGGAAGACCTGGGTGGTGGCGGGGAAGCCGAGGTCGTCGCCGTCGATGTCATAGAGCACTCGCCGGATGGTGGTCTCGTCCGGGGGAATGTGCCGGTCGCGGCGGGGATCTAATCGGGCGCCGAGGCGGGCCGGCACCTGCTGTGGTGCGTCGGCGGCCCATTCCCCGATCGCGGTGAACGACTGGGCCCCGGCCGCGACCACGGCCGCGGCCTGCGCCAGGACGGATCCCAGCAGATGCCGCACCCCGCGCCGCTTGCGCGGATCAGGCACCAGGGCCAGGTAATCGCGCAGATCAGCTACTTGATCAAGGTCGGCGCTGGCCAGTCGGGGCAACACGGCAGGGACGGGACAAGATGCAACAGCAGGGACGGCTCTCTCACAGATCATGGGCTTCGACAACCACATGATCACCATCGAGAGCTGTGCCTGTCTGCACCAACACGACTTTGCCGGAACCCTGCCCTCCCAAAGGGGGCGTCCCACGTCCAGTCTACCGGTAGGGGCCGACGAAACCCCTGGCCGAAGCCTGGTTGTCCACAACCCCGCAAGGTTGTGGACAACCAGGGTCAGCGGTTCGCGCCGACCAGTTCCCGCTCCTCGGGCTCGTCGAGGTGCTTCGTCAGCTTCTCGCCCTCGACGTCCACGTCCGGCAGGATCCGGTCCAGCCACTTCGGCAGCCACCACGCGCCGCGGCCGAGCAGTGACATTACCGCGGGGACCAGGGTCATGCGGACCACGAACGCGTCCACCAGCACGCCGAACGCCAGCGCGAAGCCGATCGACTGGATCAGCGACGACTCGGCCAGGATGAAGCCGGCGAAGACGCTGATCATGATCAGGGCCGCCGCGACCACCACCCGGGCGCCGTGGCGGAAGCCGGTGACCATCGCTTCCTGCGGCTCCGCGCCGTGGACGTGCTCCTCGCGCATCCGCGTCACCAGGAACACCTGGTAGTCCATCGCCAGCCCGAACAGCACGCCGATCAGCAGGATCGGCAGCATGCTCATGATCGGGCCGGTCGACTCGACGCCCAGCAGGTCCGTGAGCCAGCCCCACTGGAACACCGCGACCACCGCGCCGAACGTCGCCGCGACCGAGCCGAGGAAGCCGATCGTCGCCTTCAGCGGCACCACCACCGAGCGGAACACCAGCATCAGCAGCACGAACGCCAGCCCGACGATCAGCGCCAGGTACGGCAGCATCGCGTCCGACAGCTTCTCGGAGACGTCGATGTTCGCCGCCGTCTGGCCGGTGACCGCCAGCTTCGCGTCCAGCGAGCCGGATTCGGCGCGGATCGCGGCCACCAGGTCCTCGGTCTGCGCGCTGCTCGGGCCGCTCTTCGGGATCACCGTGAGCAACGCCGTGTCACCGGCCTGGTTGAGCCGCGGCGGGGTGACGGCGGCGACGTCCGGGAGCTTCTGGATGTCGGCCGCGGCCTGGCCCAGCGCCGCCTGGCGGTTGGCGCTGGCGGAGACGTCGACAACGACCAGCAGCGGCCCGTTGGAGCCTTCGCCGAAGCTGCGGCTGGCGATCTCGTACGCCTTGCGCTGCGTGGACTCGGGCGCGGCCGTGCTGTCGTTGGGCAGGCCGAGCTGCATGCTCAGCGCCGGCAGCGCGACGACGGCCATCCCGGCCAGCGCGACCAGCAGCACCGGGATCCGGTGGCGGTCGACGAACCGCGCCCAGCGTTCGCCGTGCGTCGTTTCGACCGGCTTGCGACGCAGCCGGATGCGGCCGCCGGCCACCCGGGGGCCGGCGAAGCCGAGGATCGCGGGCAGCAGCGTCAGGGCGATGAGCACGGCGACCGCGACGGTGACGGCGGCGGCGACGCCCATCTGCCCGAGGAACGGGATGCCGATCACGGTGAGGCCGGCCAGCGCGATGATGACGGTGAGCCCGGCGAACACCACGGCCGAGCCGGCGGTGCCCGCGGCGCGTCCGGCGGCTTCTTCGGGGTCGCGACCGATGCCCAGCTCGTGCCGGTAGCGCGACACGATGAACAGCGCGTAGTCGATGCCGACGGCCAGGCCGATCATCAGCGCCAGGACCGGCGTGTTCGAGTTCAGCTCGAGGAACCCGGAGGCGAGGAAGATGCCCGCCATCCCGGTGCCGACGCCGACCAGCGCGGTCAGCAGCGGGATCCCGGCCGCGAGCAGCGAACCGAACGTGATCACCAGCACGACGGCGGCGACCGCGACACCCAGGCCTTCGGTGGCCCCGGTGGCGGGCGTGCCCTGCACGGCGTCGCCGCCGAACTCGACGGTGAACCCGGCCGTGCGGGCGGCGTTCGCGGTGTCCAGCAGCGCCTGGCGGTCTTCGTCGGTCAGTTCGTACGCTTTCGCTCCGTAACTAACCTGGGCGAGGGCGACGTGCTGATCGGGTGAGATGGACCGGGCCTGGAACGGGTCCACCACCGCGGCGACCTTCGGCGCCGTCTTCAGCTGCCCGACGAGTGCTTCGACGGCCGCCTTGCCCTTCGCGTCGGTCACCGTGGTCCCGGCCGGGGCCTCGATGACCACCCGCGCGGTGGCGCCACCGGCGTTGGCCTGCGGAAACTTCTCGGTCAGCTGGTCGACCGCCCGCTGTGACTCGGTGCCGGGGATCGTCACCGAGTTCGACAGCTGGCTCGAGAGCGTCAGCGCGCCCAGGCCCAGCGCCACCAGGACCGCCGCCCAGACGGCCGCGACCAGCGCTCTGCGCCGGAAGGAAAACCGGCCGAGCCGGTACAGGAAGGTCGCCACGAGTCAGCTCCGTTTCGCCCGAACGGGGTTGGTTCACTCCACAGTGTCTCTTCCAAGCTAGCCGATCGGCAAGGAAGACCCCAAGCCGATCGGCAAGTATGTGACTTGTCGAACAGCAAGGGGGTTTCCTAGCCGTTCGGCTAGTAACGCGGTTTGCCGATCGACAGGGCGTGACGTAGGCTCCGACGGCTCGCTGAGGAGGAAGAATGACCGCCGGCCCGGCCGAGGACACCCGGACCCGACTGCTGCAGACCGCGCTGCGCCTGTTCACCGAACACGGGGTCGAGGGCACTTCGCTGCAGATGATCGCCGACGCGCTGGGCATCACCAAGGCGGCTGTGTACTACCACTTCAAGACGAAGGCGGAGATCACCGAGGCGGTCGCCGAGCCGGGCGTCCGCGACCTGGACGAACTGGTCCGCCGCGCGGCGGCGCAGAAGCGCCGGGGCGCGCAGGTGGACCTGCTGCTGGAGGGTTTCGTCGACCTGGTGATCCGCCACCGGGCGCTGGTGGCGCTGTTTTCGAGCGACCCGGGCATCGCCCGCGCGATCGAGAAGTCCGCCCACGGCGGCACGGAGGGGTTCGGCCAGGCACTGCTGGGCATCCTGTCGGGCCCGGACCCGGACACGACGACCCGCGTCAACGCGTTGGTCGCCCTGACGGGCATCGCCATGGCGGGCGGCTCCCCGGACCTGGCCGGGCTCGGTGACGAAGAGCTGCGCGCGGAGCTCCTGGATGTGGGCCGCCGCCTCCTGGGCCGCCCCCGCCGCCGAGCGCTCAGCGCCGTGTCGCCCCTCTGATCACGCGAGATGCCCGCTCAATCACGCGAGTTGCCCGCTCAATCACGCGAGATCCGGCCGCGGTCACGCGAGTTCCGCCTCCGACCGCGCGTGATGTCCGCCCAGTCACGCGAGATGCCCGCCCAGTCACGCGAGATGCCCGGCCCGGCACTTCCGGGCGCAAGTCAGCCGGTCGGTGACAGGTACTCCGGCGGCACCGCCGACGTCAGCCAGACTCCGTTGGCGCTCACCTGGAACGCGTGCCCGGCCGCCGTCATCGCCGCGGCGTCGATCCGGAGGATCAGCGGCTTGCCTCGGCGGGCGCCGACGGCTCTCGCCGTTTCCACCGTTGCCGACAGGTGGACCGCGTGGCGGTTCATCGGGCGCAGGCCTTCGCGGAAGATCGCGTCGAGGTACTTCGCCACCGTGCCGTGGTAGAGCACGTCCGGCGGGGTCGCGTCCGGCAGGCCCAGCTCGACCGCCACGCTGTGGCCCTGGCTCGCCCGGATGCGGGTGCCCGATTCGTCGAAGGCGAAGCGGCGCTTGTTGTTCTTCTCGACCACTTCGTCGAGTTGCGCACGCGAGATCGAGAGCGCGCGCAGCAGGGTTTCGACCGGGGCCCAGCCACCGGGTGCGAGGGTCAGGCCGAGGGCGGCCGGGTCGTGGCGCAGGTGGCGCGACAGCCGCTTCGAGATGCGGATCAGTTCCTTTTCGTTCATTGCCTTTCCAGCATCCTCCCCGCGTGCAAGCGGTTTAGATGCCGCCTTCGACCGCCGGTCGGAGCTTGCTCGCGCCCGGCCCGAAGCGGGACAGCTCGTCGTCGTTGTTGTACAGCGCGCAGCTGCGCAGGGACAGGCAACCGCAGCCGACGCAGCCGGTGAGCCGGTTGCGGAGCCGCTGCAGGGCGTCGATGCGCGCGTCGAGCTCGTGCTGCCAGTCGCGGGAGAGCCGGGCCCAGTCCGCCTTGGTTGGGGCGTGGTCCGCTGGCAGCGTCGCCAGCGCCGCGCTGATGTCCTCCAGCGAAAGCCCGACCCGTTGCGCGGCGCGGATGAACGCGATCCGGCGCAGCACCGAACGCGCGTAGCGGCGCTGGTTGCCCGCCGACCGCTCCGAACTGATCAGCCCCTTCTCCTCGTAGAACCGCAGTGCCGTGTGCGGAACCCCGCTGCGTTCCGCCACTTGTCCGATGCTGAGATGTTCAGCGAGCCTGGTCACCAGGTCAGGCTATCCTTGACTTCGAGTTTAGTCGAGGTTGCATGGTCGGGTCATGACCACTGCGACCGAACCGGGTTACGCCGATCTGCCCCGGCTGATCTCGTTGATGACCGGCGACGAAAAGCACCACGCCGCGGCCGAGTCCACTTTGGACGTCCTGTGGGTGCTCTACGACCGCGTGCTCGACGTCACGCCCGAAAACTTCCGCGAGCCCGGCCGCGACCGGTTCCTGCTGTCCAAGGGGCACGGGCCGATGGCGTACTACGCCGTGCTGGCCGCCAAAGGCTTCATCGCCGAAGCGGAGCTCGAAACGTGGTCCGACGCGGCGTCGCGCCTCGGGCACCACCCCGACCGGCAGCGCGTCCCCGGCGTCGAAATCTCCAGCGGCTCCCTCGGCCACGGCCTGCCGATCGCGTTCGGCACCGCGCTCGGGCTGCGCGCCGGCGGCCTGACGAGCGCGAAGGTCGTGACGCTGGTCGGCGACGCCGAACTGGACGAAGGCTCGAACCACGAGGCGATCGTCGTCGCGGCGCGCGAGCGCCTCGAAAACCTGACCACGGTGGTGGTCGACAACCAGTCGTCGACGCGCGGCTGGCCGGGCGGCATCGCCCGCCGCTTCGCCGTCGAAGGCTGGGAGACGCGCACGGTGTCCGGCCGTGATCACGACGCGCTGTTCGAAGCGTTCACCACCGCCCACCCCGGCCGGCCGCTGGCCGTGGTGGCCGTCGTCGAACCGAAGGGCTGAAGATGCTGTCGATGCGGGAGGAGTTCCTCGCCACCACCGAACGGATCGTCGACGCCGACCCGGACGTCGCGGTCGTGCTGGCCGACATTTCGGCCGCCCAGCTCGCCGACGCCGCGCGGCGGCACCCGAAGCGGGTGATCAACGTCGGGATCCGCGAGCAGCTGCTGGTCAGCACGGGCGCCGGCCTGGCGCTGGCGGGGCTTCGGCCGATCGTGCACACCTTCCCGTCGTTCCTGGTGGAGCGCGCTTTCGAGCAGATCAAGCTGGACTTTTCGCACCAGGAGGCGGGCGGCGTCCTGGTGTCGTGGGGAGCGTCGTACGACATGCCGACGGCGGGACGCACGCACCAGTCCCCGGCCGACGTCGCACTGATCGACTCGCTGCCGGGCTGGACGGTCCACGTGCCGGGCCACCCGGCCGAGGCCAACCGGCTGCTGCTGGAGTCGATCCCCGGGGACGGCCGGGTGTACCTGCGGTTGTCGGCGCAGGAGAACGCTTCGCCGCACCTGGGGGTGGGTTTCACCCGGCTGCGTTCCGGCTCGTCCGGCGTCGTGGTGGCGGTGGGCCCGGTGCTGGACCGCGTCCTGCGCGCGACGGCGGGTCTGGACGTGACGGTGTTGTATGCGTCGACGATCCGGCCGTTCGACGGGGCGGGGTTGCGGTCGGCGGTGCTCGCGTCTTCGGCGTCGGTGGTGCTGGTGGAGCCGTATCTGGCGGGGACGTCGGCGTTCTGGGTGACGGAGGCGCTTTCCGATGTGCCGCACCGGTTGCGGTCTTTGGGCGTGCGGCGGGATGCGGAGGTTCGGATGTACGGGGGGATCGGGGACCACGATCTGGCGCACGGGCTGGATGCCGGGTCTCTTGGGGTGTCGATCAGGGAGTTTTTGGGGGAGTAGGCGGGGTTTCGCCGGTGCTGGGGGTACCGGCGGCGGGGTGCTTGTAGCGGACAACGACTTTACGATCATGCTCTATCAGCTTCATGAGTTTCTCGTTGTTCCGGCGTTCCTCCACGCTGTTGCGCGGTATTTCCGTGTGGAGGCTTTCGTACAGCTTGAACCTATTGAGATCCACGACTGTGGCCATAATGGTCATGTAGTCGGCTGCGGATGCCGCTGTGGCGCGGTAAGCCAGCCAGCTGAGGGCATACGGGACAAGAGCCACGAGCAGCCACAGACCATCAGTCGCGAGGAAGGCGCACGTCATGATGGTGGCAACCATGAAGACCACGCAGAGTCGCACAGTCATGTCGAACTGCTGACGAGCGTCTCGCAAGTGGTCCAGGTGCCGCTGCTCGGCGACGAGGGAGAAGTGCTGAGCGGTGAGGATGACATCGAGCCCGTACTGTTTGCCGACGCGGTCCTCGGCACCACGCAGCACATTGCCCACGCGCGTAGGCATCGTTCTGGTTATGGCCGGATAGGAATGGATGATCCCGAAGAGCGCGTCCTCGGCCGCTCGTAACCCCGCAAAGGTCGCTCCTGCGGCAGAATCGAAGATCTCGTTGCGGCGCGTTTCCCTGGTCCTGGCATCCCAAGTCTGCGGGTCTTCGTCATAGAGGTCTTCCAGGAGCCGGTCGAGTCCGGCGATCCGGCGACGGCGAAGCGCCTTTCGCCGGTCGTCGAGCAGGTCCAACCGGCGGCGATGGCGGCCGATCCGCCAGCGTAGTAACAGCCGAGCAGGCCCCGAGCTCCCCCAGTAACCTTCGAGAAGCCGAGTCATCCCGAACTGCAGCGGATTCAAGATCAGGCCGACTATCAGTGACGCCGGCAAGATCCACAGCAGTGCTCCTGCGTAGCTGCTTGGAGTCCACCCGGACAAGGATTCGTGCAGCCGATGCAAGTCCGGGCGGCCGCGCCAGGAGTTGCTCGTGATCAAAACGGCGCCCCACACCACCAAGAACAGGGACGGGATCATTCCCACGATCCCGAAGTAGCGGCCGATCCGGGTGCCGGCCGACGTGGCGGCATCGGTTAGTGAAGCCCCGGCAGTCATCGAGACTTCGCCGATGGATTGAAGCCGCACTTCGAACAGCTACGGCCTCCGTGGTTGTTCCGTTTGACGCGCCCCTTGCAGCCGGGCCGTGGGCACGGCTCGTCGTCGTCGACGGGTTCGGGGTCGCGTTCACGATCGCCGGGTTGCCGGTAGCTCGGATTTTCGTACCGGGCGAAGGGCGCGGTCCGGGCGGCGCCGAACACCAGCCGCAGCAGGCTCATGGCCCTCACCCCGCCCTCCAGGATCCGACCATGTTAGGCCAGCATTCAGGCCCAGTCGAGGTGTGTGGGACGGGGTGGGGATGGGGTTTTCGCCCTGGGTGGTGCCTCTCGTGGGGATCGTGGTCGTTGCCGTGGCCGGGGTGTTCGGTGGTGGGTGGGCCTGGCTCGCCGCCGGGGTTTTCGGTGTGATCGTGGTGGCCGGTATCGGATGGCTCGTGCTTCGGGAGGCTCGGGTCGATAGCGTGACCGCCATGTCATCGATCCGGCCCATCGCGCTCGCCGTCATCCGGCGGGGGGACTCTCTGCTCGTCTTCGAAGCGCGTGACGACGTCAAAGGTGAGACCTTCCACCGGCCGCTCGGGGGCGGGATCGAGTTCGGCGAGCACAGCAAAGACGCCCTCGTTCGCGAGTTCGGCGAGGAGCTCGGCGCCGAGATCGAGGTCGGGGACCGGCTCGGTGTGCTCGAGAACGTCTTCACCTGGCAAGACCGGCCCGGGCACGAGATCGCCTTCGTCTTCGCCGCCGAGTTCGTCGATGACCGCTTCTACCGGCGTGACGAGATGAAGATCCTCGACGACCCCGGCACCGCGCGCTGGGTCGACCTCGCCGACTTCCGGGACGGCCGCAAGATCCTCTACCCCACCGGGCTCATCGAACTCCTCTCACCGGATCAGTGACCGCGAAGTCGGCACGAGCTCGAACGACGACTCCGATGGCCGCCGGCTGAAGTGCACCGAGAACGGGCCGTCCGTGCGGACCGGCAGCTGCGGGAACGTGTTCTCCGACGGCTCCGTCTCGAACGCCGCGAACGCCGACTCCGGCGGGGGAGCCGGCGCCGACACCGTCACGTGTACGCCCGCGCCCGGTGGTGGTGCGGCCAAGCCTCGCCGGACCGGGCGCAGGAGCAGGACGTTGTCGGAGTCGATCATCGTTGCGTTCGCCGCCGAACGGTGCTCCTGCCACACCGGGCCGAAGTAGAACTGCTCGAGCGCCGCCTTGCGGGACTCCATCGAACGGAAACCGCGCAGCCACACGAACTCGTCCGGGGCCGCCCGGGCGCGGAACAGCCCGAACAAGTGCGCGCCCGCCGCCTCCTGTGGCTCGACGAACTCGCGCTCGAAGAGCTCGATCAGCTCATCGCGCCGGCCGGGGTGCAAGGTGTACCGCCGCAGCTCCACCACGGCTTCGAACTCGGAGAACGTCATGGCCGCAAGCTAGCGGCCACCACCGACAAAAAACGATCAGCGGAACGCCGCCAGCCCCGTGACCGCCTGACCGAGCGACAGCGCGTGCATCTCTTCGGTGCCCTCGTACGTCAGCACCGTCTCGAGGTTCGCCATGTGCCGCATCACCGGGTACTCCAGGGAAATCCCGTTGGCGCCCAGCATCGACCGGGCCGTGCGGGCCACCTCCAGCGCCGAGCGGACGTTCGCCATCTTCCCGAAGCTGACGTGGTTGTGGTGCAGCGCGCCCGCGTCCTTCAGCCGCCCGATCTGCAGCGCCACCAGCCCGGCGCGGTTGACCTCGACGACCAGGTCGGCGAGCTTGCGCTGGGTCAGCTGGAACCCGGCGAGCGGCTTCCCGAACTGCGACCGCGAGAGCGTGTACTCCAACGCGGCTTCGTAGCACGCGCGCGCCGCGCCGACGACGCCGAAGAGGATCCCGTAGCGGGCTTCGTTCAGGCACGACAGCGGCCCGCGCAGCCCGCGGACCTCGGGGAACGCCGCCGACGACGGCAGCCGGACGCCGTCGAGCACCAGTTCCGCCGTCAGCGACGCCCGCAGCGACAGCTTGTGCTTGACCTCGTTCGCGGTGAAGCCCGGCGTCGACGTCGGGACGACGAAGCCGCGGATGCCGTCGTCGGTCTGCGCCCAGACGACCGCGACGTCGGCGACGGTCCCGTTGGTGATCCACATCTTCGTGCCCGAAAGCACCCAGTCGCCGCCGTCGCGCACCGCGCGCGTGCGCATCGAGCCCGGGTCGCTGCCGGCGTCCGGCTCGGTCAGTCCGAAGCAGCCCAGCGCGTCGCCGGTGGCCATCCGCGGCAGCCATTCCCGCCGGTGCTCTTCGCTGCCCCACTTGTGGATCGCGTACATCGCCAGCGACCCCTGCACCGAGACGAAGCTGCGCAGCCCCGAGTCGACGGCCTCGAGCTCACGGCACGCGATGCCGTACGCGACGGCGCTGGTGCCCGCGCAGCCGTAGCCCTCCAGGTGCATGCCGAGCAGGCCGAGGGAGCCGAAGCCCTTCGCCAGCTCCGCGGCGGGCAGCGCGCCCGTTTCGTACCAGTCGGCGACGTGGTCCAGCAGGTGGTCCTTCGCGTACGCGCGGACGGCGTCGCGGATGGCGCGTTCCTCCTCGGCGAGCCCGGCGTCGAGGTCGAGGAAGTCGTGCGGGTCGGGCGTGCGACTCATGGGGGCTCCCGGGGGACGCGTCGATGCGGCCACCGCAGGAAACCACAGCCCCCGCGGGAAAACACCGTCAGGCGTCTGTTCTCCGCGTGGCGTTCGTCACGCGCGCGGCAGACGCGCTCGGCACGCACCGCGGCCGGGTCTGCTGGCGCGGGATCAGCAGCTCGCTGAACTGCGGGAACGGCACGCTTTCGATGTCTTCGCGCCAGGCGTGCAGCATCTCGGACAGCAGATCGTCCTCGGCCATCTTCGCCTCCCTGGCGTCCGGTCGCGGCGGCTGAACGCACACGAACGGGTGAGTGATACCCGGGTGGTGGGACGCTCAAACGGGTCTCTTCAAGATTTTTCCGGCGAACGTGCCCTCTGTGGCAGGATGGCTCCGCCGCCGCCAAGGCCTCAACTCCCGAGGAGCGCACATGCGCGCAAAACGGACGGCAAGCCTGCTCGCTCTCACCGCGGCCACCCTGCTCGCCGCGCCCGGCGTCGCCGCCGCGCACGGAAGCCGCTGGCAGCAGGTCGGCCACACCACCGCCGAGAACCGGATCAGCGGTGAGGGCCTGGCGACCCTCCGGCTGCCCGGCCACGCCCCCGAGATCGTCTACCGCAACGGCGCCACCATCCCGCAGCCGCTCAAGGACGAGGGCTGGGGCCACGTCGGCGACCCGGACTCGCTGCGCGGCTACGTCTTCGACGTCTACCAGGACACCCGCACGCCGGCGCCCGCCACGAAGATGTACCTGGTCACCAAGCCGGACGGGACGACCACGGAGTTCGTCCACCCGCTGCAGCCGGACGAGCCGGCCGCCAACGCGAACGCCCAGGTCGCGGCCACCCCCGACGGGCAGTGGCTCGTCTCCGGCCCGCTCGGCGAGATCGACCGCCTCTTCGTCTCGCCGACGCCCTTCCTCAACCCCCGCGGCCCGAAAGCGGCCGGCGACCTGCCGGTCGTCGCCCGCATCCACCTCGACCACCCCATCCGCAGCGCCCAGGGCTGCGACTTCGTCTCGGCGACGCGCCTGGTCTGCGCGACCAGCGATCCGTACAACGACCTCTACCCGACCACCCTGCAGCTCCTGCAGGTCGACCTCGCCCGGCCGCTGAACGGCCGCGACGTCACCGCGCGCGTGCACGAAATCCGCCAGGTCCCGCTGGTCAGCACCTGCACGGGGACGTTCACCCCGGAAGGCGTCGACTACGACGACGGGGTGCTGCGGGTCGAGGTCGTGCCGCCGTCGCCCTGCAACACCGTGACCGACGTCTATTCCTTCGAGCGCCGCTGAGCACGACGGCTACGCTGGGTGGCGTGTCTCGTGTGGTGATCCTCGACTACGGTTCCGGCAACCTCCGCTCCGCCGAACGCGCTGTGGCGCGCGCCGGGGCCGATGTCGAGGTCACCGCCGACCCGCATGCCGCCGTCGAAGCCGATGGCCTGGTCGTTCCCGGTGTCGGTGCGTACTCCGCCTGCATGGCCGGGCTGCTGGAGGTGCAGGGACACCGGATCATCGGCAAGCGGCTCGCCGGCGGGCGCCCGGTGCTCGGCATCTGCGTCGGCATGCAGATCCTCTTCTCCCGCGGCGTCGAGCACGGCGAGGAGACCGAGGGCACCGGCGAGTGGCCCGGCGTCGTCGACCGGCTGCACGCCGACGTCCTGCCGCACATGGGGTGGAACACCGTGCGCGCGCCCGCGGACTCGCGGCTGTTCGCCGGGCTCGACCTGGAGGAGCGGTTCTACTTCGTGCACTCCTACGCCGCGCGCAAGTGGGAGCTCGACGGCCTGCCCGGGCAGGAACCCAAGGTCACCTGGGCCCACCACGGCGAGGACTTCGTCGCCGCGGTCGAGAACGGGCCGCTGTGGGCCACCCAGTTCCACCCGGAAAAGTCCGGGGACGCCGGCGCGCAGCTGCTGCGCAACTGGCTGGCGACCCTCTGACCGGGTGATCCGGGTCGCCGCCCTAGAGTTACCCGCGTGACTTTCACGCTCCTTCCCGCCGTTGATGTGGCCGATGGCCAGGCCGTGCGACTCGTCCAGGGCGAGGCCGGCACCGAGACCTCCTATGGCAGCCCCCTGGAGGCCGCACTGGCCTGGCAGCGCGACGGCGCCGAGTGGATCCACCTGGTCGACCTCGACGCCGCCTTCGGCAAGGGCAGCAACCGGGAACTGCTCGCCGAGGTCGTCGGGCGGCTCGACGTGCAGGTCGAGCTCTCCGGCGGCATCCGCGACGACGCGTCGCTGAAGGCCGCCCTGGCCACCGGCGCGCGGCGGGTCAACCTCGGCACCGCCGCGCTCGAGGACCCGGAGTGGACGGCCCGGGTCATCGGCGAGTACGGCGACCGCGTCGCGATCGGCCTCGACGTGCGGATCACCGAGGCCGGCCACCGGCTTTCGGCCCGCGGCTGGACCTCCGACGGCGGCGACCTCTGGGACGTCCTGGAGCGCCTCGACCGCGACGGCGCGTCCCGCTACGTCGTCACCGACGTCAGCAAGGACGGCACGCTGCGCGGCCCGAACCTGGAGCTGCTGAGCGACGTCGTCGCCCGCACCGACGCACCGGTGATCGCGTCCGGCGGCGTGTCGAGCGTGGCCGACCTCGTCGCGCTGGCGGGCCTGGCGTCCGACGGCGTCGAGGGTTCCATCGTCGGCAAGGCGCTCTACGCCGGTGCGTTCACGCTGCCCGAGGCCCTCGCCGCGGTCGCGAAGGTCTAGCCGAGCAGGGCTCCGCGGTCCTCGAGGTGACGCGGGAGCGTCGGCCGAAGCAAAATCACTCCGGTTGTAGTACTTTGCTTGAAGTCCTACTCCGGGAGCTCACGTCATGGTGCGACGCAACCCCGAGCGGCGCGCGGCCCTGCTCGACGCCGCGATCGAAGTCCTGGCCGGCGAGGGGGCCCGCGGGCTGACCTTCCGCGCCGTCGACCAGCAGGCCGGCGTGCCGGTCGGCACGGCCTCCAACTACTTCTCCAGCCGCGACGAAATCCTCACGCACGCGGGAGAGCGGGTCTACGAACGGCTGGTGGACGAGGAGGTCATCGCCGGCGGTCTGGACGGGCCGCGCGACCGGGCCCGCGTCACCGCGCTGATGCACGAACTCGTCGACCGCGTCGCCGCGTTCCCGACCGGGTTCCTCGCCATGCTGGAACTGCGGCTGGAAGCCACCCGCCGTCCGGAGCTGCGGGACGTGCTGACCCGCCGGATCCGCGCGGACGTCGACTTCAACGTCGGGTACCACGAGAAGTCCGGCCTGCCCGGCGACGGCACGATGGTCGTCCTGCTCTGGCTCGCGCTGAACTGGCTGATCATGGAACGGCTGACGCTGCCGGACCTGTTCACCGACGAGCAGCGCCACGACCTCGTCACGGCGCTGGTCGAGCGGCTGCTGGCCGGGCAGCCGGCGTAATCGAGCGCCCTCCTGCGGGTCGCCGCTTGACCCCGAAAAGCGGCTGACAGCGGTCCCCCGGAGTCGTAGGTTGCCGCGGGTGGAGGAGATCGTCACCGAGCTGGAAATGACCGCCGCCGGGCAGCTGAATCCTGCGCCGCTCGTCGAGGGGGTTGCGCTCCGGACCGTCGCGGCGGGGCCGCTGATCCGGGAGCTGCACGTCCGGATCGGGACGCCGTACCGCTGGCCGAGCGCCGGTCGCGGGGACGCCGAATGGGACAGCTGGCTCGCCGCGCCGCACCGCGAATACCGGCTCATCGAGTACCGCGGGGAAATCGCCGGCGCGGCGGATTTCGAGCCGCAGCCCGGGAACGACGTCGAGATCACCACGTTCGGCCTGGTGCCGGAGTTCGTCGGGAAAGGACTCGGCGGGTTCGCGCTGACCCTCGTCGTCGCCGACGCGTGGGCGCTGCCCGGGACGCGGCGCGTCTGGCTGCACACCTCGACCCTCGATCACCCGAACGCCCTGCCGAACTACCTCCGGCGCGGGTTCCGCAGCTTCAGCCGTCCACTTTGACCGCGATGCCGACCGTCCGGTCGGCCGGGCCGCGCAGCTTCGAGAAGAACATCGTGACGCGCCCGACGACGCCGTACTTGCGGGCGATCGCCCGGCGGACCTGTTCGGTCTCGGCGGCGTCCAGCAGCCGGGCCCGACCGGAGACCTTCGCGCCGTGCGTCTTCCGCCCGCGCACGTCGCAGGCCTGGACCTCGACCCGGCCGTCGTTGCGGATGCGCTTGACCTTGCCGGTGTCCCGCACCGACCACAGCACGAGCTCGCCGTCGCGGCCGGCCACCCAGATCGGGGTCGGCACGGCCCGCCCGTCGCGCCGGAACGTGGTCAGGACGACGTAGCGCTCGGCGGCGAGGCGGTCGGTCTCGGTGGTCATGGGCCCACCGTAGTCCGTGACCAGCGGGAAAAATGCCTAGGCCTTTCGGTGTCAAAAACCCACACGCTCGGCCGAAGCGTTTCAACGTGTCCGGCTGCAACGCTTCGAAGTGCTGGATTCCCCGCACACTGGAGGGCATCGATGGCGGTCAAGCAGCAAGTTCCGGTTCACCCGCAAGCAGGCTTCTTCGGCGCCGGGCCCTATCCGGCACGCCGGGCCGCGATCGCGGTGGCCGCGATCGTGGCCGGGTTCGTGCTGACCGCCATCTGGTCGGCGCCCTTCGTCGACTCCGTGATCGGCGACAACGTCGCGAACGGCCTGCTCGGCCACGACGCCAAGGCCACCCCGATCAGCGGCGTCCTGGCCGGGACGCTCTTCGCGTTCGTCTCCGGCCTCGCGGGCTCCTTCACCGCCTGCAACATCGCCGCGTTCGGGGCCGTCGCCCCGCTGGTGGGCGACCAGACCGGCACGAAGCGGAACGCGCTCAAGCCGCTCGGCTGGATCGCCGCCGGCATGCTCACCGTGTCGGTCGGCTACGGCGTGATCGTCGCGCTCGTCGGCACCCGCATGCCGCAGTTCGACACCGCCAAGACCACCGGGCTCTCCCCGCGCAGCATCCAGTCCATGGTCGCCTTCGGCGTCGTCGGCCTGGTCTTCCTGCTGATGGGCCTGATCGCCCTCGGCATCCTCCGCAACCCCTTCGAGGGCTTCACCCGCCGCCACCCCGCCGCGCCGCTGGTCCTGATGGGCGCGCTCATCGGCGGGTTCCTCATCGGACGGCCGTACCCGCTGTTCCGGATCATGTTCCGCAGCGCCGCCGAGCAGCACAACGTCCTCTACGGCGCCGCCGCGTTCGCGCTGCAGTCGCTCGGCAACATCGTCGTCATGGCCGTGCTGTTCCTGATCCTGACCTACGCCACGGGCGGGCGCGTGCAGCGCTGGCTGGCCGCGAAGCCGGCGCGGATCGCGACCGTGACCGGCGCGGCGCTGCTCGTCGGCGGCACGTTCACGCTGCTCTACTGGGACGTCCGCGTGCTGGGCAGGCTCGGGATCATCTGGTTCCCGATGGTCAACTGGTAGGCCGCCCCAGCCAGCGGTAGTCGGGCGCCGGGTCGAGCTGGACGCCGTTCGCGATGGCGATCAGCTCGGCTTCGGGCCGGGCGCCCGACACCCGCAGCCAGCGTCCCGACGGCAGCCGGACCGCGACCAGCGCGTCCCGCCCGTCGTGCGCCGCGACGAAGAAGCCTTCGCCGCCGCGGACGGTCACCGGCGTGGCGCCGGACAGGCCGGGGGCGCCCGGGTCGGCGGTCGCGTACACGAGGGGGATCAACGGCCGGGCCGGGTCGACCGCGGTCAGCTCGGTGGTCGCGTCGGCGGGGCCGGTGCCCCGCACCGCGGTGGACCCTTCGGCCAGCCCCGGCGGCAGCGGGCCGAACCGCAGCTCGCCGCGGACGCCGACCGGCTCGACGGTGACCGAGTCGGCGATCCGCTGGGCGACCGCACGCGCGTCCGGGATCCCGGTGACCGCCGCGCAGAGCACGTGCGAGTCGTCGGCCAGCCAGGTGAGCTCCGCGGTGCTGCCGGAGCCGCGGACCATGGCCACCCGGCCGTGCACCAGGACCTGGTCCTTGATCGACGCGATCTTCAGCGGGGCCTGCGCCCACTCGGGGTCGGCGGTCGAGTACGCCAGCAGCGTCACCGCGGCCTGGCCCGCCATCCACCGCCGGACCTGCGGCGTGATCCCGGGACCGCCGCCGCGGTGCTGTTCGGTGAGGCCGGAGGGCAGCCAGCCCGGCTCGTAGGTGAGCACCGGGCGGTTCGCCGCGGGCGTCAGGTCCGGCCGGGTCAGCAGCTGGATGCCGGAGAAGGCGCCGACGACCACCACGACCACCGCGGCGGCGACCAGGGCCAGCCGGGTCGCCGGCCGTCGCTTCCGCCCGGCGCGGGCGAGCGCGTCGCGCACCGCGTGACCGTCCGGGGCGCGGGCGGCGAGGCGGTCCAGGCTGTCCCGGATGAGCGTCTCGGTCTCGTGCTCGCTGCGGGTCATTCGGGGGCTCCGGTGGTGACGGTGGTGTGCGGCAACCCGGCCTGGCGCAGGACGGCCAGCGCCCGCGAGATCTGGCTGCGGACGGTGGTGACGCCGCACCGCAGGACCGCGGCGATCTCGGCGTCGGTGTAGTTCTCGTAGTACCGCAGCACGACGGCCGCGCGCTGCTTGCGCGGCAGCGTGGCGAGCAGGCCGAGCATGGCGTCCCGCTCGTCGTAGGCGGCCGACGGGTCGGGTTCGGGTGGGCTGAGCGCGTCGAGGACGTCGTGGCTGCTGGACACCATCCGCCGCACCGCCCGCCGCCGCCACGAGAGGTACTCGTTGGTGATCATCCGCCGCACGTAGGTCGGCGGCGCGGCGATGCCGTCCCACCGCTGCTGGGCGCGCAGGAGCACGTCCTGGACGACGTCCTGCGCCAGGTGCGGGTCGTTCGTCAGGACGGTGGCGTAGCGGAGCAGCCCGTCCAGCCGCTCCGCCACGAAGTCTTCGAAGGTCACACGCGTCCTCTCGTCACCCCTGTGGACGCGCGAGGGGGCCGTGCCGCTGCACGGCGGGTGGAAGTTTTTGTCGGGTGCTGAGGTCATCGAGCCGACGCGCCGATCGCCCCCGCGGCGGGACGTCACTGAAGGTCATTGGCCTGCATCTGATCGTGGCCGCCGGCCGGGGGACTATGCTGAAGTGCGCTACGCGAAGCTGCTTGCCCGAGGTCCCCGCAGTCCCGTCATAAGCGGCGTGCGCGCGATAGCAGCGCCTCTACACGGCTACGGGCTGGATGGCTACGGTGTGCCTCCAGCCACCGGGCGGCCAACTCGTGTACCGCTTTGTCCCGTGGCGTCGCGCGGAGAAGCGCCTGCAGGACGCGGTTCCATGCCGGGTGGTTGAGGTTAGTCTCGAGGAGCCAATCGTAGGCAAGAACCCCGGCCCACTCGGTCCTGTGGTCGGCTTGTAAGACGGCTTGGAGTACGTA